>NZ_CP042913.1:594337-933530 GCF_008065115.1 Bythopirellula goksoeyrii | reverse complement strand
AACAGACGATCGCTTGATTCAAGTGGATCTTCACCTAGTTCTCTCTCCTCTAAATCAGCAGGCAAAATCTCGGCTTCGCTCCTCTCGCCTAGTAACGTCAACAGACGATTGCTTTGTTCAAGTGGAGTTTTCCCTAACCCTCTCCCCACTATATCAGCAGGCAAACTCCCTGCTTCTATCCTCTCGTGGTGTAACCTAATCAGAGCCGTCGTAGTCTCCTGCAATTCTGCGATTTTCGAGTCCAACTTCAACTCAATCGCCTTTAGCTTGTCTTGCTTTGCCTTATAAGGATCGCCGCAACCAACAAGGAATAAAACTGCAACAGCCATTGATAACTGATTCATCATTTCATTTACCTCAAATGATAGATTGCTCCGATCTCACCTATGGCTTGTGCACTCCGAACAACTAACGGTTAGCAGTTTGTCAAATTAAGATGTCAGGCGACAATGTGACCACTATTAATTAGTCCGAAACATGGAACTCACCCAGAACGTTGTGATCTAAGAAGCAATGAGGTGAGATTTCCAGAGCGAGGTCGGCCAATCACCTGGAATAGTGAAGCAAGAGCTATAGCGTAAGTGGCGGGCTCCGGCACATACTCAATTACATAGTAGTTGTTAATACGTCTCATACTCCACTCGTCGTTCCAAAGATTGGATCGATTGCCGGACACGCCTTCGGAAGCGAAGAAAACAATACGATCTTCTTCTAGGTTTCCAAAGAGATCGTTCGGTTCACCTAGGTGCCAATTGGTGAAAGTAAATGGTTCACCGGTGACCCAAAACCAGTCTGATGCTGGACCTGACGCTTTGGTATCTTGCACTCCTCCCAGCCAAGGCCCAAAAAAAATTCCCGATGCCATCTGTTGTCCAGTATAAGGGTGAGTCGACAAGGCCAAACACAAAATCATTTTCTGCAGCGGAGCTTATTGTTGCCAGGTATCCTCCTCGTGATTCAGCATCGAGACTCGCTTCAAACCATGTGACACCTGTCGATTGAAAAGGTCCCGCTACGGTTTCATACCAATGGCCATTGCCACCATCCGAAAATTCCCAGCGGACTGGCCCTGCATCTGAGAAAGCACAAGACCCAGCAGTGGCAAGAGACGCAATGAAAAACGGCACTGCTCTCGACATGTGGTGCCTCACTTTCCTTTCATGAAAAACCACAAAAGACAATAGCACCACAAGTATTGCACTTGCTACCGAAGCGATTCCGAATAGATGGAAGAAAATGCCGCTCATAAGTAGAGCTGCTCTGGTTATTGAAGAGCTCTTCACTCAGGTGCGAGTATAGCATTGCGATTGTTCATTTACAACTAGCAAATACAGCCATTGAACCTGGGATGAGGTTTCATTCAGCCAGCAGTTGGCATGACACGCTAAATGGCATCGGAGAATCTGCCCGTCCACAGAAACGAGCGGCCGTTTAGCTCGGCGGTTGTTCACGCCGCACTTTATCGATGACGACTTGATGGAAGACAGAGAGGGCGGCAAGTGAGGGGCTAATGCCCCTGCTCCCCATAAGCAGAGATATACGCGATAGTCAAAATGAACACCAAGACTACACCCGCGAAGAATAATAGTACAAAAAGCATCTCCCGCCAGTTTTTCGGAAAGTGCTTCCAGTGAATGATTTCGCCAAGTGTTGCTGATTCGTCGTAATTCAGTTTCGGGCCAAACTTGCAGCCAATGATAAGTACGAGCAAAGCAACACCCCACGAAATCCATAGGCTAATTAGCCAACCCAAGAGTTTCGATTCATACGGATCCTTGATTTCGGTAGGCAGATTGTGGGGTATGGCAACAGCCGCGAGAACGAGGACGGCCAGAACACCACTTATAACGTTTTTGTTCACTGCCAACTCCGATGAGTAGAGTGGGGAATCCGACCGCTGGACAAACCGCTTTCTGCTAACTACTGGTGGGTGTCCACACCGCCGAACGATACGGCTTGGTTCATTCGTCACCAAAGAAAGCTTCTTTCGTGAATGAATTTCCCGCTTTATCAAATACTATTATGGAGTAAGTATCATTTGGCAGCCTGGGGACGTAGAGACGAACGTCACAGGCATACTGATCGTGTTCTCCCTTCACGACTAAACTCTCATTGGCAGGCGGAAAGTCGCCGAGAAACTTCTCCCAAACGATGACCCCCTTCTTAGTTTTTAGTTGGACCTTTTCCAATCCGTCGTGGTCCACTACACGTAGTGATTGATAAGCTTTAAAAGTCCCGTCCGCTTCGCGTTTTGTGAATATGATTCCAGGTTTTGTGAATTGTTGATCTGTTCTCAGATTTGCTCGACGTATAGTTTCTTCTCTACGTTCTCTAAGCTCCTCAGGAGTGGGCTCAGGCTCAAATATCCATTGAAGAACGGTTAGGCACAAAGCCATAACGCCGAAAACGCCCGCTCGATTTCTGCTTTGCTTTTTCTCAGGCTCTGACATGGATAGCCTTCTCTCTATAAGTGTCTTTTCGCGGCACTTTCAAGGCAGATTATAATTCGCCTTACTCACCGGTTCCCACTAGATTCGATTCGCGTCGTACTTCAATCCCTGCAAATTCGTGCCCGGAGTAGGTACATAAGACAAACAGCAAAGCAGCGAACGGACCATGGAGAAGAGCCCCAGCTTGCATGGCGTGAGGGGAAATCAAGTAAGCTCCAATATTAACCAAAACAGCGAATAATGCCAGGAATTTTTCCAGCACTGGACCCCTCGAAAGGCTGGATTTAGACGACTCGCTAACTTCTGAGTTTCTCCAGAAGAGTATTTTTCTGAGATCAAACCATCATACCCGTGCCAAACCTCGGAACATGGCCGTGGCTACCGTTGGTCGATAAATCCGTTCCTGAAAGAGTCTGTCAAGTTAGTTGAACAGCCGTTTGGGGGGTAGTAGCACCCTCGCGGACTGGTAGCGCGGCTGCAACTCGATAGGGCAGCGCACAAGATGAGCACTAGCGATGACGGCTCGGGAATCACATCGACATAGACGCGGAAGCCGGCGTCTACGGTTTTGTCTGCTACGGGTAGATAGATATCGCGGAGCGGTGTTGGACCGTAGAGAGTGGGGGAATAGATCGAAAACTCTCCGCCCGGATGGGGATTGCGAGTTTGAAAGAACCACACGTAGTGGGAAGCATCGCTAGGGCTGTAGTACGCGTGGGTGCTGCTGAAGAGGATCGCCAGTCGCTGACCTGCGGTAACTGGAGCTTCTCGAACAGCGGTATGGAACCCCTTTCACGCTTGTAGGCAGCACGCGCCGGTAGCTGGATTCGCAAGAATTCAGTCGTGGGGGGATGTTATCTGACGCATCTGAATTCTGGCGTATTCAGCCGCAAGGGAAATGCGTTCTGACAAATCTGAATTCTTGTGAATTCAGCTACGTCCAGATAAACTCTCAGGTATCTGAATCCTTGCGAATTCGGCTACCAATGAGGTGACTTGATGAACAATAAACGTCATGACTACCTGAAGCGGTTGCCTCTAGAGTACTATCGTGGACAGGCGTACGTCCACTGGTCTCTCACGATGGAAGATCGCAGAACGGGCTGGCTGATACCTATTCTTCTATTACAAATTTCGCGAGATCCTCACTCATGCGGCATTTCGATTCGGGGTATGCTGTCCCTTGTACTGTTGTATGCCGGACCACATCCATATGCTTTGGATTGGCATTTTCGACGATAGCGATCAGCGAGAAGCGATGCGATACTTTCGCCGACAATTGAACCCGGTGCTAGAAAAACTCGAAGCTCGCCTTCAAGCCCAGCCCTACGACCATGTCCTCCGTGAGGAAAAACGAGAACAAGGCGCCTTCGAACAAGTCGCGGAATACATTGCGCGAAATCCGGAGCGGAGCGGACTAGTCCGTTCGGACGGCTATACGGACTACTCCTATAGTGGATGTCTTGTTCCAGGGTACCCGGAACTCAAGCCGTTCCAGGAAGATTATTGGGATCGGTTCTGGCGCATCCACGCACATTTACTGACGTACGGCTTACACGTAGGAGGGAGAAAGGAATCGGATGACTGAAGTAGCTGGATTCGCAAGAGTTCAGAATCGAGTTGGCACCAGTGACTCTGAATTATTGCGAATTCAGATACCATGGGAGTCGCTTACAGCGCCAGCGTCGCCCGCATTCCCACGACGACCGCGGTGTCGTTGGAGGCGTTGCCTGGTTCGACGAATTGCAGATCGCCCGTCAGGTGGAAGCACTTGGCGATTTCCATGTTGTAGTACAATTCGGCGCCGTAGACGTCTTGCACGTCAACGACCGACGAGACCAGATTTTGCAAGTCGTTGCTGATGCCCGTATAGAATCCACCTATGCCAATCGCATCGTTGGGGCGACGACGGTTGAGCCCCTTTGACTGAATTGCGACGTTGGTGGACCACTGAAAAGGACTGGTGGTCTCGTCAGAATAACCGTTTTGACTCAGCAAGGTGACGTTGCGGTTCTTGTCGTAGTCATCGAACCAGAGGGTTTGTTCAGCAATGTAGAGTAGGGTGTAGGCACCCGATGATTGAGGCGCCACAATTCCCTGTCCTGGAGAGAATTCCCAGCCGGTCGGGTCTAAGGCGGTGAACTGCCCCGTGGAGGCGACACCTCCAAAGAGGTGCGACCCGGGTAGTCCACCAAATTCAGTGAAGAACCTCCAGAAGCCCATAATATTGGCGCCATTGTCAAACATGTTGTCGAAGCCACTAGTGGTCGTGATGTTATTGGTATCGTATGCCAGAAGGCCTCCCTGTACCTGCTTGCCTTCTAGTGTCAGGAATCCAGCTCCCATGAATGACAAAGGGGCAACGCGGGCAATCGACAGGGGTATGACCATCGAGGCATTCATGAAGCCACTCACTCCGCGACCTGTCTGCGGATAGAGCATATAGAACATGTCCAACGCATTGAACTTGCCAAAAGTAAACTGCACTTCTTCACTGAGTGCTTGGGAAAGCTGAAAGCCCGTGATCGCGGTGTCGTGCTCATTGGACTTGGGATAGAGCATGGCCACATTGACGGGTGAGAAAGCGACTGCGTCAAAATTCACGTCGTTACCCAATCGGGATTCTGCATGGATGACGACGGTCATTCCCTCCCAGAGCCCCATCTTGGTGCTGTCGAGCATGAGGAACTGGTCGATCTTGACGCCATTCTCGAAGGTTTCGTTGGCCCCTCCGCTGGCGACTCCCTGGTAGAAATCGGTTCCTGCTATCACGTAGACAACGCCGCTCTCTTCCATCTGTTTGGCCATTGCCGCCATGCGGCTGGCAAAATCTTGACCATGGCAGCACTGGGCAGTAGCTGTGCCAATGAGTAGAAGAACGAGCAATCGAACAGATTGAATTTTCATCGTATCAGTCCATCTTCCTTGATAGGGCTGCGGCGCATACGAAAGGTGCGCAGTGGATTACTTATTAATTCGGCATTCTCTGAATGGCAGAGAAGCCAGAAAAGAGTGTTCTAGACGAAAGCCCCGCCGACTTTACCGCTTGTAACGATTTGGAAAAATCTGACGTGGCTCGTGTTGAAAGCGCCCGTAGATGCTAATTCGACAACAAGGAGAACAGCATAGTGGATTACATGGCCAACAAATAAATAGCCACAGAGGACACCGAGATCTCAGAGTACTGAGAATTGATGTATTCTCTGTGGCCAGATGTATTCTCTGTGGCCAGATGTATTCTCTGTGGCCAATAGTGTCTTTCGGAGTTTTTGACTTTTAGCTTCTCCAGGTCGACAACCAGAGTTAATTGACGTAGCTATGCCAGCCACTTATATTGCGCTCAGCGCCCCTAGCTTTGCGTAGGACTCCGGTGATTTGCGACTCAAGCGAATCATCTTCGGTTCTAGGGACGATATCCAGCAACTGAATTCCAACGTGAGGATCGAATCGTGGAAGCTCGTCATCTTCAAGCAATCGTAAAACTTGGGTTTTGCCTGCTCGGTCTCTTGGTTTGTCATCCGATCGTGGCTACTGCTCAGGATGCACCAGCGACTGGATCGGAAGTGGAGCAGGCCGTCAGTGAAAGCGCCCGACAATTTGTCACGGCCTTCAACCAAGCAGACGCCAAGGCGATTGCCGCATTGTGGACAGAGGATGGAGAATATATCGATGAAGCAGGCACGCGTACGGTCGGTCGGGCAGCCATCGAGAAACAGTACGCAGATTTTTTTGCCAACAACCAAGGGGCCAAGATTGAAATCGCGATCAATGCGATTCAGCAAGTGAGTCCCGACTCGGCAATTGAAGACGGGCACTCGCAACTCACAATTGCCTCGCCCGCCGCTGTGGCAAGTGGTCGCTACATGGCGATCCACGTCAAGCAAAACGGACAGTGGCTCATGGCAAGTGTACGGGATTCGCCCTCACGACCTTCCTCGTCAGCCAATCTGAGCCTACAAGATCTCGCCTGGCTTGTCGGCGATTGGACCGCCTTAGGCGACGGAAGTGAAGTTGAGTTGGACTATGATTGGATGGGTAATGGAAGCTTTATTCGTGGCGAAACGAAGATCACTGACGAGAAAGGCCCTATTGCTGGTGGATCACAAATCATCGGCAAGGATCCAGTCACGGGGCACCTAGTCTCTTGGTTCTTCAACGCCGATGGCAGTCATGGCTATGGCGAGTGGAGCAAGCAGGGGGCCCACTGGATGATTCGCACTCAGGGCGTAACTGCAGAGGGTCTTCCCACCTCTTCCATAAATATTCTCTACGATGCCGACGACAACGTTCACTCTTGGCAATCGATCAACCGCACCGTCGGAGGCGAGCCGCTGCCGAGAACGAAAGAAATCGTGATCGAGCGCAAGAGCGACAGCAAAACGAATAAGGAAACCAAATGATGAAACGCTATTTTCTGTGCACGATTGCAATGAGTCTTTCGGTTTTGTTGGGTGTTGACCTGACCCATGGTCGCGGCTTTGGGGGTGGGCATGGCGGCGGAGGTTTCCACGGCGGCGGTATGGGTGGAGGAGGTTTCCATGGTGGTGGTATGGGCGGCGGCTTCGGCGGAGGTGGTGGTGGTTTCCACGGAGGTGGGATGCCTGGTGGCTTTGGCGGCAGCGGTGGTTTTAGTGGCGGCGGACCTCGCGGAGGTTTCGCCGGAGGAGGCCCTGGCGGCCCAGGTGGATTCGGCGGGGGCGGTCGAGCTCCCGGCGGATTAGGTGAGGGTGGCCTCGGTGGTGCGGGTGGTCTCGACGGCTTGGAAGGGAGAGGAGCAGGAGGTCTTGGTGGCGCCGGCGGACGGCCCGGAGGACCAGCTTTAGGTGGCGAAGGTGCACGAGGCGGAGAATTCGGCGGCATGCGTGGCGGAGCCCCTTCGGCTTCGCGACTCAATTCGTTCTTGGGAATGCCGACTGATTCAGGAATCTCGGCTGCCGGCTCTCGCGACTCTCACGGCGCTGTTGGCGGCAGCATGCATGGGTTGACTTCTTTTGATCAAGCAGCAGAACACAAGGGGGGAGCTGAGGGCAACGTCTGGCACGGACCCAATGGAGCCACAATCGCCCATGGCTCAGCCGGTGAACGTGGTGCCGCAGTCGGACCCCGCGGTGGCGCAGCTGGTGAGCGAGGAGCAAGCGGCACCGTTGTCAAAGGCCCCGATGGAAATACTGTTGCCCATGGTGAAGCAGGCGAACGCGGTATCGCTGCTGGACCTGGCGGGGTGGCGGGCGGGTCACGCGAAGCCAGTGGCACGGTCGTCAGAGGTGCAGACGGCGGCATGGCTGCTCATGGCGAGGCTTCGCGAGGTGGATTCTATGCCGACTCACGTGGCGCCGGCACGTGGCGATGCTCGAGAGCCGACATGCGTGTGCAGGGCAACTTTGTACGAACGAACTACGACCACTGGGGCGCATTCGGCCGTGATTGGTACGCGCGTTATCCTGGTGCCTGGTATGCTCGAGGCTTCGCAGCAGGTGTCTGGACAGCCGCTACTTGGGGAAGCATCAACGCCTGGTATGGTACGGAATGGCCTGCGATGAGCTACGACTATGGATCAAACATTTATTATGACGACGACAATGTCTATCTAGCAGGACAGGAAATTGCATCTGCCGATGCGTACTACCAATCGGCCGCTGATCTTGCCGAGACGGGCGAACAGGCCAACGTGCAGGAAGATAGTTCGGCGAGTGCTGACAACCCACAGTGGCTACCGCTGGGTGTGTTTGAGGCGATTCCCCCCGGTGAAAAGTCGAGCAAGATGACGTTCCAACTTGCCGTCAATAAGGAGGGAATACTTCGCGGTAATTACTACAACACGGGCGATGACAATGTGCAGCAAGTGTCGGGTGCCGTCGACAAGAAAACCCAGCGAGTCACTTGGGTCGTCGACAACAAGAAGAGCATCATTTTCGACACGGGTCTCTACAACTTGACCAAAGACGAGTCGACTATGCTCGTCCACGAAAGCAAGGACAAGACCCAACAATGGACGCTTGTACGTTTGAAGCAGCCGGCAGACGACTCGCAAACCAAGAGCTGATTCCCGTAGAGTGGGCACCGCCCACCAACGATATTTGAACCCAATCAATCATTTTGGTGGGCGGTGCCCACCCGACTTAGATGGACGGATTTGATTATTTTGCCTTCTTCGTCATAGCCGTACTGGTAGCGGCGGTGGTTGTGATCGTTGTGGAACTGGGCTCGCTCCCGGGGAAGATTGCTAGAGCGCGAAATCATCCCCACGCGGATGCCGTCAACGCTGCCAGTTGGATAAGTTTGGTCACGCTGGGTCTACTTTGGCCCTTAGCGTTTGTCTGGGCGTTCATAGCTCCGCCGTCCAGTCGCTCCGCGAATGAAGGAGATTCCGTTTCATGATCGCTGTAATGACGATTGTGTACGTGGCCCTCATCGTACTCGTATTCAAAATCCTCAAGGTCAAACCTAGCCCCTGGCCCATTGCAGGTTTTGTGGTTCTTGGCGTTGCGATGATCGGTTCTACAGTTGTGCTATGGACTTTGGCCGCGCCGATCTCCACTCGAGCCGTGGTGAGCCGCTACGTCGTACAGATCGTTCCCATCGTGAAAGGGCAAGTGATCAGTATTCCGGCTGAACCGAATGAGCCGCTCAAGAAGGGGGACGTGCTTTACGAGATCGATCCAGAGCCCTATCAGTATCAACTGGCTTTGGCGAAATCCCAATTGGCTGCGGCGAAGAGTAATGTAATGCAGCTAGAAGCGAGCGTTCAAGTTGCAGAGGCTGCGGTGAAGCAAGCGGAAGCCGATGTGGCCACTAAGCAAGCGGCCTCTGATGTGTCGGTTACGATCAACAAAGAGAACCCCCAAGCGATTTCAAAGCTAAAACTTGTTGAGGCTACCGAAGCCCTGGCCGCTTCCCAAGCCTCGCTGCAAAAAGCCAAGGCCAGTCAGGATCAAGCCGGTGCTGCGCTTGTCGCAGGCAAGGACCAAATTGGCGTTATCCAGTCACAGATCGATACAGCCCAATTCAATCTGGAAGGCTGCACTGTGCGAGCGCCGACTGATGGGTTTATCACCGATTGGCAAATTCGAGAGGGGACCTACGTCACGGCAATGCCCTTCGCAGCCGCAGGCACCTTCATCGACACGGAAGAAACGATGATCGCCGCATCACTGCCAGCGCAGATGCTGGTTCATGTGCAACCCGGCAATCCGGTAGAATTGGCATTCAAGAATCAGCCGGGCAAGTTGTTTCGCGGGAAGGTAGTGAACGTGATTGAGGCCACGGGAGAAGGCCAATTTACTACCACTGGAAAACTTCCCTCGGCCGCTGAAATCGGATCACCGGGCCTTTTGGCCGTCAAAATCAGCTTGGACGAAGGAGAGCCTGCCGATCAGCTGGAAATGGGTGCCGCCGGAGCAGTTGCGATCTACACCGATTGGGGCAAACCGTTTGCCATGATCAGCAAGGTTACGATTCGTATGAAGAAATGGATGTATTATCTGCCGTTACCATGAGTTAGATACCAACCGTCTTGTTGTCGACAATTCACTCCGCTACTTTAATCAGAACCTCTACATGCTCCGTGCTTGAAATTTGGAAAGGAATACCTATGAGTACATTAGTAGTTATCGGATATGACGACGCTTTTAAGGCCGAGGAAGTCCGACTTTCATTGAGAAAGATGCAACAAGATTATTTGATTGCATTGGAAGACGCCGTAGTTGCGGTCAAAGATGCCGCTGGGAAAGTCAAGCTTCACCAGCCAGTCAACCTGACCGGCGCAGGTGCGCTTGGTGGTGGTTTTTGGGGGACTCTGGTCGGCATGATTTTCCTCAATCCGTTGTTGGGCCTTGCTGTTGGTGCCTCTGCCGGGGCCATCTCTGGTGCTCTCACGGATATCGGCATCAATGACAAGTTCATGAAAGATCTGGCCGAGACGATGAAACCCGAGACCTCAGCACTTTTTGTCCTCGTGCGTGACATGACTCCGGATAAAGTCCTGGAAGAACTCAAGGGAACTGGTGGCAAGGTTCTGCAGACATCGCTTTCCCATGAAGACGAAGACAAACTGCAAACCGCTTTGAACGCGTGAAGATAAGACATCACCGTAGACAACTACGCATCGCAATTGAAATTGCGGTGCGTAGATGTGCGCGTTTAGAGATCGAGTGGGTAGAGCCAGTTCCCCCAGGTATAGGCGCGGATACCGATTCGCCGCAGGGCAGCCCAGCCTCCTTGTGAGGTGTAAATTGCGGCTGCTCCCTGGGTGCCGATGGGAAACATCGATTCATTCTCGACGTCCAACTTAATCTGGACGGCAAACATCGTTTGAGGCATTTCCGGCGGCAAAGGGTGAAACTTGGGTAGTCTTCCGCTCGGCAACATTTGGCCGACACCGCTTCCCTGCCACACTTCGCTCACGGTTCCCTTGAATATCTGTCCGGGATAAAGATCCATGGCAAGCTCAACCGGTTGTTCGGGCTTTACCCACTTGAGCTGTTCTTGGGTATAGGGTGCGAGTACATAGCGATCGGCATCAACGACGAACGAGGCGATGGCACCGACGCGAATAATACCGGCAACCATTCCTTCCTGGACTTGCAGGTTGAAGAGATAGCCATCCGCGGGTGCCACCATCGTCGTGTTGTCCAGGTAGTACTGGGCCTCGGCTAGCTCTGCTTCGAATTGGGCGACCTCGGTATTTTCCCCATCGATTTGTGCTTCGTACTCCAGCCGAGCTTTTGTTTGATTGGCCACCGCAACGGTGATCGCAGCATCGGCCTCGGGGCCAGCCGCTGCGCGCGCCCGTGCTTCATTGGCCACGGCAACATTGATTTCCGCCACAGCTTCTAGTTCGTAGTCAGTTTCGGCCTTTTTTACGTTTGCCTGGGCTAAATCGACAGCAGCCTTTGTTTCCTTAAGATGGGTCACCGCTTGATCGTAGCGAAGAGCACTGATTGCTCCCGGGTTGTCTTCCTTGACGGTCTCCGAAATTTGCATGGCCTCCTTTGCATAGGCCATTGATTCTTTCGCCTTGGCCAGGCTAGCTTTGGCTCCGTCGAGAGAGGACTTGAGTGATTCCTGTTCCGCGCGGGCCTTCGCCACCGATGCAGTAGCGGCTTCGAGGGTTGCTTGAAGGGCGATCTTCTTCGCGCGAGCTTCGGCGACCGTGGCATCCGCAGCATCCAGCGAGGCCTTCAGTTCCAAGTAGTTCTGCTTCGCCTGAGCAAGCTGTGCTTTGAGTGAATCGACTTGGTACTGATACGGTCGTCGGTCGAACTGAAACAGCGGCTGGCCTTTCTTGACCGGTTCATTTGCCTCTACCAAGACCTCGGTGACGAGCGTCGGGTTGGGAAGTCGGGGGATGAGTTGGATCGTATGCTGCACAACTTTCGCATGCTTCGTATAGGGAGTCACGAAACGCAAGCCAATGAGAAAGATCAAGAGCAAATGCAAGCCGAAGACGACCGAAACCGCGATCCACGGTTTGGTGAACCTCAGCAGCTTTAGCTTGAAGAAGATCAACCACACGAAGGCGATGTAAGTGAATGTAATGACCAAACCAAGAAACATGACGTACCACCTTTACTCGCTCTCTGGGGAATCGGCGGGAGGAGTCGGTGCCTGAGGTCGTCGCCTGGGCGCCGCTTCCTCAGCATGTTTGCGGGCTTCCTCTTCGAGGGCCGCTTGCTCTTCTCTTGGAAATCGCCGGATATCGACGACATCGGTTGGTTTAAACGCCCAAAGAAATGCCTGGACCCACGGAACGACGGCCAGGAATCCTATCCAGCCCATCATATCAATGGCTTCTGCCTCGGGGTGTTTTCTCGCGTAGGCGATTCGTCCTGGCAGACCGAGAACTAGAACGATCGCACCAAGAATTCCAATGCCACAAAGAAAAAACGCCAAGAACGTGAGATAATCCCAGATGTCTAGCGCAGCTACCAGCAAAGTTGCCCCCGGAGTCTGTTCAGTGGATAGTTTTTAACCCCTCTATTATAGATTGCTAAAGGAGCGAGGTCGCAGAAGTGCGATTCATCCGATTATCCGAATTATTCGTTACGCAAGACACTGTGTGTGACGAGTAATAGAACAGGATTATATGGAAAGACATAGCCGGCGTCGGAGGAGTTAGGAGAACTGCATGAGGTGTCCCTGTTGAATAGAGACCGCTGCGAGTTACGAAAGGCGCTCGCCTAGGCGGGTGGTCCAACCGACCGGAGTTCTGAATCTGGCGAACTGAAGGAGGTGACGAGACCGCTGCGCTGAATTTCGTTTCGGCGGTGAGCGTGAATGCGACCGCTAGATAGCGAGACGGAGCCTTAAGTGTTTCGAAGACTACCTTTGGCGACAACACAGATCCAAGCGAGAATCAGGGAGTGCTCTCACGGCCCAAAGCAATTCTAGATCCTTGCCAACGCCAGCGATTCGCCGGTTCTTGAAGTCGCCGCGGATGCTCCAACATCACGCTCGTTGCCAAGCATCAAATCGCAGTCGGTCGCGGAAACTGATTACTTTGCTTAATGCTCAACGGCAGCTAAATCAACAATCTTGTTGACGAGTGCATTCGCTAATGGCGATGGTGTTCGGTCGCTCAACTGTACTATGCCGGCCTCTGTCGTTAACGAGGCGGCATCGACCGGTAGAGTGGTTAACAAGCCCGATTGCACCTCCGGTCGGATGGTAGCAGCCAACGCAGCGCTCACACAGTTGCTGTCTAAAACGATGCGCTTCAGCATTGAGTAGTTTTCGCATCGAATCGTTGGCAGGGGCACACTGCCGCTGTTCCGTTCCTCTTCGGTAAGCACAGCATGGAACCACCCGATGGCCCAAGGAGGCATCCGAGGCGTCGCCAGCGGATATTGTAATAGGTCGTGACGCGACACCCGTTCTTTCTCGGCCAAAGGATGCCGACTGTTACAGAACCAAATAAACTCTTGAGCGGGCAGGGGCGATACAACAAAACGTTTATCGTCCGCTACCTCTGCGAGGTCGGCGACAAGTATTTCGATCTCTCCGGAAATGATCCACTCCGATAATTGCTTCCAGTGGTCGACCCGGACATCCACTTGAATTCCAGGATGGTCCTGGGCCAGCGAGCCAATCGCTTGCGTAATATAAGACTCGGACATCGCCGGACCGACACCTATGGTCAGCGATCCGGCTTCGAGCCCACGGAACATACGAACCATCTGGTCCAAGTTCTCCAACCCGGAGAGAACGGAATTCGCGCGTGAAACAATAGCCTCGCAGATCGGGGTCGGCCCGACGTGAGATCGCGACCGGTCAAAAAGAGCTAAGCCGAATTCCTTCTCCAGACGTTGAATCGACTTCGTGATTGCCGGCTGGCTGAGTCCTGTTTCTTGGGCCGCTTTGCCAAAGTGGCAGTGTTCATAGACAGCAACGAGATTTCGCAGATCTTTTGGCTCCGCCATCGAACTCACTCCGGGGATTCGCTTGATTTATCACGTGATACCCTACGGGAATCACAATATCAATAAAGATTACTGGAGGGAATGTTGACAGGCAAGCAGAGCGAGTTAAGTTTATAATTCGGCGATTCGTGTGCCGGGTGGCAGGTGCTGCACCCCACCGCTGTTCATCGTCAGTCGACTCAACTCATCTGGACCACGGAGATACCTGTCATGATCACCAGCGTACTGCGGCCTTTTGTCGCGATGACTATGTGCCTCGTCCTATGTAGTGCCGCGCGAGCTCAAAATAAGCCAAACATCCTCGTCATCTGGGGAGATGACATCGGCACGTGGAACATCAGCCACAACAACCGTGGCATGATGGGCTACAAGACGCCCAACATCGACCGCATCGCAAAGGAAGGCGTCGCCTTCACCGACTACTACGCGCAGCAGAGCTGTACGGCCGGTCGCGCCGCATTTATCAGCGGCTCGGTACCGGTTCGTTCAGGCATGACGAAGGTGGGAATGCCCGGCGCCGCCGAAGGCTGGCAGAAGACCGACTGCACCATGGCCACGGTTCTAAAAAGCCAGGGCTATGCTACGGGGCAGTTCGGAAAAAACCACCAGGGAGATCGCGACGAACACTTGCCAACCGTGCACGGATTCGATGAGTTCTTCGGCAGTCTTTATCACCTCAATGCTGAGGAAGAGCCGGAGAACGAGGACTATCCCGGTGACATGGTCCTGGCCAACGGCAAGACATTTCGCGAAGTCTTCGGACCACGTGGCATGATCAAGTCCAAGGCCGATGGCCAGGGCGGTCAGGTCATAGAAAATCTTGGACCTCTGACAAAGAAGCACATGGAGACGATCGATGATGAGACCAACGCCGCGGCAAAGGACTTCATCAAGCGCCAGGCCGCGGCTGGAAAGCCCTTTTTCTGCTGGTGGAACGCAACTCGCATGCACTTTCGCACCCACGTGCGGAAGGAGCACCGCCATCCGGGTAATGACGAATACACTGATGGCATGATCGAACACGACGCTTTGGTCGGCGAACTCGTTAAACTGATCGACGACCTCGGCCTCGCGGATGACACCATCATCATGTACTCCACAGACAATGGCCCGCACTACAACACCTGGCCTGACGCCGGCACCACCCCCTTCCATGGTGAGAAAAACTCGAACTGGGAAGGCGCTTTCCGCGTGCCTTGCTTCGTCAAATGGCCTGGTCACTTCCCGGCAGGTGTCACGCTCAACGGCATCGTGTCGCACGAAGACTGGCTGCCGACCTTCGCTGCCGCCGCTGGCAATCCCGACATCAAGGAACAGCTCCTCAAGGGTGCCGAATTGAATGGGCGGCAATACAAGAACCACATCGACGGGTACAACCTGATCGACTACCTCAGCGGCAAGACCGACAAGTCGCCCCGCCGCGAGTTCATCTATGTCGGCGACGATGGCGCCGTGATGTCCGTCCGCTATGACGACTGGAAGGCGACCTACCTGGAGAACCGTGCGCATCAACTGGATGTATGGCGCGAGCCTTTGGTTCATCTACGAATGCCGCTGCTCTTCAACCTCCGCCGCGACCCGTTCGAAAAGGCGTACGGGAACTCAAACACCTACCACGACTGGATGATCGACCGTGCCTATGTGCTCGGACCGATGCAGGTGGTCGCCAGCAAGTTCCTCACGAGCATGAAGGAATTTCCGCCCAGCCAGACGCCGGGCGACTGGAGTCTTGAGTCACTAGAAAAGCAGATCAAGAACATGACCGTCGGCGGCGAGTAAACAGATCGTCTGGGGGGTGCGGTCGATCCAGACTGCACCCCCTTTTTTTGGTCCATATACCCGAAAGCCAAGCTATGAAAGTTTTCTGTCTTGGTCTCGCAGTCGCGTTCGTTTGGGCGCTAACATTCACCGCCAACTCTGCTCACTCCGCTGACCCGTTGCCGGCTGATAACGCGTAGCCGCCACGATGCCCATTCGATCCGAAAACAGGCGACACTACTGCCATCCTTTTCGGGAGAGAATCGCGTCGCCCAGCTGCTGAGGTTTTCTCCACCGCCTGCATTTACAGGTTTCTCGAAAGCGCGGCGGATGCATCAACTTCCTGCAGCTACCGGTTTCAATAGGGCGTGTCGGGCTTGACCACCTCAGCGGATTTCGACTGACTCCAAGACCTTGAAGAGGGACTCGTTGACGGCAGTTTCAGACTTTCCGGTGTTCGACTCTTTCGGGAGTGTTCGGCTAGAAAAGATGCTTACCGTAAAATCCGGCTCAATTGGTCGCCACATCTAGTTACTTTCCGCAACTATAGCGCACCGGAGAAGGTGGCCAACAGAGTCGTGGCATGGGCTTGGGGCAATAATCATCCCCATAACACGATAAGGCTGGAGCTCGAAGGCAGGGCAGGGGCTTGGTGCAGTAATCACTCGGGCAGCAGCTAAGCCGTGGACAGTACAGGCACGGCATCGGCTTAGAGCAATAGTCGTCTGGACAACAAAGCATCAGCCCACTGCGACAATTGCAATCGCATGGCTTCTGTGGCACGCCATCACCAGCTACTTCCGTCGGTAGCGTGGCAAAGCCGAGTAGTAGACCTGCCAGAAGTCCCCACAGAGTCTTGCTTGTACGGTAATCTTGAGTGGTGAGGTTCATAACAAGAAATCTCGCTCTCTGAAGCGTGTTCTGATTTTGGGCAAATAGGTGTGTGAACTTTGTTTTTGAAAACGCAGAGTTCGCTGAGGCGCAGAGGCGTGTATTTGTATGATGCTGTTGAGCTATCTCTGCGAAGCTCTGCGCCTTGGCGGTCTCTGCGTTTAATCCCTTAGTGGTGTTTAGTTGTCTAGCTACTGCAAATCTGCAGGGTTCGGGAGTGGCTCGGGGATCGGCGGCACTTCGATCGGTTCGTCTGCTTCGATCGCCACAGGTATCGGGAAATTACTTGGCGACTGCAACCGAATTTGCCAGCCACCCCCCAAAGCCTGATAGATGCGAATCAAGTTCAAGGCGATTTCGCCTCGGCTGGTGGCGAGTCTATCCATCTGTTCGGTGGCCGCGGCCTGGACCACGAATACTCGACTGAAATCGGTGGCCCCGGCATTGGCTTGCGTGAGTAGCACTTGGTTCAATTCCTCAATATCGCGAACTGCAAGCTGCAGTTTGGCGGTCTGCTCCTGTGCTTTGAGGAATCCCACGATGGCATCCTCAGTTTCCTGTTGGGCACTTAGCACCGTCCCTTGGTAAGCATAAACTGC
Source organism: Bythopirellula goksoeyrii (assembly GCF_008065115.1). Classification (NCBI taxonomy): domain Bacteria; kingdom Pseudomonadati; phylum Planctomycetota; class Planctomycetia; order Pirellulales; family Lacipirellulaceae; genus Bythopirellula; species Bythopirellula goksoeyrii. The sequence goes on along the minus strand of NZ_CP042913.1, from coordinate 916,415 downwards.
TTGTTCAAACACGGCCTCTTGCTGCCGCACGGAGTTGAGTATCCGACCATAGTTAAGGACGTTCCATCCAAACGAAGGGCCTGTCGATCCGCCGAAGCTGTTGGAATTAAATAGGCTACTCAAGTTTTGCGATTGCCATTGGAGTGTACCGCCGATCGAGAAGAACGGGTACAGATCGGCCTCCGCCACACCGATCAGCGCCGATTGGGCAGCGACAATCCGTTCTGCCTGGCGAATGTCAGGTCGGCGGCGCAATAGCTGCGCTGGTATGCCCAGGGCGACCTCCGGCGGGGCAGAGGGGATCGGGCCCTCGCCAAGTTCTGCCACCAGATCGCGCGGCGGTATGCCCAGCAAGACGCAGAGCGCATTGTTTGCCTGCCGCAAGGCAGCCTCGAACCGGGGAATGAGTGCCTCGGTTTGTTCCACATTATTGCGAGTTTGCAAAGTGTCTGCCGCGTCAGCTTGGCCGGCATTGAATTGGGCCTCGGCGATAGTCACCGCTTCTTCTTGCAATCGCACATTTTCTCTGACCAATCGCAACTCTTCTTGCAGGGTGCGAATCTTCACATAAGTCGCGGCGACATCCGAGAGCAAGATGACGAGCACATTGTCATAGCCTTCGATCGAGGCATCCAGCGAGGCATCGGCCGATTCCAGCGCCCGGCGGTACCGCCCCCAGAAGTCGATTTCCCAGGAAACCCCTAGCCCCGTTGACAGCAAGTCATAGTTCTTAATCGGTGGCGAGTTGGCAATCGTCTCACTGAGTTGCAGATGATCGTAGCTCCCGAATGCCTGCTGCGCCTGTGGGAACAGATTTCCCGCGGCAATGGCGTGAGCCGCTTGAGCTTGCAGGATGCGGGTACCCGTTTCTCGAAGCGTGAGATTTTGGCTGGCCGCCGTTTCAATTAAGCTGTTCAGTACTGGATCGTTGAAGACGGTCCACCAGTCACACGTGTTAACAGGTGCCTCACTGATGCGGGAGTCGCGACCATAGTCGATCCAGTGTGATTCGACTGGGGCCATCGGTTTCACATAATTCGGTCCGACTTTCAGACCGTTATGGAGCCAATCAGGCAGCGACGTGCAGCCGCAAGTGGCTAGCAGAAAGACGACCACGAACACTCCCAGCATCATACCTGCGGAGTGGTGATCTCGTCCGCTGAGTCCTTGGCGTTCTGCCGCATAGTCCATACGATCGCTCCCCTCGGTAGCTTCGTCATGAAACTACCCAACGAAACTATCGGCAGAACTGCAACAGACGGCATAACCGAACCGGGTCCCAGTCCCTGCAGCTTGAGACAAATGTGGTAAACTGTGCTGATTATTCCGGTTAAGTTTAGGATGGGCGCCACCTATCAGAATGATAAGGAGGGTTCGAAATGCCACATCGGCGGGGCAGTGGACGCCCTGATTGGCTATAAGATTTGCTAAACCTCGATGCAACTCTTGACATAAATTCGACACGAAATCCCTTGCAATCCCTGGCAACAGGGATAAGCTACGGTCGATAGGCGAAATCAATCCCCTCAACTCGAATTACGACCGTGGAAGACGAAACAGAAATCACGGTACCGCATTCTCGGTCTCGCCTCAGAAAGATCGTGAGGCTTCTGGCTGTCTTTGTTCTCATTTGGTTTCTCGCGGCCTATCTGATAGTTCCCTTCGCCTGGGACCGTTATGCGGAACATCATCCAGCATTCGACGACAGCCCGCGCATCACTGAAACGAGCGATCATCATCCGGGCGATCCACTGAACGTAGGCTTGGTCGGTAGCCTGGATCAAGTCGAACAAATTTTTAAAGCTGCCAAGTGGTACCCAGCCGCAGCACTGGGAGTACGCAGCGATTTAGAAATCGCCGCCGACTCGGTACTCTCTCGCCCCGACGATGAAGCTCCCGTCAGCAGCCTCTATCTCTTTGGCCGTAAAGAAGACCTGGCCTTTGAACAACCGGTCGGCGACAACCCGCGACACCGGCACCATGTGCGACTCTGGAAAATGGACCGCGAGAGCACCTCTGGCCGAACACAATGGATCGGCTCGGCCGTTTACGACGAGCGCGTCGGCCTGAGCCACACCACCGGCCAGATCACACACGTCACCGCACCCGACGTCGATGTCGAGCGAGACTATTTGTTTGAGTGCCTCGAAAAAACCGGCGAGCTCGCCTCTCATTCCATCGACTATGGTTTTCACAAACAACTCGAAGGCAAGAACGGCGGCGGCGACCCTTGGCATACCGACGGCAATCTGTTTATAGGAGTGATAGCTGAGGATGTTCCGTGAAGTGACATCCCTGATGGCCGGTGAGTTTTTTGCTACACTACTACCTAATTTCTATCAGTACTAACAACAACTAAGGAGAAACTGTTATGAACCTCTTGAAACAACGACTGCTCATCAGCGGTCTGGGTGCGATGGCTGCCTTGATGTGTGCCGTCATGCCGGCTTACTCGCAGGCGAAGAAGCCGAATATTCTGTTCATCATGGGAGATGACATCGGCTGGATGCAGCCGAGTTGTTATCACCGCGGCTTGATGGTCGGCGAAACTCCGAACATCGACCGACTCGCCAATGAAGGCGGTATATTCATGCATTACTACGCCGAGCAAAGCTGCACGGCCGGACGCACGGCTTTTTTCACTGGCATGCATCCGATGCGCGCCGGCATGCTGATGCCAGAACTGCCGGGTGCCATTTCGTACCTGCGTCCTGGCACTCCGGCGCTTGCAAAGTTTCTGCTTGATCTGGGCTACAACACCGGCGAGTTCGGCAAGAACCACCTTGGCGATCATCCCGATTCCCTGCCGACTGCGCATGGCTTTCAGGAGTTCTGGGGTTACCTGTACCACCTCGATGCGATGCAAGGGGTCAGCTTTCCAGACATCAACAAGTCACCAACCGATCAGGCCGTTGTGCCTCCGATGAAGATGGTTCCGATCCCTGGCATTCCCGCAACGCCTGGCGCTATCGATCCAAAGGACGGCGTCTGCATGGCGGCGCCGCGACCCATCCTCTGGATGAAATCGTCCGATGGCACGGCGAAGAATCAGAATGGCAAGGATGAAGGTCCGCTCACCCTTGAACGGTCAAAAACGGTGGACGAAGAGATCTCTGCCAAGGTCGTGGACTTTCTCAATCGCAACGACCCTGAGAAGACGAACAAGCCATTCTTTGTCTGGTACAACCCTGCCCGAATGCACATCACCACGATGTTCTCGCCAAAGTACGAAGCCATGCTTGGTGTGAAGGGGGGTAAGGACTGGGGCATCAACGAAGTTGGCATGAAGCAACTCGACGACAACATCGGCGTAGTTCTCAAGAAGCTCGAGGACATGGGTGAACTCGACAATACAATCGTCGTCTTCACTACCGATAACGGCGCAGAAGTTATTACCTTCCCGGATGGTGGAACCACTCCGTTCAAGGGTGGAAAGCTCACTACATGGGAAGGCGGCATGCGAGCTCCGTGTGTCATCCGTTGGCCTGGCAAAATCAAACCGGGCACCGTCTTCAAGGAAATGTTCGCCTCCCTCGATTGGTTACCCACCTTGGTCGAAATTGCCGGCGGCAAGAAGGGCAACGCTCTCAACGAGCAGATCATGGCCGGAAAGTATCCTGGTATCGTGAAGACCAAGCTCGATGGCGTCAACCAAATTGACTACCTGACAGGCAAGTCAGAAGAATCCGCAAGGGATACCTTTTTCTACTACACCGGCGCACAGCCTTCTGCAGTCCGGTATAAGAATTGGAAGTTCTACTACACGATGGTGGGAGCGGGTGCCATGGATGGATTGATGGGGGCCCAAACTTACCACTGGACCCAACTCGCCAATATCATGCGCGATCCGTTTGAGATCAGCGTCGGTGCAGACACGAAGTCGCTACTAAGCTATGCCGGAGCGCTCGCGTCTCCGAGTACGGCTTACATCTACGACTGGAACCTCCTGCCGATTGGGCAGCTCCTCTGGGAAAAGGAACTGATGTCGTATAAGGAGTTTCCGCCACTGCAGATGGCGGCAAGCTATAACCTCGATCAGATCCTCGATTCGTTGAAAAAAACGAGTGGCACCCACTCCGACTAATCGAGCGACAATCCGATTGCAATTCGCGCGGGTCGTCTGTCACAAGGCGGCCCGCGTCTTCACTTCCGCAAGCATAAGGAAGGAGTATCAAGCGATGAACACAATCCTCTACACTGGAAGTCTGCTGTCGATTTTTCTCGCCAGTCATTTCACTATTCAAGCCCAGGACCCCCTGCCCTCCTGGAATGACGGCCCTGCTAAGCAGGCAATTTTGAAGTTTGTTGAAACAACAACGACACAAGGAAGCCCCGATTTCGTCCCCCCTGAAGATCGTATCGCCACGTTCGACAACGATGGTACACTCTGGGTCGAGCAGCCATTGTACACTCAACTGACTTTCGCGCTCGATCGTGTAAAGGCACTTGCTCCCGAACACCCCGAATGGAAAGAGGAGCAGCCTTACAAAGCGATTATTGATGGTGATCTCAAGGAGCTCATCGCAGGGGGGAAGCACGCGTTGGCGGCGATCATCGCGACGACGCACGCCGGCATGACCAGCAGTGATTTTGAAAAGATCACTACCGATTGGATTACCACCGCCAAACATCCACGCTTTCATCAACTCTACACCGATTGCGTCTATGTGCCCCAGCTCGAACTACTGACTTACTTGCGCGAGAAGGGCTTCAAGACGTTCATCGTTTCCGGCGGAGGTATCGAGTTTATGCGGCCTTGGACTCAGCGAGTGTACGGCATCGCGCCGCCGCAAGTTGTCGGTTCGAGTATCGTGACCGAGTTTCAGATGAAAGATGGTATGCCTGTGCTGATGCGCTTGCCAAAATTGAACTTCGTTGACGACAAGGCTGGCAAGCCTGTCGGAATCGGCCAGCACATAGGTCAGCGCCCGATTCTTGCCTTTGGCAACTCGAGCGGTGATAAAGAAATGCTGCAGTATGCCACTGGTGGCGACGGAGCTCGGCTTGGCTTGCTCGTGTATCACAATGACCCAGAACGCGAGTATGCCTACGGCCCGGCGGGCGGACTCCCCGATTCGAAAATAGGTACTTTCCCGCAGGACTTAATGGACGAAGCCAAGCAGAATGGCTGGATCGTGGTCGGCATGAAAAACGATTGGAAGCGGATTTTTTCGTTCGACGAGTAGCGAAGCAGTTGTGAATTGTTGATTCGCAAGTTAATGCTTCCACCGAAATTTGAAATGCACGGCTGGCGGGCGCCATCGTATTCATTATCTGCACTCAGTTACTATAGTAGGAGTTCATGGCAACAGCACTCTTAATCCTACATGGCCTGGTCGCGATGGCCCTATTGGGAGCGATTACTCATCAGGCCGTAGCAATCTGGGTGCCGCTACCCACTCGACCGGAATCATTCATCGGTCGCTTTCGCGCAGTGTCGTCAGACTCGTTCACCAATGCCGTCGTTGTGCTTTACGTGCTGTCGGCGATCCTGGGAGGAATTGTCTATTTGTACTTCCGTGTCGAAATCAAGCCTGTTCTCGAGCAAACCGAGCATTGGCAAACCATCAGCCTCTTCGACATCAAGGAGCATTTCATCGCGATTGGAATGGCCCTCCTTCCGGCCTATTGGGTCTCTTGGCAAGAAATTATTGACCGAGAATACTCAAGCAGTCGCATTGCCCTGACCGTGATGCTGACATTTATAGTTTGGTATGGTTTTCTGATCGGCCACATTGCGAACAATGTGCGAGGTTTCGGGTTATGAATGCTTCGCACGCATTTCGGCGATTCGCTTTCGCTTTCGGGCCGGCATTTGCTGTCACTTATGTAAGTGCCTTCAAGCAGGATATCGCAATGTTTACGGTCTATCCTACTCGACTGCTCTCCTTCAAGACTACTCAGTACATGCAAGATGTCACATCTGCGAACGGTCTACCAGCCATGCATTGGTATGGGTGGATGGCTACCGCAGCGCTGGGCGCTATCATAATCGGAGTGTTTGCGATTCTCATACCGGATCGTTGGTTGCCCTGGATTTGGCAGGGATGGGTATGGTTGATTCCTCTCGTCGCAATGTTAATGTGTGTCTATTTCACACTCCCTATGCTTCGAAATTGATTCACATGAACTTAACAATATCTCCGGGAGAAAAATTGCTACAATGCTTGATTATCAAAAACTATCTTGAACCCAGTTGGGGCGATTTGGATGGTTTTTAAGTTATTGGGGTTCTTTGTCTTGCTAGAATTTTATCCGATTACACAACGACCACTATTGGAGGCAACATATGAAAGTTTGTTTTACAAAATCATTAATCTCTACGCTGGCGATCGTCTTCCTCACACAGGTCTGTTTCAAAGGTATAGCATCGGCCGAGTCGAATAGTGGCATACCCTCGTCGCTCACCACCCCTAACAAAGTCGAGACGAGCATTGGCACGTTGGAATACAAAGACGGCGCTCCAAGCATACAAACCGCTGAGAAGGTGCGCGATGCTCTCGACTTCACCCGTGCACTGAACTCCTACAACAATAGTTTCCGCGGCGCATCTGCCTACGCGATATGCAAGGGATTTCGCGATATTGGTGCACAGGACAACGACGTTGTCATCTTCTCCGACCTGATGGACTCCAAGTCATTGTTTCTCACCGCCAATGCGGACACCATCTATTATCTTTCTGCGGTAGACCTGTCTCAGGGTCCGATGGTGATCGAGCAGCCGCCTATGGGACTCGGTGCCGTTAACGACATGTGGTTCTCGTGGATCATTGACATCGGTTTCCCAGGCCCAGATCGGGGTGCGGGAGGTCGATACCTGATAGTGCCACCAGGATACGACGGACCGTTGCCCGAAGGCGGTTTCTACATTGCCCACTCGAAGACCAACCATGTTCTCTACGCGGCTCGTGCTTTCCTCACCAACAATGACCCCAAGCCGACCGTCGAGAACATCAAGAAGCACCTCAAGATCTATCCGTACACACCCGGGGCGATAGGGACGTCCATCGCCACTGCACTCGAAGGCACGGTTCGGCTTGCCAAAAACCCGCCAGTGCCTGAAACCAAGTTTATTGAATGCAGCGGCAAATCGTTCAACACCATTCCCCCCAGCGACTACGGCTACTTCGAGATGATTAACGAGAACGTCCAGCAAGAGCCGGCTACCAGCTACGACGTAGAGCTCGCCGGGCAGCTCGCTGCCATCGGCATCGTCCACGGGAAGCCGTTTGCGCCCGATGCTCGGCTGAAGAAGATTCTCAGCGATGCTGCCGCTGTGGGTAACGCCACCGGCCGCGTATTGAACTGGCACTGGTCAGTTTCTCACCCAGATTGGTCCTACTACCCCGACTCGATGTGGGGCAGCATGTTGTGGCAAGGTGGAGCGTTCTTCGAAACACCTCCGCCTCAGTTCACCAAGGAGGGCATGTTCAAACCCTATCCGCCAACTGGCGCACGCACCCTCGACTCGCGTACAGCGTTTTACTACGCCTACACACTCGATTCGCCAGGCATGATCATGCGAATTCCCGATGTCGGCTCGCAGTATCTCATGGGCTTTCTCGACTCCGACGGCAATCCCTACGATGGCAGTAAGACCTACAAGGCAACGCTGCCCAAGGACATTCCGGCAGGGAAGTTTTGGTCGTTCACCGTGTACGACAACCAGTCACGGTCAATGCTAGACACGCCTCAACGTTTCCCGCGCGCTGGTAGTCAGACTTACCCCTCACCCGCTGCCGAAGCCAGCGCCGATGGCTCGACGACGGTTTATTTCAGTCCCAAACAGCCACAGGGGGTGAAACGCGGCAACTGGATTCAGACGATGCCCGGCAAAGGGTGGTTTACGATTCTACGCCTCTACAGTCCGCTCGAACCGTTCTTCGACAAGAGCTGGCGACCGAGCGAGATGGAGCTGGTTAAGTAATGCAGTGTTTGGACAAACAATTTTTTGTCAGGAGTGTCGCGAAACTTCACGAAACTTTAAGGTAGCCAGCAGGGGCATTGAAGTTCATCTTTAAAGGAGTATTCTTATGAGTGTCACGTTTGTGGCTGTGAATTAGTCTAATCAAACCTTATTTGTTGATTCTCCGAAGGATTATCGAATGCAAGCAACCATGCGTCCAAGCAAACACATTCTATTTGCAATTCTTACTTCTACATTGTTGTTGGCGGCGGAATCCGCGTCTGCACAACAAATAACTGGTACGCCAGGTTCTCCCAGTGCGACCACAACAATCAACGGCAAACAACTCCCAGCACCCGCGCCGAAATTTGGAGGCGTTATCAAGGATAACGCGATGCAATCGAAGGCGTGGTGGCCCCCGCGGATCGTTCCCCCGAAGGACTCTCCCAATATCCTGTTGATCATGACTGACGACGCCGGCTTCGGTGTTCCTAGCACCTTCGGAGGAGTCATACCGACGCCAACTATGGACCGAATCGCCAAGGCTGGGTTGCGCTACAATCGCGTGTTTTCCACTGCGCTCTGCTCCCCGACGCGCGCTGCGCTGATCACTGGGCGCAACCACCACTCGGTAGGCTTTGGCGTCATTGCCGAACAGGCTACAGGATTTCCCGGCTACGACAGCATTATCCCGCAGAGCAAGGCCACCATCGGCCGCATCCTCCGTGACAATGGTTACGCAACGAGTTGGTTCGGCAAGGACCACAACACGCCTACGTACGAAGCTAGCCAAGTGGGGCCATTCACGCAGTGGCCGACCGGCCTGGGCTTCGACTATTTCTACGGTTTCGTCGGTGGCGACGCCAACCAATGGGGGCCGAACCTTTTCCGCAACACCACGCAGATTTATCCGTGGATTGGTCACGAGGGTACGTTGAAGATGGATCGATCGGATCCGAACGCGGAGATCTGGCCTGTGACCGGCAAAGAGAGTAGTTGGAACCTGATCACTGCGATGGCCGACGACGCCATTGACTGGATGACTCGGATTCACCAGAGTGACCCCAGCCAGCCGATCTTCATGCACTACATTCCTGGCGCGTCGCACGCGCCGCACCATCCGACCAAGGAGTGGGTGGACAAGATCGAGGCGATGCACCTCTTCGACGACGGCTACGAGAAATTGCGTGAACGCATCTTTGCGAACCAGCAGCGAATCGGAGTGATCCCTAAGGGTTTAAAACTAACGCCCTGGCCGAAGGATATCCTGACGCCTTGGGAGGAACTCTCCCCCACCGCAAAGAAGCTCTTTATCCGCCAGGCGAACGTGTTCGCGGCCTACGTGGCCTACAACGACCACGAGATGGGGCGCGTGATCCAAGCCTTCGAGGATTTGGGCAAGCTCGACAACACGATCGTCATCTACCAGAACGGCGACAACGGCACCAGCGCCGAGGGCGGACCCTTAGGAACTTTCAGCGAAGTGGCATTCTTTAACGGCGTCCAGCCCCCGGTGGATGTACAGATGAAATTCTACGAAGCCTGGGGGACCGAATTTGCCTACAACCATATGTCGGCCGGCTGGTCTTGGGCCTTCGACACGCCCTTCGACTGGTTTAAGCAGAACGCGTCACGGCTGGGCGGCACCGGGCAGAACATGGTGATCTCATGGCCCAATGGAATTAAAGATAAGGGAGGTCTGCGCGAGCAATTCCTTCACGTGATTGACTACGTGCCTACGCTGCTGGAAGTCACCGGCATCGCTCCGCCTGAATACGTGGATGGCATTAAGCAAGAGCCGATCGAGGGCACGAGTTTCGCCTACACTTTTGATGCGAAGAACGCCAAGGCGCCATCTCGGCACAAGACTCAGTATTTCGAGATGATGGGTCAGTGGGCCATGTATCACGACGGTTGGTTAATGAGCACCAAGGTGAATCGCGCGCCGTGGGACGCCTTCGGCGAGGCCAACCCCGATCCGCTCAACAATCAGATTTTTCAGCTCTACAACCTCAATGAGAGCTGGAATCAGGCTAAGGACATCGCCACCCAGCACCCTGATAGGGTCAAGAAGATGAGGGCGATGTTCCTTGAGGAGGCCAAGAAGTATCAAGTTCTGCCGCTTAACGCGTCAGTGGGGGCTCGGGTAGCGGCGGCTCGTCCCAGCCTCACGGCTGGTCGCTCCAAACTGGAGTACACGCGGCCTATGACGGGACTACCACAGGGGGATGCGCCCTACTTGCTTGACACCTCCTACACCATCACCGCGGACATTACCGTGCCTGAAGGCGGAGCCGAGGGCATGATCGTGACTTCCGGGGGGCGTTTCGCGGGCTTCGGCTTCTATTTGCTCAAAGGCAAGCCGGTGTTCCTCTGGAATCTGCTGGATCTGGAGCGAATCAAATGGGAAGGCCCAGATGCTCTCGCGCCGGGTGAACACACTCTGGAGTTCGACTTCGATTATGACGGTCTCGGCGTGGGTACGATGGCTTACAACAGTTTCTCCGGGCTTGGCCGCCCGGGGACCGGCACACTCAAGGTGGACGGCAAGGTGGTCGCCACCAAGAAGATGGAGAAAACGATCCCCATCATCCTGCAATGGGACGAGAGCTTTGACATCGGCTCCGACACAATCACCGGCGTCAATGATGCTGACTACTCGCCACCGTTTCCGCTCACCGCCAAGTTCAATAAGTTGACGATTGATATCGATCGTCCACAGTTGTCGCCAGCAGATATCAAGAAGCTCGAAGAAGGCCTGAAAAAAGTTGAAGCTGGCCGCGAGTAGGCGGCAGTCGATGCGATTGCGAAGCGAGCGGTCGGTTTCAAATGGCCTGCCAGGTTATTGACGAGTCGGTGCGCAATTGAGGAACCACGCGATGCCTTACGAAGGTCGTTATCGGCTGTCGGTCGCTCATTTGCTTGTCGCGTTGGTGGCGATGTTTGTCGTCCAACCGTTTGTCGATCATATGGCCTATGGCTTTCTGGTTGCATCGGTCTTTTTCACCATAGTTTTATTGGTAGCGGTGAACGCCGTTGGAGGTCAGCGTCGATCTCAAATTGCGGCTGCCCTTTTGGCTGCGCCGGCAGTAGGTGCGAGTTGGCTCCAGCATGTGTGGCCCGACTCATTGCTCAACGATTTCTATTTTTTCTTCTCTATCGTGTTTATTATCTATGTCATTGTGCATCTATTTCGCTTTGTCGTCTTTGCACCCTCAGTCAATGACGAAGTTTTGTGTGCTTCCATTGCAATCTATTTATTATTGGCCGTCGCATGGGCTCTGCTCTACACACTGCTTGCCCTGTGGGATCCAGGAGCAATCATTTTCACTGAAGCCGCCGATGCCCACTCCAAACTTGAAGGTTTCAAATCGCTCTATTTTAGCGTTCAAATCATCACCACGATTACCTTTGGCGATATCATGCCTATTTCCGACACGGCGCGAATGCTCGCGCTGGTAGAGGCCACCTTTGGCATGTTCTATTTGGCCATCCTCGTCTCTCGCTTGGTCGGTGCCTATACTGGGAGAAATGACTCGAACTGAGAATACCTATCCTCTTGTGGCGCCTGACAAGCGATATTCCTAGTCAATTGCTCTCTAGCCACAGAGAACACAGAGCATTCAGAGTGTGGAAGGCATTGGAGTCTCGGTGTTCTCTGTGGCTTTTTTTGTATTCGGACTTTATGAGAAGTGAGTAGGGTGGGCACTGCATAGCCTACTTATCATCACGCTGAGCCGTATCGGCTATACTAAACCCATGGCCGTCATTACCGCACTCGACCGTAAGGCGCTTCGAGATCTCTGGCACATGAAAGGCCAAGCCGTGGCGATTGCGCTGGTGATCGGTTGCGGTGTAGCGCTCTTTACTCTCTCGCGCAGTATGCTGCACTCGCTGGAACTGACGCAAGTTACGTACTACCAGCGATTCCATTTTGCCGAGGTTTTTGCTTCGCTCAAGCGGGCGCCCGACGCCCTGCGAGATCGCATTGCCGAGATTCCTGGCGTTGCGCGAGTTGAAACGCGGATCGTGGTGGGAGTGAATCTCTCGGTCCCCGGGCTTTCTGAACCAGCGACTGGTCGCATTATCTCGGTCCCCGATACTCGCGAATCACTACTGAACCAGCTTTACTTGCGGCGGGGCAGCATGCTTACCCCTGGTCGGGATGACCAGATTCTGGCGAGTGAAGCGTTCGCCGATGCGAATCTCCTGGAGGTGGGGGACTCGATCTCAGCCGTCATCAACGGCCGCTTGAAGAAACTTCGCATCGTCGGCATCGTGCTCTCGCCGGAGTATATCTACGAGATCAAGCCGGGCGATATCCTGCCCGACAACAAACACTTTGGTGTGCTGTGGATGAATCACGAAGCACTCTCTACGGCGTACAACTTGGAAGGGGCTTTTAATGACGTAACGATTTCGCTCATGCGCGGGGCATCATTGCCCGAAGTTCTGTTCCGGCTCGATGAGTTGATCAAACCTTATGGCGGGCTAGGCTCATATGGTCGCAAGGATCAGCCCTCGCACATGTTTCTCGACAATGAGATCGAACAGAACCGCCAGATGGGCCTGATCATGCCCACGGTGTTTTTAGGAGTGGCAGCATTTCTCTTGAATGTGGTGCTCACCCGCACGATCAACCTCCAGCGAGAACAAATTGCTGCACTCAAGGCTTTCGGCTACAACAACCTGGAAGTCGGTTGGCACTACATGAAGATCGTGCTGCTAATCGTGGGAGGTGGACTGGCTTTCGGGATTCCTTGCGGGGCATGGTTTGGCCAGGTGGTAACCGGTATGTATGCCAAGTTGTTTCACTTTCCCGAGTTCACTTACCACTTGACCTACGGCGTTGCGCTCACCGCGGCACTGGTTAGCGTTGTAGCCTCGGTCCTGGGTGCCTGGAGTTCCATCCGCAAGGCGGTGTCCCTGCCACCAGCCGAAGCAATGCGGCCTGAGCCACCCACCAGTTTCAAGCCCACTATTCTCGAACGGTTGAATCTAGGGCATCTCCTGCCTCCAGTGATGCGGATGATCCTTCGCCAGTTGGAGCGTCATCCCGTGAAGACGGGTTTATCAGTGTTTGCGATTTCATTGGCGGTGGCGATCATCGTGCTGGGCAATTTCATGGAAGACTCGGTCGACTATGTAATGGAGGCCCAATTCAATCGAGTTCAAAAATATGACATGTCGGTCGTCACCATCGAACCGGTATCAAGCAATGCGCTCTATGAAATTGCGAGCATGCCGGGGGTCATTCACAGTGAACCGACTCGCGGCGCCTCGACTCGGTTTCGGGCTGGTCCTAGAAGTCGCCGTGTCAGTATTCAAGGCTTGCCAGCCAATGGCACTTTGTTTGGTTTGATCGACATCGATGGCAACCAGATTTCGCTTCCACCGGATGGATTGGTCATTTCCAGAAAGCTCGGAGACATCCTCAACATCAAAGTAGGGGACATGGTTCAGGTAGAAGTACTCGAGGGGAAGCGACCCGTCAAAGACATACCGGTAGTCGGATCGCTGCAGGACTTTTCGGGAGTGTCAGCCTACATGAATATTGATGCTCTGCATCGATTACTACGTGAGGGACCTGTCATCACAGGGGCAAACATGATCGTCGATGCCCGGTACGAGGATCAATTGTTTCGCGAATTGAAGACTGTCCCAGCAATCGCGGGAGTGACAATGAAAGAGCATGCCATCGAGAGTTTCCAAAAAACGGTCGCCGAGAATTTGATGACCATGAAGGCGATCAATCTATTTTTCGCCTGTGTGATTGCTATCGGGGTGGTGTACAATAGCGCCCGAATTTCACTCTCAGAGAGAAGCCGAGAACTGGCCACGCTGCGTGTAATCGGCTTCACGCGGGGCGAGATTTCTGGCATCCTCCTGGGGGAACTAGCGATCATCACCCTGTTGGCGGTACCGCTTGGCTTGTGGATCGGATACAAAATTGCCGGTGGAGTGGTTGCCCTATTAGACTTGGAACTGTTCCGCTTCCCTTTGGTCATTGAACGCACCACTTATGGGTTGGCTGCAGGAGTGGTGATACTCGCTTCGGTAATATCGGGCCTATTGGTTCGTCGCAGACTGGACGAGTTGGATTTAATCGCCGTACTAAAATCACGAGAGTAATTGTAAGAAATGGAACACGGATGAACGCTGATTAAGCGGATTTTCGCAGATCGCTTTGATCCGCGACGATCCGTTAAATCCGTGTTTGTCCGCGTCTAATTTCTTCCTGCAAAACTTATGCGATCGAAATTCAGAAAATTCCTGCTCTACGCATTCGGTCTGGCCGTCTTGGCTGCGATTGCCTATGGCTTGATACCCGAACCTGTGGAAGTTGATCTGGCACAGGCAGAACGAGGCGCAATTCGCGTGACCGTGGATCAGGATGGCAAGACTCGCATTCGCGAAAAGTATGTGGTCTCGGCTCCCCTAGCAGGGCGGGTACTACGGATCGATATGGACCCCGGTGACGAAGTCCGTGCCGGAGATACCTTGCTCGCCAACATTGAACCCCGCGACCCTGAACTCTTGGATGCTCGTACAGTTGCCCAGGCAGAGGCTCGCGTGAAAGCCGCCGAAGCGACACTTGAGAAAATGGAGCCGATGCTCGAGGAGGTCACCGCCAATCAACAATACGCCGACAGTGAACTTAAGCGTGTGCAAGATGCCCGATCTAATAGTCCTTCGGCAGTATCGGAGAGTGAGGTAGAGAGCCGCCTGCTAGCGTCACGGACTCAGAAGGCGCTCTTGCGCACGGCGTTACAAAACAAGGAGATCGCCCGATTTGAACTCGATCAGGCGCGGGCGGCCCTGATCCGATCACGTCCACCTTCAGAGAATCCCCCCTTGGCGGAGAACAATGGTTGGAACTTTCCGATTCGTTCGCCAATCGACGGTCGGGTGCTGCGAGTGTTTCAGCAAAGTAGCGCCGTCGTAAACGCCGGCACACCCCTGTTAGAGGTTGGAGATCCAACAGACCTGGAAGTCGAGATCGATGTGCTCTCACGCGACGCAGTAAAAATAGAGCCTGGTACTCTCACCTTGCTCGAACACTGGGGTGGTGATCGAATCTTGCAAGGCCGGGTCAAAATAGTTGAACCCTCGGCCTTCACCAAGATTTCCACTCTCGGCGTCGAAGAACAGCGAGTGAACGTGATAGTCAGTCTGGTCGATCCCCCTCAGGACCGCACGGAACTGGGTGACGGATTTCGAGTCGAGGCCCGTATCGTGGTGGCTGAAGCGGACGACGTGTTGAAAGTTCCCACCAGCGCACTGTTTCGTGTAGGAGATGATTGGGCCGTGTTTCGTGCTGTGGACGGAGTCGCCCGCGAACAGATTGTAGATGTTGGCTTAGAAAACGGCCTTGAAGCAGAAATCCTCAAAGGCCTCTCATCAGGCGATGCCGTTATCGTCCATCCCGGCGACGAAGTTGCCGACGGCAGCAAAATCCGCCCTCGGGAATGACGACCTTTGGACTGGTCTCTTAAGCGACCAGTCCGACCTGCGTTGACAATCCTATTTTCTCTGCCGAAGATGAAGCGGAGCTAAAAACCCTAAAACTAAACTCAAGAAACGATCTCTATGTCCGAGACCCCCACCCCACTTGTTGGCGTTATCATGGGAAGCCGTAGCGATTGGGAAACCATGCGCGCCGCTGCCGAGGTGCTTAACGATTTCAGCGTTCCGCATGAATGCGAAATTGTCTCCGCCCATCGTACTCCCGAGTGGATGGTGGAATACGCCAAGACGGCCGAGGAGCGTGGCCTGGAAGTGATTATTGCTGGTGCTGGTGGCGCCGCCCACTTGCCAGGGATGGTTGCTGGACTCACGGTGTTGCCAGTCTTGGGTGTACCCGTCGAGAGTCGCGCACTCCAAGGAATAGATTCACTCCTGTCGATTGTGCAAATGCCGGGTGGGGTACCGGTCGGGACCTTGGCGATCGGGACGGCTGGGGCCAAGAACGCTGGTTTGCTGGCCGTGCGGATTCTTGCGGGAAGTCGTCCCGAATTGCGCCAGGAACTGCACAAATTCCATCAGGGACTCACTGATCTTGTTCGCCAAGACAAACTTCCCTGATTGACAGCTTTCTTGATTGAAGAGGGCCCGCTATCCTAGTTGCCATGATGGCTAACTCTTCGATCAAGCACGATACGTCTCCAATCCTACCCGGATCTCCGTTGGGGGTTCTGGGCAGTGGTCAATTGGGTCGGATGTTTGCCATTGCCGCGGGGCAACTTGGTTACCACGTCCACGTTTTTTCTCCTCGGCCAGACAGCCCGACTGGTCAGGTTGCTCATCGCGAAACCGTCGCCGAGTATGACGACATAGCGGCACTTGAAGCGTTTGCGCAATCCGTCGCCGTAGTAACATTAGAGTTTGAGAATATTCCCACGGTCGCGGTCGAGACGGTACAAAAGTTTGTTCCCGTCCGGCCCTCGTTGGATGTATTGCATATTTCCCAGCATCGACTTCGTGAGAAACGGTTTCTAACCGACGCCGGTATTCCCTGTGCGCCATTTGAAGCAGTGAATAGCCCTGAGCAACTTGAATCGGCGATTAAGACTCTCGGCCTCCCCGCGGTTCTTAAGACAGTTCACGCAGGCTACGACGGCAAAGGGCAATACCTCATTCGGGAACCCGGTGAATTAGCCACGGCCTGGGATGCCGTCGGCCAGCAACCAGCGGTACTTGAAGGTTGGGTTGATTTCCAACAGGAATTGTCGATGCTCGTGGCGAGGTCGGTATCTGGTGAGATCACGATCTGTGGTCCCATCGCCAACGACCATGTGAACCACATCCTAGACCTGTCCTACTATCCCGCCCCGGCATTGGCCGAAGTAGCAGAGGCTGCGGAGGAGATTGCCAGGAAAGTTGCCGAGCAATTGGAACTGGTAGGGATCGCGTGTGTGGAGCTGTTTCTCACGAGTTCAGGGCAACTGTTGGTAAACGAGATTGCCCCCCGCCCACACAACTCGGGGCACCTGACCATCGAGGCCTGTGAAACGTCCCAATTTGAACAGCAAGTACGTGCTGTTTGTGGCCTGCCGTTGGGTTCGATGCAAGCAAGATGTCCGGCGGCGATGACAAATCTCTTGGGTGATCTTTGGTCTTCAGGAGTGCCAAATTGGCACTCCGTGCTGAAAACTCCCCAGGCTCACTTGCATCTCTACGGCAAAGCCGAGGCCAAGAAAGGGCGCAAAATGGGGCATCTAACGGTGCTGGCAGACAAGTCCCCAGCTGCTGTCGAAGCCGCTCTTGCTCTACGCGCAGGTCTTCAAAACTGCTAATAACTGGATTATTGCGGTAAGATTAACCCCTGAATTCCGTCTCAATTTGGGGGGAGTTTACGCTGCAACACTTACCTCAGCTTTGAGTGACTGTTAGAATGAGGCGACTCGTTCAGTCGCAAACCGACTCTTTTTAACTGGTTCCCTCGCCCAATATCAAACGGAGAATAAGAGCATGAGTAAAATCTTGGCAATGTTGTGCTTCGGCTTCCTGGCCGCAGCGGTAATGTCTGATCGAACAGATCTAAATCTGCTCGATTCCGATAGCTTCGCTCACTGTGGCAAGTGCGGCGACGGTGATGCCGAAGACGATCACGAGCATGAAGGCGACGACGAAGAGTCGTTCGTCCACTGTGGCAAGTGCGGTGATGGCGACGCTGAAGACGATCACGAGCACGAAGGCGACGACGAGGAGTCGTTTGTCCATTGTGGCAAATGTGGTGACGGCGATGCCGAGGAAGACCACGACCACGAAGAAGATGAAGAATCCTTCGTCTAAATTCTGTTTGTGACATCTGAAAATTCAGCAGCCCGCAAGTCAATTCTTGCGGGCTGTTTTTGTTTCTGTGTTCTATCCGAGGCCTGGGGTGGGAATATTAAGTTCCTCCGCCCGGCTTGTCACTCAGCCGAGCTATTCTATACTGGACTTCCCGGTGCGAGTTTCCGTGACTCGCCGTCTTGATTTCGTCAGGTTTCGCGCAGAAGGAAGTACTCGCGTGGAAGATTCGCCTCCCTCGTTTTTGGCACGTCATGAGTTTCTGATTCGCCGACTGCACTCGCTTTCGGGACTGATTCCCGTGGGCGCGTATATGGTCGTCCATCTGCTGGTCAATGCCAGCGTGCTGGAGAGCCCCGCCACGTTTCAGAAGAATGTCTACCAGATCCACAGCCTCGGTTCGCTGCTCCCCTTCGTGGAATGGACCTTCATATTCATTCCCATTCTGTTTCATGCGATCATTGGTGTTGCGATCGTCATGGGAGGAATCCCCAACACGGGCAACTACCCCTATGCCGCCAATCGGCGGTATACCCTGCAACGAGTCACGGGCATGATCGCCTTTGTGTTCATCGCCATCCATGTGTTTCACATGCACGGTTGGATCCATGAAGATACTTGGCTTGAAAAAGTAGTGAAGCCTCTCGGGGGTGCAGAATTTCATCCTTACAACGCCGCGTCTTCCGCTGGTCTTGCACTCCAGAACTATGTAATGGTCGCGATCTATCTGATCGGGATCCTGGCATGCGTGTTCCACTTGGCCAACGGCATTTGGACCATGGGCATCACCTGGGGAGCCTGGGTCAGCCCCAAAGCACAACATCGCGCATCCGTTGTTTGCAGCGTGTTCGGCGTACTGTTGGCGATCGTGGGTGTGAGTGCCCTGTTCGGCATGCGGGCAGAGGGCTCAGGCGAGAAATTGATCGAAGCCCGTGAAGTCGAAGAGAAAATGTACGAGCACAAAATCGAATCGGGCGAGCTAGAGCCGAACGAACACAAACGGGCAGAAGTAAAAGAAAAAAATAACGAATGACGAAACACAAAGCCGCGACCGTTGGTCGCGTCTCTACGACGGTTCCGCGACCAACGGTCGCGGCTTCTTGGTAGTTAGTGATTTCCGAAAGACAAGAGCATGAGTAAACAAAGAGTTGTCGTAATAGGTGGTGGACTGGCAGGGTTGGCAGCCACCATGAAATTGGCCGAGTTGGGAATCGCTGTTGACTGCATCAGTCTCACGCCAGTCAAGCGCTCGCATAGCGTCTGCGCTCAAGGGGGTATCAATAGCGTCAACGAGCTTACCCGGCAACAAGGCGATACCGAATGGCATCACTTCGATGATACTGTCTACGGTGGCGATTTTCTCCAGCATCAGCCTCCGGTAAAGGAGATGGC
The DNA here is from genome assembly GCF_008065115.1 of Bythopirellula goksoeyrii. NCBI lineage: Bacteria > Pseudomonadati > Planctomycetota > Planctomycetia > Pirellulales > Lacipirellulaceae > Bythopirellula > Bythopirellula goksoeyrii. Next base: position 897,325 of record NZ_CP042913.1, on the reverse strand, counting down.
CTATTGGGCACCACGAATTATCGACCTGATGGACCGACTCGGCGTTCCGTTCAACCGCACCCCGGAAGGATTCCGCGATCAACGCCGCTTCGGCGGAACACTCTTCAAACGCACCTCGTTTGCCGGTGCGACGACAGGTCAACAACTGCTCTATGCCCTCGACGAACAGGTACGTCGCTGGCATGCTGAAGGCTCCGTCGCTATGTACGAAGGGTGGGACTTTCTAAGTCCCGTCATCGACGAGGATGGGCGTTGCAGAGGGGTGGTCGCGCAGAATCTTGTGACGATGGAAATCCGCTCTTTCCCTGCCGATGCCGTTGTCCTGGCAACCGGCGGATGTGGACTGATCTTTGGTCGCAGCACCATGTCGATGGCTTGCACCGGCAGCGCCGTAAGCCGTGCCGCCCAGGCCGGGGCAAAGTATGCCAATGCCGAGTTCATTCAGGTCCACCCGACCGCCATTCCCGGTGCCGACAAGCTGCGTTTGATGAGTGAATCGGCACGTGGCGAGGGTGGCAGGGTTTGGGTTCCTCGCAAGCCACACGATCCTCGTGATCCCAAGCAGATCCCCGAAGCCGAGCGGTACTATTTCCTCGAAGAGCGATACCCGGAATACGGCAATCTGGTCCCCCGCGACATCGCCACTCGAGAGATTTTCGACGTCTGCGTTAACGACGGCCTCAGTGTGGAAGCCGACCGGCAATGTGTGTACTTGGATCTGACACACATTTCTCGCGAAGAGTTGGACCGCAAGCTCGGCGGCATCCTACACATCTACGAGAAGTTCCAGGGGGTCGATCCGCGGGAGTACCCCATGAAGATTTTCCCCGCCGTGCATTACTCGATGGGGGGCCTATGGGCTGACTACGAACGAACTCCAGAAGGTGGCCTCCAACCGGGTTCTCCTCGGAATCACCAGACACATATCCCTGGTCTCTACGCTATCGGCGAGTGTGATTACCAATATCATGGAGCGAATCGGTTGGGTGCTAACTCGCTCTTGTCTTGCATCTTTACCGGACTGTTCATTGCCCCAGGTATTGCGAACATGTTCAAGTCCCTCAAAGAGTCTGCCACTGACGAAAAGTTTGTCAGTCTCTTGCGAGGTCAACGTGCCCTTAAGCAACTGGAGCACGAGAACCTGCTCAAGCGCGAAGGGGGCCGAGAAAATCCGTACGTCATTCATCAAGAACTGGGCGACGTGATGACCAAAGCCGCCACCGTGGTACGGCGAAATGATCAGCTCACCGCTGCCATCGAAACGGTGAATAAACTAGCAGAGCGAGTTGAAAATTGCTCGCTCTCGGACACAGGGAACTGGACGAATCAGAATGTCGTCTTCACCAAGGCAGTGCGCGATATGTTCCCCGTCGCCAAAGCGATTCTCAAGGGAGCCCTGGCCCGCGATGAATGTCGTGGCGCTCATTACAAACCGGCCTTCGACATGCCCGGCATCGATGCCACCGATCCTGCCGAGCATCGCCGCCAAGCCGAGGCGTGGTGTGACAAATTCGAGGAAAAGAATCGCAAGTGGCTCAAGACCACGATCGCCAGCATCGACAAATCCGGCGAGCCCACGCTCAGTTACGAAGACGTCGACACTTCGCTGATTCCGCCGCGCCCTCGACTCTATGGCCTGGTCGGTGCAGAAGTGATCGAACAAGTTTGGCGGGAGCGCCAGGACAAAAAGGATTCCCAGTCGAATGACCTAAAAACGAAAGAGTCACTCGTTGCCAGCCAAACTTAGAAGCAGTTTCTTGCCACGGAATATCACGGATTAAAAACGGTTACGACAGGGATAAGACGCATGACTGAAGTAAATCTCTGTTTCTTCCGTGTCAATCCGTGGATAAAATAGGTAACCAAACTTAGCTAACAATTTGAAGCCCAATAACCAAATCAACTAACCATGATTGCCGACGCCACACCCTCCGCCAAAAAGCCTTCCTCATTTGAAGTCCGCGTCCTTCGCCAGGATGCTCCGGGGGAGCCCGGTTATTGGGAGCGGCACCTAATCACCTACGAGCCAAACCTCAATGTGATCAGCGTGCTGCAAAAAATCGCGGCACTCTCTACCACTTCCGACGGCAAAACCACCACGCCGGTTGCTTGGGATTGCAACTGTTTGGAAGAGGTCTGCGGGGCCTGCACGATGCTCGTCAATGGTCGCACCAGGCAAGCGTGCTCGGCTTTGGTGGATCGCCTCTTGGAAGACAATCCAGCGGGAATTGAACTTCGCCCGATGAGCAAGTTCCCCGTGCTGCGGGATTTGGTCGTTGATCGGAGCCGGATGTTTCGGACTCTGGAGAAGATTAAGGGTTGGATCCCTGTGGATGGTTATGGTGACCGGGGTGCCGGTCCCCGCGAATCGCAGGAGAACCAAGAGGTTCGCTATCCGCTTTCCGAGTGCATGACCTGCGGTTGCTGTTTGGAGGCTTGCCCCCAGTATGCCAAAGTGGAATTGTTTCAACGCTCGGATGAAAGCGACGCGGAATTTGCCGAGCGGAAAAACCAAGCGTACGACCAGGCATTCATCGGTGCCGCGGCAATCAGCCAGGCGATGCTCTTCAACGACCACTCCACCGGCCACATGAATGCCGACGAGCGACTCGACGCCCTCTCAGCCCCCGGCGGCTTACAAGTCTGCGGCAACGCCCAAAACTGCGTAGCCGTCTGTCCGAAAAACATCCCACTGACCACCTCCATCGCGCGCGCCGGCCGGCAGCTCACAGGCTACATGTTCCGCAAGTTCTTTGATCGTTAAGCAATCAAGTCATCCTAGCTCAGGGCCTGCCTTCACGCAGATGGGGGGTGGGAACCAACGAAAAGATAAGTCCCGCTCAAAGTGACTAAACCAGAACTGTCTCATGGCCACGGTGTGCAAGGCTCTCCTGAATAGAGCCAGATACCGAAAAGTCACAATTCGGGCCGGGTGAAGTAGCTGAGGAAGATTTGGCCGTCATGACGATTATACCAGCTCGCTTCGTTATTGCGCATCAAGTTCAGTGATCGCGAATCGCCAACTGCAGTCAATTCGGTTACACTTTGAGGCCTTGAAAATGCAGTAGTTGAAGTAAAGCTCCGAGCCCATTGCAAAATTCTTCCTCTCAGCGATTGAAGCAAATTTCAGCAAGTTCGACTTGGCTTTTGGATTCGGTTATGATGTTTGCATGGTTCTCGATGAAAGCCACGATAGTCTTGTTCAGCAGGCACTAGAGGGCGACAAAGTCGCCCTTGCGGACCTGTTTGCAATTTATCAAGAACGCCTGCGGCGAATGGTCGATTTGAGAATAGACCAACGAGTCCAGCAACGGGTAAGTACCTCCGACGTCCTGCAAGAAGCCTATGTAGACCTAGCAAATCAGCTTGGCAATTATTCTCGTAATCCGGTTTTACCGTTTTTCGTCTGGATTCGTCGCATCACCGGGCAACGACTTGCCAAGATTCATCGCCAACATCTCGGTGCCAAAAAACGCAACGCATCGCTGGAAATCTCGCTTTATCGGGGAGGGGTACCAAACGCTACTTCCTTTGCGCTGGCTTCAAATCTGGCGGGGTCATTCATTTCGGTTTCGGGAAAGGCAATGCAGATCGAACGTGAAGTCAAACTTCAAGAGATTCTTAATTCGATGGATACTGAGGACCGAGAGATTCTGGCCATGCGCCACTATGAACAATTGAGCAACGGTGAAGTGGCGCACGTGCTTGGCATCAGCGACGCAGCGGCAGGGATGCGACATCTTCGTGCTTTGCGTCGGCTCAAAGAAGCCCTCAGCCCCTATGGTGAATTATTTGACCTACCAGGCAGCTTCTCGGAGCATGACGAGGAGTAGGAATTCGTGGATCACAATTTCGAGGATGAATCGTTATGGCTGCTTGTCAATGAGTTTGTCGAGCGTAAACAGCGTGGAGAATGGCCGACAATCGAGGAATACTGTAATTCTCATCCACATCTGGCGACCCAAATCAAGGATCTGTTTCCGACATTGGAACTCGTGGAAACCATGCAACCTTCCTCGCAGGCGTCTCCCGGCGGGATTTTAGATCACTTTCCCCCACCTGAATCGATTGGCGACTATCGCGTTATCAGGGAAATTGGCCGGGGTGGAATGGGGGTGGTTTACGAGGCCGAGCAGGAGTCGCTGAAACGCCGTGTGGCACTGAAAGTTCTTCCTCGCAATGCACGAGACAGTGACGTCGTGCAGGCACGGTTTCTTAGAGAAGCACGGGCGGCGGCTCAGATGCATCACACGAATATTGTGCCGGTCTTTGAGGTAGGCGAAGCGAAAAACTACTTCTTTTATGCAATGCAGTTGATCGATGGGAAAAGTTTAGACTTGGTGCTCGATGAATTGAATCATAATCGCGGGAAGGGTGGTACTGATGAGTTTATGCAATTAGCTGCGGCCACCTCGTTGCAAGTTGCCGAGGCATTAGACTATGCACACGGTCGAGGAATTATCCATCGCGACATCAAACCAGCCAATCTGCTGATTGATGCTCAAGGAGTGGTGTGGGTTACTGATTTCGGTTTGGCAAAAACTGAAGAAGAGGGAATGACTCGAACGGGTGACTTTCTCGGCACGCTACGGTATATGGCTCCAGAGAGATTTAAAGGGAAGTGCGATGAGCGCGCCGATATTTATGCTTTGGGCTTGACCTTGTATGAACTACTTGTGCAGCGGCCAGCTTTCGACTCGCCTGACCGTCTACAACTGATCGACTTAATCAACAGGACGGATCCACCTCCACCCTCCTCACTTGATCGACGCATTCCACGGGATCTTGAGACGATCGTGCTGAAGTCGATCGACAAGGATCCTGATAGTCGGTATCCGACTGCCCGAGAGATGGCAGATGACTTGCGACGATATCTGGATGAAGAACCAATCAAGGCGCGGCGACACTCTGTGGTCGAACTCTTGTACCGCTGGTCAAAACGCAATAAGGGCATGGCGGCGGCATTCAGTGCGATTGGAATTTTATTGACGGCAGTTGCGATTGGGTCGTCGCTTGCCGCGGCGAAATTCCATGCGCAGAACGAATTAATTCGTCGCAATGCAACGCTGGCAGCAATGCGGTTGGAAGAGATTTCGCGACTGTCCGACAGCCAGCGGGTGGAAGATTTGAATAACGAAGCTGAACAAATGTGGCCCGCTACCCCTGAAAACGTCGAGGCGTTCGAGCAGTGGATCGAGGACGCCGAGGGGCTTATCTCCCGCTTACATGGGCATGAAACAGACCTGGCTGCCCTTCGCAAACGAGCCTCATCGTATTCCACGCAAAATGCCGGCAGCAAAATATCCTCGTGGCAGTTTGACGACCCCGCCTTGCATTGGCAACACAAAACTTTGTCACGGCTTGTAAATGACATCCATGCACTCGAGAGCGACGACCCTCAGGTCAGTGTTCTGGCATCCATCCGCAAGCGGCTACAATTCGCGCGGACAGTTCAACAGCGAACGATCGATGACTATCTGCTCGAGTGGGATCACGCCTGTAAGTCGATCGCTGATTCTGAAGAGTGTCCGCAGTACAAGGGACTCACCATTAAGCCTCAACTCGGCCTGGTTCCCCTTGGCCGCGATCCCGATTCTGGATTGTGGGAGTTCGCACATCTTGAGACCGGTGCGATTCCTATTCGTCGAGAGGGGAAGCTATTCCTCAACGACGATACAGGGCTGGTGTTCGTCTTGATACCTGGCGGTACATTTCTCATGGGGGCCGCACCGCTAGAGCTAGGAATTCATTTTTCAGCAAATGCACCGACAGAAGAAGAATATCTTGTAATCTCCGATGTGGAACCCCATTCCTTTGCCTCTGAGCTGACTTTGCTGCCAGGCGATCAAGTGATCTCGATCAACGGTCGGCGAATCCTCGCTGAGCTGGACTTGGAGAACTTGGTAAGTGACTTGGGTTCCGGCGACATGATGCGATTTGAGGTTCTGCGAGATAGCATTGCACAGCATCTCGAGGCTGAAATTCCTGCCAATGTCGATCCCTAGGCTAGTGCACTGGAGAGCCCTATCGCAGAAGTCACTCTCGCACCATTTTTCTTATCCAAATACGAAATGACACAGGGGCAATGGGCCAGATGTACAGGGAACAATCCTTCCTCGATCCAGGAGTCTTGGTTATTCAAAGGTAATCTTGGCATCGACGAAACGAACGAGGCAACTGACCAATCTATTCCTGTTCCAGAACAGCATCCCGTCGAATCGGTCAGTTGGAATGATACCAAGGAAGTGCTCGAGCGCAGGCTTCACCTCAGATTGCCTACCGAAGCTCAATGGGAATATGCGGCCCGGGCGGGAACTACTTCTGTCTATTGGTTTGGGAATCGAGTTGATGACTTCGGCAATGCGGGAAATGTCGCAGATCAGTTTGCCTACGATCATGCCACGCTACCACTTGGTGATTACGACATGCAGATTAATGATGGGTATGTCACTCACGCACCCGTTGGAATCTACCAAGCGAATGCATTTGGAATTCACGACGTTGTCGGGAATGTCGCGGAGCTGTGCCGGGATGAGTTCGAAAATTACACCAAAACGATGTTGCCTTGTACTGGGGAAAGACCGATGAACGGTCACCTCTTTGTCTCCGTTCGTGGTTCCTCATTCAAGTTTACAATCAAAGCAAATCGATCTGCAGGAAGGATAGGGACCTATCCTCACAAGGCGGAGCCCACCGTTGGATTGCGGCCTGCGCGTGCCGTGGACAACTAATGCCTCTGTTTGCTGGAATTGCTCGGAATTCTCGCAGGTTCTCCAAGATTCCCTGTTAAAAATCTGCGGAGATCGGAAATGTTTAGGTAGGGAAGTAGTTTCCGGACCGAACATTCTACGCAATTTGGTAATAAATGAAGGTGTTAAAACTCACCGTGATGAACGGCCCCAACCAGGGTCGCTCGTTGACAGTTGGCTGCTGCGAAACTTGTTTGATCGGCCGCGGGCCTCAGGCAGATTTTGTTGTGATCGATCTACGTCTGTCACGCGAGCACTTCTTCATCGACGGATCCCAAGGCAACTGGCAAGTGCGAGACATGAATAGTAGGCATGGCACCTACGTCAACGACCAGCGCATCGACGAAATACTTCTCGAACAGGACGATTTCATAATAGCTGGGGACACCAAGTTCCTGGTTTCTATTACCGACGTCCCAATCAAGCGGGAGCACTCATCATCGGTTCCACCACCGCACTTCGACTACGGCGAAAGCACGCGTCGGACCTGGACCCGCGCCGACTCGTAGGGTATTGCTGGTTGGCTAGCTTTTTCTGAGTGATTTACCGGCAATCTCAGAAATCTTTTGGTTTTGCTGTTAATGGCGAGGAAGTTTCGGAAATTAGTACTCAGAGGGAATGTCGGGTTGCGGCGGTGCTAAAACCCAAACAACTACGGTCATTATTCACAAATTGTAGAGTAAATCACGATGCAGCACTCTGGTTCGATTCAAACACGTCCTGTTTCCGTGCTTCTTTGGTCTTGTTTGCCAGGAGCCACGATAATCACTCAACTTTTCACCCTGTTGATTTGTGCAGCAGTATTTCTCGGCTCGCCGTCATCCCAGGCCGTCGAATGGGACAACATCACCGGCACGCCGGACCCTTGGTTCGACGACGCCGGCAACTGGCTCGGCGCCGTCGCGCCCGCCGCGACCGATACGGCCCATTTCGATCAGGCAGCCACTTACGAGGTCTGGTGGAACGCGAATACCGCCGCCAGCACACCAGCCATCAAGGTTCTGGACATCGATCAGGGCCACATAACATTCCTTCAGAACGATTCCGCGAACCCTTCAACTCAGTACGAACTCACGATCAATGGTCTGGGGAGTTATTCTGATTTCTCAGTTTCCGGTGTGGGCACAACGCTTACCGCTGCGGGTCTTCATTTGCACAGTATAGGAGGTGCGCAAATTCTCGGTGGGGCGACCTTGACGCTCGACGGTTCCCATGCGGCCGGATCCTTGCTGACGATCGACGGGTTGGGATTCGATGTTGAAGGTACGCTCAACGTGCAGTCCGGCGCGATAATCAACAATGCCAGCATCGGATACATCGGGCATTACGGATCGAATGGTGTTGCCACGGTTACCGGCGCGGGTTCGCAATGGAACAACGCGATCTACCTGGCGATTGGCCAGGGTGGTGCCAGCTCGCTCCTGGTGGAGGACGGCGGCCTGGTCAGCAGTGGCCAAGGCTTCCTCGGCCTTCTCAATGGGACAGGCATGACGACCGTGACCGGCACCGCCTCGCAGTGGAATGTGACGAGCACTCTCTCCGTGGGTTTTGACGGCGAGGGTATGCTGAACATCCTGGCCGGTGGTGTGGTCAGCAATGAGGAGGGCAGGATCGGCGATTCCCCAACATCAACAGGTCTGTCGACGGTTAACGGCCTCGGCTCACAATGGAATAATTCGGGCGATCTGACTGTGGGCAAAAGCGGCAATGGCACGCTCACCGTGGAAGCTGCCGGAATCGTGAGCAATCAGTTTGGCTACATTGGTCGCAACGCCGGTTCGACGGGACTGGCCACCGTGACCGGCATCGGTTCGCAATGGAATAGCTCGCAAGATCTGTATGTGGGCGAATCGGGCGGCGGCACGTTGAACATCCTGGCCGGTGGTGTGGTCAGCAATGTGGAGGGCAGCATCGGCCGGGTCTCCAATTCCACGGGTGTCGCTACCGTAAACGGCTCTGGTTCGCAGTGGAACCATTCGGGCGACCTGTCGGTGGGCTATAACGGCGATGGGACGCTGAACGTGGAGGATGCCGGAATCGTCAGCAATCAATTCGGCTACATCGGTCGTGGTGCCAGTTCGACGGGCATGGTCACCGTGACCGGTGCCGGTTCGCAATGGACCAACGGCAGGGCACTATTTGTCGGCGAGTCGGGCAACGGGACTTTGAACGTCCTTTCCGGCGGCATGGTCGTCAATAACGATGTCCGGATCGGGAACCTCGCGAATTCGATCGGCACCGTGACTGTCAGTGGCGCGGGCTCGCTGTGGGATAACAATGGCGAAAAATTCTCCGTCGGCGAAGCGGGTCAGGGTACCCTCAACATAGAAGACGGAGCAATCGTGAACTCCAACCGAGCCTATATCGGCAGTCTCGCAAACTCAACCGGCGCGGTTTCCGTGAGCGGAAGCGGCTCGCGGTGGAACATGACAGGCTCGGTATTGAGCGTCGGTTACCATGGCACGGGTACCCTCAGCGTTGAGGCCGGGGGTGTCGTTTCGGCGTGGGACAGCTACGTCGGACAGGAAGCGGGCTCGGTCGGAGCCGCAACGGTGTCTGGGCCGTTTTCGCGATGGAACAACACACGGAACTTGACCGTGGGAGGGCAAGGAGACGGGATGCTTGACATCACGGACGGCGGCGTGGCTACTGGCAATTTCGGGGAAATTGGCAAATCTGGGGGATCCACGGGAATCGTTACCGTTTCAGGTGCAGGGTCGCAGTACAGCATGTTTTATTACACCTACGTTGGCCTGTCTGGTAACGGAACGCTCAACATTCTCGATGGCGGCGAAGTCACTTCCGGTAATCGCGTGTCGGTCGGGTCTACTAATGTAGGGGTCGTCAACGTTGACGGCGCCGGATCAAAACTGAACACCTCCGATCTATTTCTGGGAACCAGCGGCACTGGTGAAATGCACATCGCTAATGGCGGCGTGGTCACCAGTGGAACATCCCTCATCGGCCGTAATGGGAGTTCGACAGGCATCGCCACCGTGACTGGCAATGGCTCGCAGTGGAATATTCCAAGCGTGGGCGAACTCCACATTGGCCTGGAGGGTAACGGCACGGTGAATATCGAAAATGGCGGTTACGTTAGAAGTTGGCTCGGGAGAATCGCCAGTGGATTTGGTTCCAAGGGCGTCGTCACCGTAACGGGAACAGGCTCTCAATGGAATAATCCTTCTGAACTTTATATTGCAGAAGAAGGCCAAGGCTCGCTGAACATCGAGAATGGTGGTGTGGTGAACGGGGGGAACACATATATTGGCGAAAAAGGCGCCAGTAATGGTTACCTCACCGTTGACGGGAGTGGATCACGGCTTGATGGTATTAGAGATCTTTATGTCGGCGCTGGAGATGGCTTTGGAACTCTGAACGTGCGGAATGGCGGAGTGGCCACGAGGAGCGATGTATATGTTGGCGAAGATTCACTTGCGTCCGGATGGGTCAACGTGACCGGCACTGGTTCGCGGTTGGATATGAAGTATTTTGTTTTGGGAGAACAAGGAACAGGGTTCTTGAACGTGGAGGATGGTGGTGTCGTCAATGTCACTGGCCTAGGTAAAAGCTTCATCGGGTATTTTGAGACAGGTGTTGCCACCATTACCGGGTCTGGCTCGCAGTGGAATAGCTCCCAAAACTTGACAGTGGGGGGGCGGGAAACCTCCGAGGGCCAAAGTGGAACCCTGAATATCCTGGACAACGGGCTGGTGACCGTTGGCGGAACGACGCGGATCTGGTCGGCTGGAACGGTCAATCTCGATGGCGGGCGGTTCGAGTTCGGACAAACGTCCCTGGCGGAATACGCTTCCATCAACGCCGTGAGCGGCTCGCTGGCCGGTAGTGTCATTCACACCGACTATTCGGACGTTTCGACGTTGTCGCTTTTTCAAAGCTCAAACCTGGACATCACCGATGTCTCGCTGGCCAATAGTGGGGTTTTGTATGGCGACGGCACGCTGATCGTCGGGCTGGTCAACAGCGCCGGCGGCGAGGTCGAGACCATCGCCGGTGAGCGGATGCGGTTTACCGGATCAAATAATTCCAACGCAGGCCAGGTCACGCTGCTCGGCGGCCAGGTCCACTTCACCAGTGACTTCACCAACGATGCGGGCGGCCTGGTCGTCGGCAACGGGTCCCTTCGCGCCGATGGCGGCACCACCAACGACGGTACGATGGCCTTCAGCGGTACGGCCAACGTCCTAGGCGACGTTACTAATAACGCCGGCGGGGTGATCAGCTCCTCCGGCGGAACGACTACTTTCTTCGACGATGTCGTCAACAACGGCACCATCCGCACCAATGCCAATAGCTTTACCGTCTACTTTGGCAGTTACAGCGGCAACGGCGACGGCGGCTTGGGAACCGTCATCATGGAAGGCGACCTCAAGCCCGGCAACAGCCCGGGGCTGATGGCCTTCGGCGGCGATCTGGTCTTTAGCGACGCGGCTGATTTGGAAATCGAAATCGGAGGACTCTCGCCTGGCACAGACTTCGACCAGTTGTTGGTCAGCGGGGATGCGGATCTTGGAGGCGCGCTCGACGTGTCTCTCATCAACGGCTTTGCTCTCAGCCCGGGGCTCTCTTTCGAGATTGTCAACGTCGACGGAACGTTGTCCGGCATGTTCGCGGGATTGAGCCAGGGTGCATTTGTCGGTAACTACGGCAGCACCAATCTGTTTATCGATTACACCGCCGGTGATGGCAACGACGTGGCCCTAATCAGTGCGCTTGAGGGTGACTTCGATTTCGACGGCGACGTGGACGGACGAGACTTTCTCATGTGGCAACGGGGCGGCTCGCCAAGTCCTTTGAGCGCTTCGGACCTGGTGGCCTGGAGAGCGAATTACGGCGACTCAGGACTACTGGCGGCAGGATTATCTGCCGTGCCAGAACCAAGCGGGATAGTGCTTGCACTGATTTGTCTCGTTCTAACAACTCGACGCGGGTATTGCTGAGTCGCTTCGAGAACATTTACTCCGACGAACGGCCCGAATCTTTGTCTTCTACCGGGGGTCTACAAGTCTGCGGCAACGCCCAAAACTGCGTAGCCGTCTGTCCGAAAAACATCCCACTGACCACCTCCATCGCGCGCGCCGGCCGGCAGCTCACAGGCTACATGTTCCGCAAGTTTTTTGATCGTTAAACAATTTCGATTGCTTTGATCAAAAGCGAACCGACGGGTTCGCATTGGCAGTCGCTGCTGAGGCTAGGAATTCTCGAGCAACATCTGGTCGCATGCGATTGTAGTAGTTCAGCCGGCCTAGCCACTGGGAGACTTCCTGCTGCGAAGGCTCTCGATTTGTCACCATTTCAAACATTCGGCGGACGTACTCAGCATCGTTTGCTTGCGATTGATAGTAGAATTCAGGTGTACTCAAGATCTGTAATTGGGCATCGGCAAGTGTGCCGCCACGGGCCAGGTGGGCTTCCCACACATAGAGTTCTTGAGCCCGCGGTTCGCGACCCAGATACTGGCGGAACCATCGCGAAATCTGCGCCAATTGTTCTTGACGACTGGGAGTATTAATTCCACCAGGATACGAGGAGGACTCAACTAAAAGTCGTACGTTGTTACTTGGGTTCGAACCAAGGACGGGCATATCACTCCGCGTTCGATAGATTTGGCTGCCTCGTGATTCGATATAGGCATGGAGTACATAATTGCGACGCGGGTCGATCTGGGTTCCATCGTAGTCGATGGTGAACTGAATTGGTGCGGTTCGAATTCCAGAAATGGTCTGCTTCGCAATCGTGATTGGCCGAATATCGCTGCGGACTACCTCTCGCAACTCGACCACAGCAACCGCATCGATCGGCAAGGAGGATCGATCATTGTAGGTAATCGTGCCAGATAGCACTTCATTTCGCCCATCAAGTTTAATCGGCAAGTTCATCAGCTTACCGTTGCGACCATCCTGCACGAGCATCTGCGCCCAGCCATTGCTATCAGCATGGCGTTCTAGTTCCTGACCAATGTCGTAAAGCACACCATTGACATAGCCCACTTGGTAGCCGTGAATCGAGATCACACGATCGTTCACTTCTAATCCAGCCCGTTCTGCTGCCGATCCGCGGATCACTTCGCGGACGACGACACCGGTGGTTGAATTTTCTGGATAGATCCCCAGTCGCCATTTCTGCGGCGTCGAAGGGGTATAGGGATTGGGATTGAACATCGGGTCTAGTGGTTGCGCCAGTCGCGGATCAAACGAAGGACGCGTTGGGTCATTCCACTGAGGCTGCGTAATGCTGCCCGTTCGATCACGATCGATAGCAGCTGAACCGTAGCCATAGGCTGGATTGCTGTAGGCACTATTCATGGAGCTGGTCCACGATGGAGCAGATTGCGAATGGGTCGACAAGCGATTGGTATCGACGCCACTTGCTTCGCCGCTGATCAAGAGCATGAGCGAACTGCAAGCTGTCCAAGATACGTTTTGTACTGTTTTCATGGATATCCTTTCCCACATGAAAATGATTTGAAATTGTTTGATAGAGTTTAGTATTCTTGGAAAAGTGTCTAACGAGAAAGTCCCAGTCCGACCGCGTCAAGCGCGACTCGAGCTGGGCGGGCGGGTATCGCTTGATAGCCTGCTTTGAGGACATCCTCTTGGCCCATTCGGCTAAACACATAGCGAATGAACTCTTGTTCGACTGGATTCATGTCTTGCTTGGGATCGTGTTTCACGACCAATTGCAAACGTCGCACGAGCGGGTACATTCCCATGTCGGCTTCGGGGGAATCAATGGCGACGAACTCTTGTCCTTCGGTGAAGGCCAGCGGAACGGTTTTCACTTCGGAAGTTGTATACGACAAACCTCCAAAACCTACTCCCCCCTCATCCTTGGCCACAGCATCAACGATCTCGATGTTCGATTTGTGCGATATCATATCTTCACGGATGGGAGCACCTAAAAGCACCGCTTCCTGTATAAAGACCTGCGATCCCGTGTCGAACGTGCGTGCATGGACGGTGATCGGCATCTTGGCCCATTTTCCGGTAAGACCCACCTGGCCCCACGTGTGGCAAGGCCCTTTGGCACCGCGCTTACACTCTGAACCAAAGACTGCGTCTAGTTGCGCGATCGTCATGCCTTCGATCGGGTTGTTCTTATTGACATAGATAGCTGTCCGTTCTAAGCATGGTGTGAGTACGACAGGAGGGTATCCGAGCTCATTCTGAAAAGACTCGACTTCCTCTGCAGAAATCGTCCGACTTAAGAGACCGATATGCGTATCGCCCTTTTGTACAGACTCGACGGCTTCGCGCGAACCATTCACCTCGACCGTAATATTCACGTCGGGATACAACTCAGTGAAGCTATTGATCCAGCCACTCGCGACATGCGACATCGTATTCGACCCCCCCAGCTTTAATTCGCCGGCGAGTTTCTCTACGGGGCGATAGTAGGGCAAATTCGGATCCAACAGGGGAACATCGAGCGTCTCAGCGAACGATTGACCAACAGTCAAGAGTGCCAAGACAAGAAACGAGAAAGGTGAAGCGAAGTGACGCATCTGCTAGCTCCTTCTGTGCAGTGTGATTTAAGAATCCTGGGCCGCCTACAAATTGCGATTTTGCAACTGTCGAGCCCAATGTAATTCGAATCGTATTTTGTGGTAAAGACGAGAATATCGAGTGCTAGCATTCAAAAAACACAAGGTTCTAATAGCCGTCGGCGGAAGCCGATGGTCGCGGCAGAGAAGAAATCACCATCGGCTTCCGCCGACGGCTATTATGGGTGGTCAATCACTCACTCGGGCGTACGAGAATTCGCCCATGATTTTTCCCCGCGAGCATAGCCGCAACTTCTGTTGAAATCTCGTTCAGAGATACTTCCCGAGCCAGAGGCTCAAGCTTCTCTGCAACATTCCACTCTCCTGAGAGTAGATCCCAGATTTCCATCCGGGGCTCTCGAGGACATTTGGCTGAGTCAATGCCGCAAAGCGTCACCCCCCGCAAAATGAAAGGATAGACAGTCAGCGGCAAAGTGTCCCCGCCAACCAATCCGCAGGCAGCCACGCAACCCCGATAGGCAGTCGATCGCAGCAGGGTCGCCAGAGTATTACCTCCTACCGTATCCACCGCGGCAGACCATTGAGAGGGGAGCAGTTGTTTCTCGCTTTCGTCGTCAACTTCCGTTCGGCCAATGATTCGCTGGGCACCCAGTTCTTGCAGCAATTCGCTGAATTCCGGTTTACCTGTGACGGCGACAACCTGGTATCCCAACTTCGCCAGCAAAGCCACCGCGATACTACCTACTCCGCCTGTGGCACCAGTAACCACTACTTCCCCTCGCTTGAGACCAACGCCGTGGTGTTGGATCGCGTGCACGCACTGGGCAGCCGTGAACCCCGCCGTACCGTAGAGCATCGCTGTTCGAGGCGTGAGCGACTTCGGCATCGGTACGACCCACGCCGCCGGTACCCGAACCTGAGCAGAGTAGCCACCCCACGCGCCGCTGCCGAGATCATATCCTGTGACCAAAACGGAGTCACCAACCGAAAAATCTGCCACGGTCGATTCGAGGACCTTCCCAGCACAGTCGATCCCCGGCACGTGCGGCAGCTGCCTCACAACTCCCGGATGTGCGTGGCAAGCGAGCGCGTCTTTGTAGTTGAGCGACGAATACTCCACTTCAATCACGACATCACCGGCCGGCAAATCAGCGCGAGTGATTTGCTCGACCGCGAACGTTGCATCCGACTTGTCTTCACGCCGAACGATCAGAGCAGGAAAGGATTCCATGGGCATCGTCACTTGCTCGCTAATTCAATCGGTAGTTGGTCTATCTTCGCCGCGAGAATAAAATCGTTTTCTGACAATCCTCCAATCGCATGGGTCCACAACTCGACCGACACGTTGCGATAACCTTCGATGTGCAGGTCGGGATGGTGGCCATCTGCCTCAGCGACCTCAGCGCACTTCTGAAAGAAATCCATCCCTGCCAGAAAATTCTTCACTTTCCAATCTTTGCGAATTCGTTGACCCTCGTGAGTGAGATACCAACCTTCGTGATTGGACAGTTGGGCTTTCGCCTCGTCTGGCGAATAGGGATCGACGCCCCCTTCACAGGGCAAGCATTTTTTCTTCGTTAGTTGTTCGGCGGTTTGCGTAGCCATGATGAACCTCCTGAAGGTTGAAGTTAATCTTTGTAATAGCCGTCGCCGAAAGGCGATGGTGCGCAAGGGGTCGACCAACCATCGCCTTCCGGCGACGGCTAGAAAGGACTCCTAACATCGATTATCTCCGTATGAGGTGGAATCCGTCAAATCGCACCCTTGCTTACCGATACTCGCTAGCCTACGTTGAACTCCATGGCTGAAGATTCACAAAAAATCCCAACGCTTGTTACCTTGGAAGAAAGACTCACCTTCCAGCAACGGCAGCTTGACGAACTAAACGAAGTCATTCTTCTGCAGCAGGCCGAATTGGAGCGTCAGCGAAGAGAGTTAACGAAGTTGGCCAACCTAGCACAGGGGCTCCTCGATCGCACGGGGGAAGACCTTCCCCACGAAAAGCCCCCGCATTATTGAGGGGCGAGGCTTCTGCCAAAATGGCAGCAGCAAACCTCCTCAATCGGCCTCGCAAAGCAGACTTCGCCAAAAATGGCAGGACTGCGACAAGAGTGCCTTTTGTCATAATGCTTTGATATATAAGCGCTTACGACAAACACTGGCTTTGGCGCGCTGGTTGCAATTACGACCTGCAGCCTTAGGAGGCGTTCTGCGCCCAGGTTTTAGAAATCAATACAACCAACTTTCCAACTATTCAATTCACAAACCGGAGTACTTTCAACATGGCAGCAACCGCCACCAAGAAGAAGAGCAAAGTCACCCTGCAACCCCTCGGCGACAAGGTCGTCGTCTCCCGTGATGAATCCCAGGAAGTCACAGGCGGCGGCATCTATCTTCCTGACAGCGCCAAGGACAAACCTTCCCGCGGCACCATTATCGCCATCGGTACGGGCAAGTTGCTCGACGACGGCAGTCGCGGCGAAATGCAAGTCAAGAAAGGGGACCGCGTGTTGTTCACCAGCTACGCCCCCGAGACCATCTCGATCGACGACGAGGAATTCCTCCTCATGAGCGAAAGCGACATCCTCGCGGTCATCGACTGACCAACCCATTGACCCTAACCGCGATCAGACTTGATCGCCGGGACCCTGCGACCAAGTTTGGTCGCGGCTAACAAACTACCAACCTACAAACAAAGGAAACATACCATGGCCAAAATGATCGCCTTTGATCAAGAAGCCCGCGATGCCATGCGTCGCGGCGTCGGCAAACTGGCCCGCGCGGTCAAAATTACTCTCGGCCCTAAAGGTCGCAACGTCATCCTTCAAAAATCCTTCGGATCACCGACCGTCACCAAAGACGGTGTGACCGTTGCTAAGGAAGTGGAACTTGAGGATACCTACGAAAACATGGGTGCCCAAATGGTCAAGGAAGTCGCCAGCAAGACGAGTGATGTCGCCGGCGATGGCACTACCACCGCGACCGTTCTCGCCGAAGCCATTTTCAACGAAGGTCTCAAGGCTGTTGTGGCTGGTGTGAATCCCGTGCAGATGAAGCAGGGTATCGAGAAAGCGGTCGAAGATATCACCGCCGAACTCAAGAAGATGGCCGTCAAAATTAAGACTTCCGAAGAAATGGCCCAGGTCGGTACGGTTGCCTCCAATGGTGATCGCGAGATCGGCGACATGCTCGCCAAGGCCATGGAAAAGGTCGGCAAAGACGGCGTCATCACCGTCGACGAAGGCAAGAGCCTCGCCACCGAAGTCGAATGGGTCGAGGGCATGCAGTTCGACCGTGGCTATCTCTCCCCATACTTCGTGACCGATACTGCCAGCATGGAGTGTGTGCTGGAAGATTGTTACGTGCTCGTTCACGAAAAGAAAATCACCAACGTCAAGGACTTGGTTCCTTGTCTTGAAGCCGTCGTCAACAGTGGCAAGCCGTTGTTGATCGTCGCCGAAGACATCGAAGGGGAAGCCCTCGCGACCTTGGTCATCAACCGCTTGCGTGGCACGTTCAACGTGTGTGCAGTGAAAGCTCCTGGCTTCGGCGATCGTCGCAAGGCGATGCTCGAAGACATTGCTATCCTCACCGGTGGTCAGGCAATCTTCGAAGACCTGGGCATCAAGCTCGAAGGCATCGGCCTCAAGGAACTCGGTCGTGCCAAGAAGGTCATCGTCGGCAAGGACAACACCACGCTGATCGAAGGTGCTGGCAAGAGCGATGCGATCAAGGGCCGGATCGAGCAGATCCGCCGTGAGATCGACAATACTTCCAGTGACTACGACAAGGAAAAGCTCGAAGAGCGTCTGGCGAAACTCGCCGGCGGCGTGGCCAAGGTCAACGTCGGTGCCGCAACCGAGAGCGAAATGAAAGAGAAGAAAGCCCGCGTCGAAGACGCCCTGCACGCCACCCGCGCTGCAGTGGAAGAAGGCATTCTCCCCGGTGGTGGCGTTGCAATCCTTCGGGCCAGCACTTCGGTGAAGCCCGGTGATATTAGCCACGACCAAAAGGTTGGTTACAACATTGTCCTGCGTGCCTGCCGTGCTCCGCTAACTGCGATTGCAGCCAATGCCGGCCAAGATGGTGGGATCGTCTGCGAGAAGGTTTCCGAAGCCAAGGGGAATAATGGCTACAACGCCGCGACCGATGTTTACGAAGACATGGTCAAAGCCGGAGTCATCGACCCCACCAAGGTAACCCGGACCGCACTGCAAAACGCAGCCAGCGTCTCGACCTTGCTCCTAACCTCGGATGCCTTGATTGCCGAGGCTCCCAAGAAGGACAAGAAGGCCGCAGCCGGCCCCGGCATGGACGACATGTATTGAGAAAGTCGTTAGTAGCGAGCCGGGTCGTCCTCGACCCCGACTAGCTCAACTTCTCCTCAATACCTTTGACAACCCAAAAACCCCGGCGGGAGATTCGTTCTCCTGTCGGGGTTTTCTAATAATTGACCAAAGCCCAGCACATAACAACCGGCAACTCCCAAATGGCACGCATCTACCTCGCTATCGTCGGCATTCTCTACCTTCTGCTTTCTGCTTGGTGCTCACTACAGCCCGCTAAGACTGCTACATCAATCGGCTTTGACCTCCGCCCCGGTTCCGGCCAAAGCGAGTACTTCACGGTCTACGGCGGCTTACAACTTGCGCTAGGGATAGTGTTTCTATTACCGCTGGTGCGTCCAGACTTTGTGTCCGCTTCACTGCTAACGTGTCTGATTGTTCATGCCAGCCTTGCCATGATGCGCACGATCAGCTTGCTACTGTACGGCGGAATCACGAACCCCACTTGGTATTTTTTCGCCACGGAATGGATTCTGTTCCTGGCAACGCTTGGCATATGGTGGAAGTCCCGCTGAGCTGCAAGGCGCTTGCGGCTTAGCGGAGGGTATCGTCCTCTTCGCTGAACTTTTCCAGCTGCTTCTCCAGCTTCGCTACCCGCTTCTCTGTCCACCATTTCGAGAATCGCTTATTGAGCTGCATCGCCTGTTCATGCTCTGATACGATACGGCGTGCCAGGTCGGCTGCCAGGGCACTTGCTTCCATGGGTGCGAGCCACGATTGAAACAGAACTTGGGCAGTTGCGCGATCGTTGATCTCACCAAGCCGATCTTGCAGATTTGTAATGACCGGATACACATCGTTGCGCAACTCATTTGGGAATGCGTCGTGAAAGATCTCTATGGAATATCGCAGTCGTTTGCCCGTGATCCGCAGTTGATGCAACTCGGTGAGTGTCGGATTGGCAAGATCCGCAAGGGGCAAAAAAGCATTGCTTGCCACGCGCATTGCTACGCTCCCCATTTCACGACAATCGATCTCCCCACTGGAATCAGGAATCACCGCCAGGAAGCGCAGGCACTTTTCTACGCTCTCGACCAACTTGCCTCGCGAGGCCTTGGACGCCACTTGGACGAGCTTGTCCTGCACCTCATGCCGTTCGTATTCGAGACGCTCGCAGGCATAGGCTGTCACCGAGTCCTGAGGGTCCTCGGAGTAAAATCGCTCCAGCAGCACGTCAATGTCCCGGGCTGGTCCTGCTGCGTTGCGAATCTTCTTGAGCCACTTCCTCAGAGACTTGGGCTTAGCTGAGAAAAGCGGCTCAAATGCCCGTAAAGCTGCAGAAGCTCGGCGGCAACCGACCCGCAACTGGTGGACATGTTCGGTGTCTTCGCGATAGTGATGTGCCGCCAGCGGCAACAGCGACTCTACGACAGTCATCCGCTCAGTCAGCACTCTCCGCGCAAAATCTCGCGCCAGTTCTTCAGAGGACTCTATTTCCGCCCATTTGGTACCCATAGTACTAGCCTAATCTAGGGCAGTACGAGTAGCAAATTAGTCATTGTTCACTGGGTATTCGACATTTTCTTCCATCCCTCTGTTGGGGCTTGCCTAACTGCTGCTAGAATGCCTGTCTGCAATAGGCGGCATATTCACCAACGGCGAGTTGATTACCAATGATCTCTCAAAATGCCAAACGCAAAGAAAATGCCTCCACCTCTGAGGAGTTTGTCGGCCCCTACTCACTTGGCCGATGCCTAGGCAAAGGGGGATTTGGAGCTGTCTACGAGGGGACCCATCAGGATACGGGCCAACGGGTCGCGATCAAGCTCTTGCACGGCACCAAGCAGTTGGAGCCAGAGGTGCAGAATCGCTTTGTCCGCGAAATTGCCCTGCTCAAGAAACTCGACCATGAAAACATCGTGCATGTGTTCGATGCAGGTCTTCACGAGGACAGTATCTACTGTGCGATGGAACTGGTTGACTGTGGCACACTCAAAGACGTGTTGGTTGCCCGCGTCAGCATACCTTGGCGTGAGGCTGCCGAGGTTGGTTTGCAGGTCAGCCGGGCACTAAGCCATGCTCATCAAATTGGTTGTGTTCATCGCGATCTCAAGCCAGCAAATCTCTATCTCTCCGAAGATGGATTAGTAAAGCTTGGTGATTTGGGCTTGGCCCGGGATCTAAACAACTCGCGACTTACGACCTCGGGCCAAACCGTGGGGACCTGGCGCTACATGCCTCCCGAGCAAATCACAGCCGAAGAACACATTGATGGCCGCTTAGATATTTATGCCTTAGGCTGCATCATGTTTGAAATGGTTGCCGGTCGTGTCCCCTTTGATGGATCAACTTTTGTCGAAATCTTTGATCAGCATCTCGAAAGTGTACCCCCTCGGTTGGAAGTACTTGTACCGGGTTTTCCCAGCGAGTTTTCAGATCTAGTCGATGCAATGCTGGAAAAGAAACCGGAAGATCGACCTGAGAATGCTGCACTACTTGCCGACGCCCTGGAGCAATTGCTCGCGGGTAATGTAGATTCATCGTCACTCAAGGAGATAACTCAGCACAAACACGCCGACACCAGTCTGCTTGAGAACGTGAGTCCCAACCTTACCCAGCGCTTGCACAGTGGTCCCATCGCAGGCGCGAAAAAGCCGAATTGGCGAGTGCTGATAGGGTTCCTTGTTGTTGTCGCAATTATCATAGCCATTGTGCTGGCACTGAAATAAAGGGGCGTTTTACCAAGATTCCCCTCTGCACGACGAATTCCCTACCGAGAAGCAATTATCACATCGGCTTTCTTAAGTTCTGACCTGGGTTTTCATCGCTTTAGATCCTAGAATAGGGTCTTCTTTCAAGCAGTTTAAGTCAGTTACTACAAGCAGACAACTTTCCCGAGTTCCTTAGTTCAATGGCAAAGACACGCATACCCAATGCCGCGGGTTCCGACACTCCCGAAGATGCGATCGTAATCGATCTGAAAGAGCCCTGGATTGCTGGCATCCTGGCCTGGGCGATTCCCGGACTCGGCCACCTCTACCAGGGGCGCACCGGCAAAGGACTCCTGTTTTTCATTTGCATCCTCGGCACGTTCGCCTATGGTCTCTACCTTGGCGGCGGAAAAGTGGTTTACGCGGCGGTCCCCTGGGAGCAGCAATTCCGTTGGCAATACTTCTGCCAACTGGGCGTCGGTCTGCCGGCCACCCCGATGCTAATTCAACGCCATCGCATGCTCAATAACGAGCCTTTGCTATTTGGCAGCAATTTCATGGCACCCCCGAGAAACGGGCCAGTGGAATGGAAGGACGACTCGGGCCACATGACAACTCAGCCCAACGAACTCGCCAAGTGGACGGTCGAATACCATCCCCTTTTTGAGATTGGCACAGTCTACACCATGATCGCAGGCCTGCTGAATGTCCTCGTGATTTGCGATGCCGTGTCCGGACCATTGATTCTCAAGCCACAGAAGAAAGAAAACCCTGATCCCGAGTCGCCCAGCCCATGATCGAATCGTCAATACTTTCCATGACGCCCCTGTTAGCGGTGGTAAATCTTTGGTACGCGGTCCCTCTGATAGTGAGCGTCAGCTTAGTCTGCGCCGCCACTCGTCACGAAGAAATCTCACCCATCCTGAACCACGCCATTCGCTTTGGGCTCTGGGTCATCGTATTCATGGTGGGAGTGATGGCCCTGCTAACCTTCATGGGCTGGCTGGCCTAGAAATAAGCGCCGGAAGCCGTGCCGCACCGCGGCACACAGCCAACTTGTATTGAGGCAGCGAAGATTCTATGCTGCACTGATTAGATACGCGTCCGTAGCTCAATTGGATAGAGCACTGGTCTTCGGAACCAGGGGTTGCAGGTTCGAGTCCTGCCGGGCGTGCTTTGAAACAAGCGGTTTTACGCTCTTCGTTGATTCTCATTTCAATGTGGCACAGATTTAGGCACGGTATTCTGGACCGGAACGAAGTTCCTGCGATAATTAGTTGATGAGGTCCTGGTCGGCTGGCACTGACCATTTCCTTGTGAACCCTTCGGCTCGCTCGTGTGGTTTTATCACTCGTAGCTGGAGGGTTCTTTCATGGCTCGTCGTCCACAACCTTGGTATCGTAAATCCAGACGTGCTTGGTACGTCACTGTCGATGGTGTCCAGCATCATCTTGGCTCCGACAAGCCCGCGGCATATGAGTTGTACTATAAGCTCATGGGACAGCCGAAGAAGCTAAAGGTAGCTTCTCTCTCTCTAGCCGATATAGCCGACAAGTATCTTCGCTCTCTAGTTTATGGCAAGAGCCCTGAGGCCACATACCAGTGGTACAAGGGACGACTCCGCGACTTCATCTCTCGTCACCTCGAACTGCAAGCAGCGGATCTCAAGCCTTATCAGGTTCAGGAATGGGCCGATGAGAACCCCAACCACGCTAAAGCTACCAAGCGCAACAAGATCCGATCTGTGAAGAGATGCCTGTGTTGGACAGTAGAGCAGGGCTACCTGGACAGGAATCCAATTGCCTCGCTCTCTGCACCTAGTGCGGAACCAAAAGACCAAATCATTTCCCCCGAACAATTTGAACAATTGATTGATCTGGCGCCGGACCAGAATTTAGTGTCGCTGCTCAGAATTGTCTGGGAAACCGGCTGTCGGCCTCAAGAGTGCCTGATGGTGACTGCCGACCACGTTGATCTCGCTAACTCACGTTGGGTGTTTCGGCCACCCGAAGCCAAAGGTAATGCTATGCCGCGAATCGTGTATCTGACTGATACAGCCCGCACGATTACCGAAGAACAAATGGCACAATTCTCAGCTGGCCCATTATTTCGCAATAGTCAAGCGAAGCCATGGAACAAGGATTCAGTCGGGTGCGCCTGTGACAGGATACGCGTTCGGCTCGGAAAGGAGATGCTTGAAAAAGAAGGTTTTCAACCGAGTCGCCAGGAGATTGAAGATATGGCATCTTCCCTTGCCGACTATCGAATGTCTAAAGGAAAGCGAATTCAAAAAACAATCGCAGAATTGAATTGCGAAGCAAAGCGAAAGTTTATCCAGCGTCGGGCTCGACTCTTAGTCCCGAGCTTCTCACTATATACCCTCCGTCATACATGGGCGACCAATGCCTTAAAGCGTGGCGTCGATGCCCTCACAGTTGCAATCTTGATGGGGCACAAAGATCCATCGACGCTCGCAAGGGTTTATCAACACCTCTCCCACAATCCAGAACATCTGTTGCTCCAAGCTTGCCGCGCCTCAGGATGCAATATTCCCAGTAAACTCCACTAACCAATATTGGCCCTGTTGTTTAATTACAATAGCCCCAGTCAGCTGGCACTGACTGGGGCATTCTGCAAGCCTTTCGGCTCGCTCGTGTGGATGCTTTACAATCCCAGATACTCCAGCCTGCGCCTTTGCTTTATTCTCCGAGGTACGATCAACTTTTCTTCTCGACAGCCAGACAGATAGTCGAGTAAGTCTTTCTCCGAAATGCGTATTCGACCTCGTCCATTCCCGATTCGGTGACTAGCTAAACGGCCTTGTTCAATTAGTTGATAGACAAGTGATTCACTCATCTTGAGCTGCCTAGCTAGCCGTCCCTGATAAATTCTCTTTCGGCCGAGTCGTGGTAAATTCCGTCGACTTGCTCCTGTTAATTATGGGCTCAGCAGACGGCGTTGGAGGGCCGATTTGAAGTTCAGCAGCGATTCCAGCCGGTTCAAGAGCCGCAAAACGGGCGAAAAAACGATCCAGCGCAGCAGCTTACGCAGATTGTATCCTGCGGCGGCCAACAGCACGTTGATTTGGTCGCCTGCTGTGCCAGTCAGATGGTTGCGACTCAGCCGGTTATCACTCTTCAAGTGACCGATCGTCGGTTCGACCGCCGCGCGACGCTTGAGCATCCGCCGCACCGCGTGTGTTGCCTCCTTGGGAATTGTGTGCACGACATGCACCGTCGCTTCTCCTTTGTAACCGTGACCTCGATAACCCTGGTCGACCATCACATCCTGGGGTGTTTTAGCCGTGAGCCGTTCGATCTGCTCGATCGCCCCGGCCAACGTATGTCCATCATACGGATTGCCGTGCAGGGCCTGCGCGCCGACAATCCAATTGTTCTTGCTGGTAGTCGCAACACTCGCTTTGCAGCCGAACTCGTAACGCTTGTGCGCCTTACCCTTGGCGATGCACTCCACTTCCGGAGCGTGCACACTGTAGATTTTGTTCTTGCTGTTACGCTCTTGGGCAAGCAGACGCTGCGCCAGTGCCAACAACTCGCGCAACGGTTCGTCGGCAATCTTTCCCCGAAACTTACGGGCCTTCCGCTCGATATCTCGCACCACCCGACCCAGGAGCGTTTTCAGCTTGCGGTTCATCTTCGCCGCCCGCCTCATCTGCCTGGCATGAGCGTACCGATGCTGCCAAAACAGCGTCTTCTTCCCCACGAATTGGTAGCTTTGACGCAAAGGGATTCCGAGCGCTTTGGCGTGCCGCACCAAAGCAATCCGCATCTTGTGGTACAGCCGGGCATCGGTCGGAAAGGCAATTGCCTTCTCCTGGACAGTCGTGTCGACGTTCACTCGCTGGAGTTCTTGGGGCTTGAGCGCTTTCATCGCCAACGCAGTGTGGATCGTTGCTTCCAGAAGTGTTTCGAGACGCTCGGCTCCCACTCGCTTTCGCCACTTGCTCATCATGGACGAATCGATGGGCAGCTCGTGCTGCATGTACTGCAACCCACAGAAGTACTGCCAATATGGGTTTTCCACCCACCGGGCCACTACCGATTCGTCACTTTCGCTGAATGTGTACTTGAGGTACATCAGGCCGACCATCAGGCGGGTGTTCACCCCTGGCCGACCCAGTTCGTCGGCGTAGCAGGCATCGATGGCCAGGTCGAACTGCCGCCAGTCAATCCGGTCGGCAAGGAGGTAAAGGGGATGCTCCGGATTGAGAAGTTCGCTCAGGTGCGCGCCAAAGAGTTCACGCTGCGGAGTCGGCGTCTTGGGCTTCATTTTTTGCCAGCTTTCGGGGACCAACGGATCAAAACCTGGCAAATTTTAGCGCCAGCAAAACGCCGTTGCATCCCCACAATTCAAGGACTTCCAAGGTTTTTCAGGGACGACTATGTACTATCACTTCCGCCTGCTAGACGTAGCCCGGTAGCTCGTTAAGTAATTCAAGGCTACCATTGCCGACAATTTACTCTCGTTGCCCTTTGGAGACTTCTGATCGCTTCCTTAAGTCTCAGTGCTTCGCCTGAACGATTTTGGAAAGCACAAAATAGTACGGATGGAGTGGGGCCTGTCGACTTCTTAGTGGAATCCTCATTCCAAATAAATTATTGCATAGAGGCATCATTTTATCCGAGAGTGATAGAACTTGCTCCCACCTGGAGACTAATCTATAGTTGTCAACTTGAGGATATCTGGGTTACTGGCGAAAGCGAAACTAAGTTGGCGACAGTCTCAGCAGAAGTTTGATTCAATCAAAGGCTTCTGACGCACTTTGTCCGGCAGAATAGAGCTGTATTGTGTTTAGCAATAACCTCCAGTGATCCTATTCGTTTCAGAGTTGCCCGAAGTTAGTCGTCATTTGTGCTGTGGAGTCATTATCTGAGGAGGAAAGATGTGTACGTTCGTCGAAAGATAGAGTGGCAATTGTTCGCGAGCATACTGAACTTCTCCGAAGAAGGCCTTAAACCCTTTTTCGGGAATCGGTGCCTCATACGTATAGCCCTCACCTCCACGAGAAACTTCTGTGGCAGTCCACGATGCCTCGCGAAAATCCCTAGTCTTCGAGTTGGCACTCCAAACATGGCATTGGGTAGGGAGAGTGTCAGACTTGATAGAAAGGACCACTTTGTCGCCCCGCTTCTTAAAGGACCAGGACAATTCGGGCAGCTTGTCACCTTCTTTGGCTTGCTCGTGCAAAGCGGATACTCCCCCTAATACCCGTGGGAAGTCTATGATTCCATGGCCATTGTTAGGCACGTAAAGGATGTACTTTGGACCTAGGAGTTGGGACCAGTACAAGTTGAGTGAATCGAGTGTCCAATAGGGATCATTCGTGCCGAGAATAATCAGCTTAGGTTGTTGTAGCGAATCTCGGTATGCCAGCGGATCGACAATTCGCAGGAGCGCTTCACCAGCGACACTGTCCATTCGTGCTGGGATATTCCGGTCAGTGTAGTCGTGAATTTGTGTTGATAATTCTCCATAGGCTTCTTGCTGGTGTTCCATCTGGAGTTTCAGATTGAGCATATCGATTACTATCGGAGCGATAGCTGTCACACGTGGGTCGGTAGCTCCTGTCAGCCAAGTGGTCCAACCTCGCTTGGACCCTCCCGTAACCGTGAATGATTTGATAGAGAGGTCCCATTGGTCTCTACAGAATACTTGAACGGCATCCATTCCACGTACAGCACTCTTCACCATGGGTAAGAGCAAGGGCCACTCAGGATCGCCCGTATCAAGGTATTGTTCAAACGTATAAGAGATGATTTCATCTTCTACCATACCTTCAAAGATCGGTTGTTGAGGAACTTGAAGTAGCACCGCAATTGGAGACTCCAGCTGCTCTGCCAAAGTCGCAAACAGAATCGCTTCCTTGGGTAGCGACCCCTCGTAAGAAGGGTCAGAAAATTCCTCTTTCCACTTGCCACCCGCTACGATCAGAAGTGCTTGTTTAACTTCTGATACTTCGTTGGGCTTGATAATGAATAGTCGATGTTTCCACACAATCTCGTGCCAGGTTTGCGAGGTGAGAATTAATTCAACGTATTTCACTCCGGCAAATTCGCCTTCACGTACTTTGTGCCATTGATAGCTGGAATCCTCTTTGGCCAGATAATCTTGGAGGGGATTGGATGGTTTCTCAATGACTGACTGAGGAGGTGCTACGGTGGCAACTTCTGCTGCGGTCGTAAACTGTCCAGCTAATGAGACAACTAGAAACACCATCGTAGAGGTCAAGATATGTTGCATCGCATCATTTCATAGTAAAGTTGGTAAGATCACTCTAAAGTGGCCGCACAATAGAGCAAGACCTCTGGTACTCCAGAAAAGTCTCCACAGAAAGCACGCCTCCACCCATCCCACTGGCATTCACGCCGCCGTATGGAACCCCGTGAGGAAACAGGTTGTGGGCATTGATCCAGCTATTGCCAGCGATCATCTGCTGGGCCACTCGTTGGGCACGCGTCAAATCGGTAGTCCAGACACTATTGGCCAAGCCATAGACAGTTTCATTCGCCATGGCGATTGCTTGAGCTTCGTCGGTGAAGGGTGCTAGAAAGGCAACCGGGCCAAAAATCTCTTCCTGCGCTGCAACATTGTCTAGAGTTCCGGCCAAAAGGGCAGGATCGACGTAGAAGCCATTTTTCCCATCTACGGATGCCTCACCTCCCTTGAGGACAGCCTCGGCTCCTGTGGAAACAGCCTTCTGCAAGTAACCTAGGATGCGTTCTTTCTGTTTGGAACTCACCACGGGTCCCATTTGAGTTGCTTCATCGAGCTGGTAACCAATTTTTGTCTGCCGCAATCGATCCACGCAGCAATCCACGAACCGATCATAAATCGGCTTGTGCACAAGCCAACGCGTCGCATCACAGCAGACTTGGCCAGAATGGAAGGTTATTGCACCGACAAGTTTTTCGGCAGTGGCTTCGATATCCACGTCGTCAAACACGACTGCCGCACCTTTTCCACCTAGTTCCAATTTGGCGGGGACCAGGTTTTTTCCACAGACGGCGGCTACATTCCGTCCGACTTCCGTTGACCCTGTAAAGGCCAACCGCTTTAGGCCTGGGTGAGCTGCTAGAGCGGCTCCCGCACTGGCACCATTGCCCGTAACGACATTAAAGACCCCAGCGGGGATGCCCGCCTCTTGCGAGAGCTTGGCCAAATACAGCGCCGAAAGGGAAGTGTCTTCTGCAGGCTTTATCACGACCGTGTTGCCTGCCGCCAAGGCGGGGGCGATATTCCAGCCGATCAGTAGCAGTGGGAAGTTCCAGGGAATAATGAATCCACATGGCCCCCAGGGAGTACGAACCGTAGCAGCTTCATATCCGCTCACCGCCAGAGGGGTACGGTTCGGCACATGCAACGAAATTTCAATGAAATAGCGGAGTGTATCCACCAGATTCTGAACATCTGATTCCGCTTGAGAGAGGACCTTGCCTGCATCAAGCGACTCGATCTGAGCAAGAATTGATTTTTCGCGCTCGATCCGATCAGCGAATCGATGCAACAGGACCCCACGTTCTTGTGGTGACAAAGTGGCCCACCCAGAATGGTCAAAAGCCTCTTGGGCGGCTAAGACAGCCCTGTCAACGTCCAAAGTTCCCATAGCTGGCACTTCGGCAATTGCGTCTCCCGTGCCAGGATCACGAGTCACCAGGGTCGAGCCATCCTCCGCCTCCACCCACTTTCCACCGATGTAGGCTTTGGGAGCGGAGTCGGCGAGTGATTTGAGAACTTGAGTGGAGTCAATCGTATCAGACAGGGTCATGGGAATTACTTTTTGGGTTAAATTGTGAACCCGAGGGTTCTTGTAATGGACTACGTATTGATGTGGTTACTCATTTCCAAAGTCATACTAGAAAAGTTCGTTTACTCGGTACCAGGTTATGTGGCAGTGGTCAGTTTTCTCACAGTCGCCTTGTCTTGCTTGCCTCTCCAACATCCCGACTCATCACTTCTGAAATCTTCCCTAACTGCGTTTTCAACAGGCTGATGATTCCAGCCGGCATCGACTCGTCTCTTTATTGACTCCCAAGAGAAATCCGCCTCAGAGAAATCGCTAGCCGCAACGCTCGTCGCCCCGACCCCAACGGCCATCTGGAGTGCCTCAGTCGGACTGGCGTCTTGAACCACGGCAGCCAAGAATCCGGCAATCGTGCGATCTCCTGCTCCATTGGTGGAGACAACAGGTACCTCAAAACAGGGAGTGTACAGCTCGCGTCCCACCCAGGCTTCTAGGCTGTTTTTTCCGGGATAGAATCCCCGCGATATCCTATCCACAGCTGAGGAACTCTTCAGGTAGAGACCATGCGTGCCAAGTTTAAGTACGACAATACCCGCGCCAAGTGAAATCAGCTGATCGGCAGTCTTGGACAGAAGATCGCTGTCGAACACTTCTCCTGGCGTTTTATTGGTGTATTGTTTGGGGTCGAGCATGAATAGAATCTCATCCAAGCTTGGCATAAACAAATCAACATGTGGCAGCACCTGCTCCAGCCAAGGCTTCCAGTCGATCTTACCCGCTGGAGCTGTAGGATCAGGCATCGCCATGTCGAGCGAGGTCATAGCTCCCTTTTCTTTTACACTGCGAAGCAGTCCTGCCATCGCAGAGCCGCCGTCATTCCAAAAGCACTTCATGAGTGGCGGATAGCCAAAATGAAACAGTTTGCATTGGTTGAGTTGCTCTAGGGGGACATCGCCTGCAGAAAAAGTATCGTTGGCCCCCGGAAAATGCAGAAAGGAACGATCCACCCCAGGCGGGCTAATCACAATGGAATAACTGGAGTGCTCACCAGGTGCAACAATCATGCTCTCAGCGAGCGAAGCATCCGCTTTCTTCACAATGCCAAGGATCTGATCACCGAAAGGATCATCGCCAATCTTGCCCATCAAAGAAGTTCTAACTCCAAGCTGATGGAGCGTTAGCCCGGTGTTAGCAACACACCCCCCCGTGACACATGCCGCAGGGCCCATCACTTTTAGTTTGCCAGGCTCAATCTGGCTGCTTGCTACCGAGGTGTCTTGCAGAAAACTTGGAATAATGTCCAAGCAAACATGCCCAGCGACGACAACTTCAGGAGCATTGGTTTCAGACGCCTTCATGCGAGGATTCTTCCGCTAGGTTTTTTCTTGCTTGAGTAATCGGAGCACCGCTTGGTCGATTGCAAGTCCTCTTCCAAGCTACAAAAGGGTTCGATGTCTAGTTTGTGGAGCGCCCCGTGGTAGGACCGCACCGCTTCTGCCGGATCATTGAGTTGTCCATCTGCCAAATAGCGGAGGTGCTCAATAAACGAGAGTTGATGCTCGGAGTTGTTGATCATGCGGCCATAGAGGGCCACACGAGCACCAGATTTCTTTGCCTCCCACAGCTGATGAAACGCATCAAACGTCGTCCCCGCAGAGCCACCGAGGATTCCGACGACCAGAGAAGAATCGTACGCCACGAGTTCCTCCATCGGTGCCGGGCCAAAATAGGGGATTTTGAGAAACTTTGGCCGTGAACTAGGAGGGACTCCGGCCAGGGTGCGGACGATCGAATCATTGATAAACCGGGGGACATCTTCTACAGCCAAGTTCTCACAGGCATTTGGCGCAAACACCTCCAGAAAATGGCGAAATCCCTTTGCCTCCGCTTCAATACGAAACTCTCGATAGGCAGCTAAAGCCGCGCGGTCCAGCGTGGCGTCGTTATTAAAGGTGATCGAATAGAGTCCCAGGTCAGCTCCTATATGACGCTCGTCAGGCGTGCAATTCTCGTGGCCACACATTGCCTGATCGATCGTTGCTGAGCGAAATGGGAGTGAGGGTTGCGATCCGTATGCTCCCACTCCCCCTGCCAGCCAGATATCGGTCGTGTCGTTGGCACGGATGGCTGGTGTAACACTACTTCCCTCAAAGAGACGTTTATTGATCGTCAGACGAGCGTTCGTATTGACGCTCATCAGCATGACATCGACGAGTCCTTGTTCAACAATCTCGCAGATTGTTTCGTGGAACTCCGCAAGCGAACGATACTCCGTCTGTCCATTCTGTGGATTACGACGGCCCGGCGCGGCGATTCCAAAGGCCATATCCGCATCCTTGGCATCCGCCAGGATAAAATCCTGGCAGGCAGGTTCTCCGAGGATACGAGAAAGTTTCTCATCAAGTGTTTTTTTCATAGTAGAGCGATTTGGATAGACATGAAGCGTGAAAGAGGTATAGACATAGCTATGGGTAAAGTCTTTAGCATTTGGAAAGTTTTTGAGAATGGCTTGGCTTAGGAGTGTTAAAAGTCGGCTGCTGGCGGTTTCCCAACAAGTCCGCTATCTCAGTAAAAACCTCATCGACAGAACCTATGCTAGAGACTTCCAGGATCTTGCCTTGCTCTCGATAGTACTCCAGTAGTGGAGCAGTTAATCTGTCAAATTGTCTCATGCGCTCTTGAGCGATCTCTACTGTGTCGTCCGAGCGGAGTTCACACTGGCTTCGGTGATAGATTCGTTTCACCACCTCTTCAAAGTCAATGGAAAAAGAGAGGCAGCAATCCAGCTCAGTATGCTTGTGCTTTAGGATGAGGTCTAACATCTCCGCTTGAGGGAGTGTTCTGGGAAATCCATCCAAGACGAACCCCTCGCGACAGTCTTCTTGACTCAGCCGTTGATTGACGATCTCCACGATCGTTTCATCTGGCACCAGTCGTCCAGATTCTAGGCAAGACTTCAGGTGAGCTCCTGGAGGCTCACTTGTCTTGACGAATTCACGCAACATGTTGCCGGTTGAGATATGGGGGATCTGGAGTAGTTCACTGATGCGGACCGCTTGTGTTCCCTTGCCCGCTCCTGGGGGGCCAATGAGTACGATCTTTTTCTTTCTAAGGTTCTGAAAGTGTGGCTGCATGAGGTTCTCGATTGCACCTTTTTCCTAAAGTCAAGTTTTGTAAACAGCTCAATCCTAAATCACGACTCGGCAGCGGCTATGGAGACTCTCTGTCTGCTTTTGACAAAGGTGAATTGCATCCCGAGCCAGATGTCCATCAGCTACAGGGTCCAACACGCTGCCCTGTACACTATGCACAACGTTGTGGATCTCTTCTGCAAAGGCATCCATCGGATCTCCGCCTGGCAGTTGGACACGCTCGACTTTAGAATCGTCTCGAAAGATCGTCGGCGGACAAAGAGTAACTCCTTCTCCGTCGATCACAGCGAACTCGAATACCAAAGTGGCATGTTCCAGCTGTATTTCAAAAGCTTGATTGAATGCTCGTCCCTGTTGGTCGATAGTCCCACTCATTGCGTGCACAACCGGTCCCTGAGGACCATAGTCGAAGTTGGTATGCCAATGTGCTGCCAAACCGTTTCTCGTACGCCCCCAAGTGGTAACAGCCTCAGGCATTCCAAACAGTAAGCGGATGTAGTGGGCGTCATGCACGTGCAAGTCGAGCATGGGGCCACCAACCGCCTCGGCCGACCAGTAATTCGCCAGCCAACTAGGATCGGCAATAACTCGCTTAAAAGATCCACCCAGCACGCGACCGTGCTTCCCGCTTGTTACTTCGTGCAGGGCCCAAGCGTATTCTGGGAAGTAGGGCAATACATGTCCGATTAAGAGCTGCTTGTCGGCTTTCTTTGCAGCGACGAGCATTCGGTCGCAGTCCTCCACGGTCATCGCCATCGGTTTTTCGCAGAAGACATGCTTGCCACTTTCGAGGGCTGCGATTGCTACACCCGCATGTGCGGCGGGAGGAAGCGTGATATCAACCAGATCGATGTTGGGGTCGCCGAGTAGTTCGTCCGAGGACTCATACGTGGCGATCCCCGTCAGATCCATCTGCTCGCCAGCGGGGCCAAAGTTTCCCTGGATGTCGGTCCAATCGCCTGCTAAGCGTTTGGAGTTGGCATCACATAGGGCAACCACTTTAGCGCCAGGGACTTTTTGATAGCTCAGATAGTGCACCATTCCCATGAAGCCAACGCGCGTCATGATGCCACTCCGCTCTGCTTGGTGGCAACCTTCGAACGTTTGAGTCGTTCGAGCAATTCTACTGCCTGACCAATCTCGGCTTTCTGCCGGGCTGGGTCTTGCGGGATTTCACGCTCGATGGTCAGTGGCCCTGTGTAGCCAACCGCGTCGAGTGTCTTGAGATACTCGTCGAAATCGACAGCTCCTTTTCCTAAAGGCATTTCTTGCCCCCACGTTTCGCCGGGACGAGGCGACCAATGGGCATCTTTGCAGTGCACGCTGCGAACATACTTGCCAACCTGTTTTAGTGCCGGAATCGGTTCTCCGCAGCCGTACAGAATCATATTGGCCGGGTCAAAATTTACCCACAGGTTCGGACGATCAACTGCCTTGAGAAATTCCAGGAGTATGTCCGCCGGTTCTTGACCCGTTTCCAAGTGAATATGGATGCCCTTTTCGGCAGCGTAGTCGCAAACCTCACAGGTGGTTTCCAGAAGGGCAGCGAACTCAGCGTCCTCCGTGTCGTGGGGTACGAAACCGATGTGCAGTCCTGTTGCATCTACGCCAAGAGCCTGAGTAAAGTCGATGATCTCTTTCAACTCTACCAATCTCGCTTGACGAGTCGCAGCTGGGACCAGCCCGATCGTCTCCTGGACTGTCGGGATGTCGGCATAACTCTCCCCTTCAAAACCGGCGAAGACTACAGTAACTGTCAAACCTAGCTTCTGCAATCGATTCTGAAAGGATTTGATGGCTGCCGGAGTCCGTGAACGTAGGCTAGGCACATGCAGATGGATGGTGGTTACCCCTAATTCGTGGGCGACATCGAGATTGACTCCCAGTCCTTCGTCGATACTCGCGAAGACGCCAATAGGCCATTTGTCCAAGATGGATTCTCCTATAGATAGAGTGAATTATTGAAAGGTACGATGATGCTTAATGCATTTCTGTCTCGACGGTTCCGATGCCACCACGATAGTAGCTAAATCGGACATGGGGATGGTCGGCTAGCAACGACATGGGGACCGAACTGTCAGGGATCTGTTTACTGATCATCAGCGCCGTGAGGCGCATCCCAAAGGGATTGTCGTGATGGCCTGGATGCCAAATCGAGACCGTTTCGGCCTTCCATGTTTCAGTCGGACCTACAGTGGCTGCACATGTTGGCACCTGAGGGACATAGCCCCCTCCCGAGGTTCTGGCGTTTTGAATGACGGTCATCGGATGCAGATCAGTAATACGAGTTCCCAGCTTGCGATATTCTTCTGGTGGAGGTGGCTGATCCTGATACGGTCCTTCACGCTTTGGAGGGTCATTGAAAGCCCAATGCTTTACCTCTCCTTGACCTCCTTGCATTAACACACAGCGGACTTCGTAATAGCTCTTGGAATAGGCTTCCAAGTCCGTGGGGAAGTGGATATTTTCCTTCGGCATCAGTAATTCTGGACGAATCCGATTGAAGCACAACTCCATATCTGCCTTGGCAAAAGAGAGGGGGTGATCGGTGGAAACGGGTTTGCCGTTCTCGATCCACTCATCCATGCCCCAAAAGTGGGCATCGTGTAGTTTGAGATCGAGTGCATTGACAATCTTGGCTACTAAGGGGAGTTGCTCGGTGGGACCTATCGGACCGCAGATTCCTGCGGGAATGTCGGGAGTTGCTTGCTGCCAAGCCTGGATGTATTCCAGGGCCTCGGCACAGAAGAATTCTTCCAGCGTATCGTAGATTACGACCTCGAATCCTTCACGGGAGAGTCCTACCAAGTCGTCGGCAGTGAGCCGGGCTGCCTCTTCGAGTATCGCAAGATCTAGAGTTGTGTAGTCCCACCACTCGGGGGCCACCTTACTAATAGCACGGGGCATCTATTCGCCTCCTAAAAGTTCTTGAAGAATGTCGGATTGAGGATAGGGATGGCCCCGGTGTTGGACAAAGGCCTCTGCGTATTGGCTTCCGAGTTCTTGACCTCGCATGGCGCTGTGGCGCTTCATGCTCTCGATATACTCATCCATGCCGTGGTGGGCTCGGAGCCATTCTCGCTGAGAGGAATGACAGGCAAGCATCTCTGACTTGCGATCCATCACTTCCGAGATATCAACCCGCACTGTGGGATTCACAACCTCTCCCGAATAAGGATCAGATCCTTCGATGGGATCACAGTAGTAGAGCCAGGGGATCGTAGAACCTTCAACTAATGGCAGTTGTGAGGCGTTTGGGATTGAGTAAGCGAAAGCTGCACTCCGCGCCAATTGATGCACTTGCTCGTGGTCGAGCATGTAGTCGAGGCGAGGATGGGTGAAGACTAACGAAGGAGCAATCTGGCGAAACAAATCGATTGCTTTGCGATTTGTGGCCTTATCGAAGACTACGTTTACGTCGCGTTCTTCCAGACAATGGTAGGTGGCACCTAGCACTTGCGCGGCAGCAGTTCCTTCGGCACGGCGTATTTTGGCAATCTCATCTGGTGGCAAGGCATTTGAACCGCAATCACCGGGAGTAGCAGTTGCAATATGGAGTTCCCAGCCCAAATCTGCTAGGCGAAGAAGTGTCCCTGCGCATAGAATTTCTGCATCGTCTGGGTGGGCCAAAAAGGCAAGAGCTACTTTTCTTTGGGGAATTATTAATGTCATGGATTTAGTTGCAGTCTTTGACGATCAACCTTCGAGGGATGTTTGAGTGCTACTCAAGCTAGAACAATCGGTCGTCACTCATATTTGTGGGTGACGATGAAGTCACAAACAGATTCTTAAACTTGAGCTTCAATTCCTGTAGAGCGGAGATGAATCGTTTTTCGTTCTAGGTCATGGTGAGTTTCAACAAATCGCACAGTACCACTTCGAGCCCGCATAAGGACCGAGCGGGTAAGGGCAATCGTACCCTTGACCTCTACCCCCTGGAGCAATGGGCCTGTACTAATCCCAGTAGCTGCGAACACCAAATTATTGCCCCGTGCTAAATCTCTCGACATGTACTCTCTGCCCAGCCGATCGCCCCATCCCTGCTCAATTAAGGAGAGTCTCTCTGCTTCGTCTCGCGGCCAGATCTTTGCACGCATACCGCCTCCCAAACATCTCAGCCCAGCAGCAGCTAGAACGGCCTCGGGAGTTCCACCAATCCCTGCATAGAGATCGATATTTGAAGTGTGCATTGCTGGAGCCAAGGCGGCAGCAATATCGCCGTCGGTGATCATTCGCATGGCCGCACCTTTGCTGCGGACTGCCTCAATCAGAGTTTCATTTCTCGGACGGTCGAGCACACACACAACGACATCACGCACCTCTTTGCCAAGTATTCTTGCCGTTGTCTCAATCACGTCTCCTATAGGTGCATCGATGTGGATAGGAAGTTTCGGATCTTTTAACCATGCACGTCGTACTTCTAGTGGATAGGCTAGTTTCTCCATGTAGAAGGCAGGAATATCTTGCAAGCAAGGTATGTCTTCCGCCTGTGGAGCAGCAGCAACAATGCAGCTCAAAGAATTGGGTAAGCCCTTGCTCACATTCGTGGTACCGTCAACTGGGTCGAGGGCAATCTCAAAACTAGGGGAGTTGGCTTCCCAAGTGCCTACTTTTTCACCTTGGAAAAGTCCTGGTGCTTTGTCCTTAATCCCTTCGCCTATTACGACTTCTCCACGCATATCCATCAGGTCGAACATACCGCGAATTGCATCGCAGGCGGCTTCATCAGCTTTCTCCTTTTGGCCCTTTCCAAGCCACTGGAGAGTATTCAACGCTGCGATTTCAGTGGCTCTTAGAAAATCGAATTCTATTTGCCGTTCGAAATCTTTTTGGAAGAATGATGTGGGACTCATAGGAGGTTTCGGCATGTATTTCCCAAAGTGACTGGAATGGCTACGCATTTTATAAGAGTGCCAAAGCATCTACTATTGAAGCTTCCTCGTGCAGCATGGCCATAAGAGCCTTAGTAATGCCAGCAGGATTTTCATGCTGGATTACATTGCGTCCGTAGACAATGCCTGAAGCTCCCTGTTCAAGCAAGTGTTTTGTTCTTTCCAAGATTTCACGATCTGAGACTTTTCCTCCCCCTCGAACGAGTACTGGCACATCACCGGCCACTTCCACGACTCGATGGTAGACAGAGACGTCGTCGGTGGGATCTGCCTTTATTATATCTGCTCCCAACTCGACGGCCTGCCGTACCAGGTGTTTTATCTTTACTTCGTCTCCGTCCACCATATAGCCACCTGCCTCTGAGTTGGGACGGAAAACCAAAGGCTCAATCATCATGGGCATCGCCAAATGATCACACTCCCTCTTCAGCTCCATAATATTTGCAACACACTGTTGGTTTACATCGGGCGCGCCAGGGATTTGAAAGAGGTTGACACAAACACAAACTGCGTCGAGCTGAACTGCCTGAAGGGCAGCGTTTGCGATGATAGTGCTGTAGCGGGAATCTGGAAGTTCACGGCCGTAAATGTTGGCCGTGTCAGTTCGAAGCACCAAGGAAGGTTTCTGGCGCCCGGCTATAGACTGAAGATGGCGGGCATGCCCAACCGTCAGTTGAATTGCATCGGGGCCAGCCTCAACGAGTGTGTTAACTACGTTGCGGATATCCTCAATTCCTTGAAGAAATCCAGGTTGATTGAAGAACCCATGGTCGACAGCTACGTCCAGGCAGCGGCCAGACCGGGGGTGAAAAAGTCGATTTAGTCGGAAAGATCTTGACAATGGAATACTCTTCAAGGTGAGGGATGTTGAGAGGTTTTTAGACTACATGTTCGTGGTTCGAGGATGCGAGCAAAGCTTTTGCATTGCCGCAAAACATTTGTTCGATGTATTTGCGATCTAAGGCAATATTTAGGCACGCCTGCTTGAATGCCTTAAGTGCTTCGTACATGTAGAGCGTGTATTTTGCCTCGATTTCAGGTGATTCCCTTTGTTGGTTAAAATAGAACGGATAGTTGGTATGATTCTGATAGGTTTTTCCTTGCCACCGACGACGGCCTCGCATATAGAAGATCGGATTGTCCGTTCCATAAATGATTTGCTCGGGGCCGATTGTTTCTAAAGCAAAATGCAGGACTTCGGGATTCAATACCGCAGACGTATCAAAAAACAGTCCTGGATCATCGGCGAGCAGTGGTAGTGCCTCTTTGGCATGGGGAAGCGTATAGCTTCTGCCCAAATGAGCAATCACTAACTTTACGTTTGAATACCGCTCACGAATGGCTCTTACTTCAGCGAGGTTCTGAGGATCACCCAAGCGAGTTGACCTTGGTACATGGAGCGTAACCCAAGCATGACGTGAATTGAGAACTTCGAGTTGGTGATGAGGTAAGAAATCGAAGATGCTGGCTTCCAAATGCTCATCGCGACTGCTCGGTGTGTAACTTATTAGCGCATAGTACGGCTTTACCCCAGCAACGCCAGGCCGATCGAGTTCCTCTTCGAGCTTTTCAGCAGACCATTGCGGGCGAACAAGCGCCAAGCAATTCCAGCCTCGGGATCGTACTTCTTCCGAAAGTCGTTTGTTGCCCGCCTCGATGTCAAAGTCCAGGCTAGGCATGCCAAAAGCTAGACAAGAGAAATCTCGATTTGGAAAGACCGTCCTATAACAATGTTGTGCAACTTGGGCTCCGATGGGCTCAAACAGTTCATTTACCCAATACTGCTTACGCATTTCATCAGTCATCGGGTGGAGTCGATATTCCGGCTCATGAATGTGCGTGTGGGCATCGAATATTGTTTGCGGCACCCAGTCTTCAAGATGCTCTTGCCAGAATGAGCGATCCGTATCTGTATATTCCCAAACATGATGAAGCGGTGTGGACGGCATAATGGTGGAATCTCTAATTCTCGGAGAATGGCTGCAAATATCGGGTGAGTACTTCTCGGTAAATCTCCTGATCCTCGTTCGGTTCTATCCTCGTTGAGGCTGGGGGATACTGGCGGGCGACGCTTTGAAGGTCCCGATCTAACGGATTCGCTAGAACTCGGGCTAAAACTGTTGCCCCCATTGCACTTACAAATGGTTCGCCAATACATTCAACGGGTTTTCCTGAAGTATTTGCGATGATTTGTGGCGTGACATTACTTGCTGCCCCTTCGCCACAGAGAAAAAGTTCACTAACAGGAATATTGCACCGTTCGAAGATTTGCAGGTGTCGCGTTAATTCACAAACCAGTCCCTCCAAGACGGCGCGGAGAACGTGATTGAAAGAATGGTTTAATTTGATGCTCGTGAGGCGAGATTCAACGGAACTCTGCTCAGCAGCGTAAGGTGAAAAGAGTGGCCAAAAAACGAGCCCTTCGCACCCAGCTGCCACTTTCTTAATACTTTGGTCGATCTGCGCACGGGACCATTTAAGAGAATCCTTTAACCTGATGGTCCATTCCAAAGCGGAACCGCCAGTACCCATTGAAAGCATTTGGCCGAAGAGTCCCTCTACCAGATGTTGACATACAAATGCACCGCTAGTCACAGGCTTCTCCAGCGAAGAGGTGTTCGCTAGTATTACCCACGCCGTACCTGTCCCCACGCAGATGGAGCCTGCTTCGACAGCTCCGGCTCCTAATGCAGTTGCATATTGGTCATGAACAGCGGCTGACACAGGAATACCAGCTGGCAAACCCAACTGATTTGAAGCCTCTGCTGTTAAGATGCCTGCTGGCTTATCGGCGGTAATTAGATCGGGCAGTTGCTGTTCACTCACTTCTAATCGCTCCAATAGCTCGGGATCAGCTTTTCCGAGGCAAGGATTGTAGAGCAGAGCAATTGCCAAAGAGGTAGCGTCATGGGCTCGTCGACCGCATAGTCGGCCAACGATAATGTCGCCGACAAAGGCTACTTGTCGATCTCTAGCTACTGCACTTGGATCGTTCTGACGTAGCCGTAAGATTTGGCCGACCGCAAGGCCGCTTGCTCCATGTCCTACATGCGTAGAAAAAAAATCATTACCGAGTTCTTTAGTGAGCTCCTCATCAAATGGCTGGCCTCGTCCATCTAACCAACTCACTACTCTACCGATGGGCCGTTGCCGTTCATCTAGAAGTTGTAATGCACTGCCTTGACTTGAAACTCCTATCGCACGGATTCGATTTGCATCGATCCCAGCGATTGCTTCGATTATCGAATCGCACGTTGCCTGCCAGATTTGTTCGATATCTTGCTCCACTCCGCCATCAGGAGTTTCGACTCGATTGACTGAAGAAGAAGCACGACCAACGACACTGCCCTCTTCATCAACAATGAGGACTTTGACATTCGTAGTTCCCAGGTCAAGACCTAAATACATGGAGATATCCGAATCTTATGCCGCACCGCCAAATAGGAAGTTTAAAGTATTTCCATTGGAGACTTTTTGTCGCAATTCCGCAGGCAATGCACTCAGTGCAGCCACTTCGTCTTCATACCGACCTTTAAGGGCAAACTCTTGAAAGACGTCATCGCCTTGTTGCCGCCTGCAAAAATAAGTGTAAGCAGGAGAATCCGTACCCCAAAGAATCATGTCGGGATAAATCTCACATAGGGTTCTCATCACATCACAATGGTTTGAGTAATCGGAAACCACTAGAGAATCTCTTGAAATCATTCCGTCAGCTATACATTGGACGACTAAATCGACTTGAATCTTGATGGCCGCTGTATCAACCCACACATTGGCTGCCTCATTTGCCGCGTCAAGCATTTCTCGATTAAAGATCAAGCAGTGTGCCAGGCAAAAACGAATTCTAGGTCGACTCGCTGCAATCTGCAGCAGATCTGAAGCTTGGGAATATTCATCGTTCGGCAACGTCGTCGCATGGAACAAGATAGGAATATCACGCTGCTGGGCAAAGTCGAGCAACGGCTCTCCGTCTTTCAATAATTCCGAGGCGTGCGACAAACAACCTACAGGATGAATCTTGATGCCGTAGATAGGATACTGTTCTTCGAGTTCGTTGAGTGAAGTGAGCTGTTCAGCAACGTATCTTCCAGGATCGACGGAAATAAAAGGCAGAAAACGCTCAGAATGTTCAGGGCAATAATCAAACACTTCTCGCATCAGCATGCGATTTTCGATCACGTAAGGAGGCGAAGAAAGGGGTTCCTTTGAAAGCACTTTTTTACCCTGTCTCAGCTTTGCTAGATCGAAACTGAGATCTGGCAACAAGGGAAACACCACGTTGACGTCCACTTGACCAACAAGTTGTCGGTAGTAGAGGCTCTCTGCCGTTTGAGCGTAGGGATATTCTTCGCTGAGAAACCCACCGATACCCACTCCAACATGGGAATGGACATCAATGACCTTGTTGTGAAGATCCGTACGGCTTAGATGTTTAGTACGCATGGAACTCATCCCAGCCTGTCGGTCGAGGAAAAAATCATATCTCGATCTCTATACGCCTTTCACTCGTCTCGGTGCTACAGTCTGCAGCCACGGATCCTGAAAGCACCAGTTCGCTATCGATCATCTGCAAAATGCTAGCCGGTACGAGGGGAGTCACAGGGCCGAAGGCAGCGAGCCGCGTAATAAACCGTTGCCACACCGACTCACCAGCGCCAAAGCCATTCCAAAAACTGACGAGTTTTGAATTCTTTAGGTCGCGAGGCCCAATTGTGGCCGCTTTAGGTGGAACCCAGGACCAATCTCCGGCGCTTCCAGCGTCGGCGTAAAGGCAGTTTTGGCATACTGTGATCGGGTGTAAGTCTACGATGCGCGATCCCTGGTCAAGGTAACCGTCAATATCACCGACAAATTCGCGCCCCAGATGGGGCTCAAAGAAAGCAATGTGCCCACACCAACCGATTCCTCCATAACAGACGTCGGCTCCCCCCATATCCTCTAGCATTGTGCTATAGTCATTGACATTAGAAGTATTGGGGAAGTGAATTTGGTCTTCAGGCATCCGCAGATCTGGACGAATGCGATCGAATAGATCGTGATACATCCAGTATTGAAAGCCACCTTTCCAGTCCTTTGGGGCCGTCCTGCCTTCCTCATCAGCGTATTCATCCATATTAAATGTGT
The DNA here is from genome assembly GCF_008065115.1 of Bythopirellula goksoeyrii. Taxonomy (NCBI): domain Bacteria; kingdom Pseudomonadati; phylum Planctomycetota; class Planctomycetia; order Pirellulales; family Lacipirellulaceae; genus Bythopirellula; species Bythopirellula goksoeyrii. The sequence continues at coordinate 855,124 of NZ_CP042913.1, read as the reverse complement.
GAACATGATGGCAAGGGATGTTCAGATCGTTGAGCATCTTGGCGACAAATGCATAGTTCGGATTTGGCGCCGGCAAGATTAAAACATATTTCTTGCGCCCTTCGTCCAGGGCACGCTTGATTCCTGCCACAATGTTCATCACATAGCTGAAATGAAACGCAGTCTCGTGCTCTATCACTCGGATTTTGAGTTTATCCGCAGAGGAGTTTGTTATTTCTTGACGAGTGATCTGACGAACTCGACGACATACATCCTTATCTCGAAACTCCAGATATTGTGATAACTCATAATCAAAGTGATTATCCATGCCTAGTGCTCCCAATTTATTGTCTGATGGCTAATTGAATCCCAGTTCTTGCTCAGTCTCACCGATGGCCTCATCGATGATATCCAGCCCTTTGAGGAGGGCGGCATCGTCCATTACTATTGGTGGGCTCATACGAAGAATATGTCCAGCCGGAATCCACGCGAGGCCCTTGCGAAAGGCTTTTTGGTAGACGAGAGCTCCAGCCTCATTAAAGGGCTCTTTTGACTCCTTGTCCTTCACAAGTTCGATGCCCATCAGGCATCCCTTAGCTCTCACATCGCCAACAATCGCATGTTCGGCTTTCATCTTTTCCATGCGGTTTAGGGCAAGCTCTCCCAAATAGGTGGCTCGCTCCAGTAGATTCTCTTCTTCGATGACTTCGGTGCTGGCGAGTGCCGCCGCACAGGCCATCGGGTTTCCTCCGTAGCTGCTTGAAGCGGAAATCGCCTCAAAGGACTCTTTATAAGGTTCTCGAACTGCCACGCAGGTCACTGGGAATCCATTGCCGAATCCCTTGCCGATCGAAACGATGTCTGGCACCACATCCCAATGTTCCATGCAAAGCCATTTCCCAGTGCGCCCCCAGCTGGTGAGCACTTCATCGGCCATCAGCAGAATACCACGCTCGTCACAGTAAGTGCGTAGTTTGGGAAAGAAATCATCGGGCGGCATGATCGAGCCACCCCAGCCTTGAATCGGTTCCAGCACGAACCCTGCTACCGCGCCGACGGTCCCCTTATCGATATACTCGTCATAGAACTCAATATATTTGTCGGTGTCGATCAATCCATCGTCATTCAGCCACATAGGACGGTAAGCATCGGGTCTGGGGACCATATGCATTCCTGGTGCCCGTACCGGTCCATATACTGAGGACCTTATGTGGCCCAATGAGACTCCTCCATAAGTTTTTCCATGATAGTCGTAAAAACAGGAGAGCATCTCGTGTTTGCCGGTGGCTGCCCGGAGAACGCGCTGGCCAGCTTCAACCGCTGTTGTACCAGAATCGTAGAACTGAAAACCGTTGAGATCGCCTGGTAGAACTTCGGCGAGTTTTTCGACTAAGCGTGTCTTGATCTCTGTCGTAAAGTCATGGCAGTTCATCAGGGTGGCTGAAGCCTTCTGGATCGCCTCGGTGATCTTTGGATGGCAGTGCCCTAGAGTTGTGACATAGATACCGGAGGAGAAATCGATGTACCGATTTCCATCAGCGTCCGTTAGCTCACACCCTTGGCCCGATTCGAATGCGACGGGAAACAACTTGACCTGTCCGCTAAGCCCCTTGAAGTATTTCGTACATCGCTCATGCAGGGCTTGGGACTTCGGTCCCGGGGGCGCAACTACCACGTGTGGAGTTTCACTGGGGTCGATAGCTGCCCACTCGGACTTGTAGGTACTAGGATAGATCGTACTTGTTGACGACATCGTTAACCCTTACTGAATCTTTGACTACTTCGCACAACGCCGCTTGAAATGCCTGGGGATTGGGCACTTGAATCGCGTTGCGACCAAAAACTACCCCACCCGCGCCAGCTTGAACTTCTGCTTCCGCCAGTTCCAATGCCTCTCGTTGCGTAGGCAACTTTTCTGCTCCCAATCCAAATACAGGGACAGGGCAACTAGAGGTCACTTCCTGAAAACGACACGTATTAAAAGTCTTGATCGCATCAGCTCCCAGTTCTGCAACTATCCGGCTCCCCACCAAAACGTCGGAGTGCAATTGATCGGGCGTCATCTCCACGTGCCCCGTAGGAAAGTACTCGCCGACCACTGGAATGCCAAGTCGATGGCAATCGTTGGTCAGCTTGGAAAATACTTCCACATTGGCGGCGTCTCGTTCTTCACAACCCGTTTGCAATGTCAAGGAGACCAGTGCGATGTCCATCCCTTCGCGCAATGCATCCTCGGGTGAAAACATAAGCACGCTTTTTGCCTCTCGATAACCGAATCTAAAGCAATATACCGTGTTCCAGTTCAAGCGAACCATTGCCAAGGGACGCTTTGGATGAGAAAACACTCCACTACAACGACGCATCATGCCTGGGGCCAACAAAACTGCGTCCACAACTGAGTTGATTTTCCTCTCAATTGTCGTGAGGTCTTCGAGTCCGGAGATGGGACCGTCGAATAAGCCATGGTCAAAAGCAATGATGACTGCGCGTCCTTCGCCGACGAGTCGTTGCAATCTTATTTCACGTCCGTCCATTATAGAGCACTACCCTCGATTGAATTATTCATTTAAGCACGTTTCACTTTGACGCGTCGGTCTGTTAGTTGCCTCACCAATGAGGCATTAGCACCTTTATCTGTGATCAGCATATCGATCTCATCGATCTTCAAGCAACGAACTGCTCCAGTACGCCCTAGCTTTGAACTGTCGCAAATGACAATCGTTTGCTTGGAGCAGGCGCCCATTCGTTCAGCAATGCGAGCTGTTTCAACATCGCTGGCAAAACTACCTCGTTCGGGATCGACTCCGTCGCTTCCCAGGAAGGCGACATCAGCTGTTAATCGCTCCAGCATAATTTCCGTGAGAGGCCCAGCTAAATCTGGATTCCCTCCTCGAACCTGTCCTCCCAGCAATTGCAAGCGAATGTTTCCTCTCGCCCAAAGCTCACTCGCGATAACCAAACTGGCCGTGATCACTGTCATCTCGACATCAGATTGGGCGAGCGATTTTGCCAATTCAAGTGTTGTCGTACCTGTATCCAGAAAAAGCGTTTGCCTTGCCTTCACCTGGGAGGCAGCTGTCCGAGCGATACGCTTTTTCTGTGCCAAGTGCGTCCGATGTGAAACATCGAACTCAAATTCAAACGTAATACGTTGAGCCGCCAGCGCACCTCCGTAATACGGCAAGGCAATCCCTTCATTTTGCAACTGCTTCAAGTCCCGGCGAATCGTCATTTCGCTAACTTGAAAGCGATTTGCCAATTCGGATGTCGAGACGTTTTCTTGGGCCTTCAGCAGATTTGCCAACTGATTGCGACGCTTGCTCCCTTGGGCGGAACTCCTAGGCATGGCTCATCCCTACAGTTCTTTAGTATTAGATTGTGAGCGATACAAACATTATGTCAAGTAGTCAATAAGGGTTTTTTGAAGTATCCATCTCTAGCAGCGACTTAAGAAAACTGAGTAATCCCAGGAATTGCCACTGGAGCTACCGACACATCTCCCCACTGATAGTCCTCAGGCCCCAAGCGTTCGGTGCTTTGCATCAACTGATCCCAGGTGATTTCTTGGCCCGTATAGGTGCAATTCCGGCCCAAGATTCCCATCAAAGTGCTGTTGCACATGTGATGTCCATCGTTGATGGGGTCACTATTGCGAATGCTATTGAAAAGCTCCTCGTGTTCAACGCGGTACATACTTGGCTTGGGGCCGCGATACTTCCAGGTTTCTTTTCCTCGAATCTGATTCCTAAGAATCAAGGCTTGTCCCTCAGAACCTAGCACGAGTTCATCAACTCGTGGTGTCGTATTGTCTTGTTGACGACACGTAAAGAAAACTTTGACGTCGTTAGGAAACTCAAAAAAGACCGTATGATGATCGTATATGTTACCGTACTTTTTCTCGACTCGCTGTTGGCGGCCCCCTGTCCCAAAGGCCCGCAAGGGATGGGCATCTCCAAGCAGCCAGGCCGATTTGTCAAGGCTGTGAACTGCTTGTTCCACAATGTGGTCTCCCGACAGCCAAGCGAAGTGGTACCAGTTGCGAATCTGGTTCTCCATCTGACTCAAATCGGGATTATTGCCTCGGTGAGCAATTTGAAATCCGTTGTAGGTCGATTCAATTGAGATGATGTCACCGATGGAGTCATTGGCAATTTTATCCATGGTGGCTTGAACACCCTTGTCATAGCGCCAACACAATCCAGAAACAACAGAAAGGCTCTTTTCTTTGGCCGATTTGCAGGCCTGCTCTACTCTCAGAACTCCTGGAACATCGACCGCTACTGGTTTTTCCACAAAGCAATGCTTTCCTTTCTCAATTGCATATTCCAGATGCTGGGGACGGAAATGTGGTGAAGTGGCTAACAGCACCACATCGACACCGCTGTCAATGACTTGCTTATAGGCATCAAAACCAACAAACTGGTGATCCTCATTTACAGCAACACGGCCTGATACTTCCTCGTCCTCCAAAAGGCTAGAAAGGCATCCTTGAATACGATCGATAAATGTGTCGCCAAGTGCGGTAATTTCTGCACGTGGATCTGCGTGAAGAGCATCAATGGCAGCCCCGGTCCCTCGGCCTCCGCAGCCAATAAGCCCAACTTTCAGCTTGTCGTCGCCAGCCGTATGTGCGTGGCCAGGGGAAGCCATAGTTCCTATGGCAGCCGTAGCAGCCACCGAAGATTTGAGAAACTCGCGACGTGAGCTTGCCGCACTAGTTTCTCCTGAAGGGCGTATTTCGCACCTCCCAGCTCGATCATCAGGCAGAGTGTACTTATTCATGATGCTTCCTTTTGAAGTGGTTGTATCACTGGAATCAAAGTGCGTTCCCTACTGGGAAGCTAACATTTTTCTTCGGTGGCAGATAGAAAATAGCGAAGAATCCTCCCTACAAGCCAAGGAATAGCTCTTGCTTTTCCGTTTGAATACACCATAATCGAACATAATAACACAAGTGACTAGCCCCTGCAAATGCTAACAATTGAGAATCCCCGTAAGCATGGAATGATGGCATGATTCATGGAGCAACCTGCTCGAAACTTGGTCGAAACCGATGGCCGACGTTATTGATGGCTACCGGTTTCCTGTCGGTGTTGAGTTTTGAACAGCAATCGATCTATGCGGAGGAAGGCACTAGTACTTCTCGAAATTCAGGCAGCATACAGAATGCATTTGGCTCGCGTGCGTTTATCGATGGAAAAGGAGAGAGTTGGATTGGCCTAGAAGAGAAGGATTTTGTCAACGTAAATTGCTCTCCGGACACCTGGGCATGGGATGGAAATCTGGTGCATTGCACGGGAGATCCAATTGGAATCCTTCGATCGGCAACGAAGTACACGAATTTTGAGTTGGTGTTGGAATGGTGCCACCTGAAATCAGCAGGCAACTCTGGCGTGTTCATTTGGATTCCCGCAGAGTCCATCGTAGATCTAGAACCTAATCAACTACCAGCGGGGATAGAGATTCAAATCCTAGATCATGGCTACAAAGTTAACTACGAAAAAGCCCACAACACAAAAGTCGATTGGTTCTCGACGCATGGCGATGTATTTCCTGTCGGAACTGCTGCCATGAAGCCATTTCCACCGGTCTCTCCGAATGGTGTGCGCAGCTTCCCTTCCAAGAACCTATCCCACGGACATGGCACTTGGAATAACTACTACATTCGCTGTATCAATGGAGAAATACGATTATGGGTGAACGGCGAAGAAGTCTCCGGGGGAAATGATTGTGTCCCGCGAAGTGGCTATATTGCACTGGAATCGGAAGGTTCACCCATCGATTTTAGAAACATTCGCATTCGTGAACTTCCTTAGCATCAACTCATTTGCCAAAATTGGGTGCCAGACCTCGAATTGCTCTCATGCGACGGAATAAGAAGCGATGTCAGATTTGGTAGAAGTATTGATTATTGGAGTGGGATCCATTGGCGAACGCCATCTTCGTTGCTTTCAGGCAAGCAATCGAGCCCGCCTTTCAATTTGTGAAACCAATAGTGACTTAAGAGAACGCATCGCTCAGCAGTATGGTATTCATCAAAGTTATTCCACCTTAGATGAAGCACTAACAAATCCCCCAGAAGCTGCAGTTATTGCTACCCCCGCTCAACTACATATCCCGATAGCCCATCGCCTGGCAGAGTTGGGTGTTCACCAGTTAATTGAAAAACCGCTGAGTGCGAATTTGGAAGGTGTGGCCGAGTTATGCAAAGTAATAGAACAGAAGCAAATCATTGCCTCCGTGGCTTATGTTTATCGTGCACATCCAGCGATGCAGGCTATGAAGGAAGCTATTGCAAGTGATCGTTTTGGCAAACCTTTGCAGCTAATCGCAGTGAGCGGAGCACATTTTCCTACCTACCGTCCGGCTTACAGGCAAACCTACTATACGAATCACGCCACCGGTGGCGGAGCCATTCAAGATGCTATGACTCACGTCTTCAACGCAGGTGAATGGCTTGTCGGTCCTATCGAGCGACTAGTCGCTGATGCGGCTCATCAAAAACTTGAAGGAGTAGAAGTCGAGGATACAGTCCAGGTACTAGCACGCCATGGGGAAGTTCTTGCCAACTACTGCTTAAATCAACATCAAGCACCCACTGAGAACACAATAACCGTTGTTTGCCAGAACGGTACGGCACGATTCGAAATGCACAATAATCGCTGGAGTTGGATGGTTGAACCAGGGGGTGTTTGGCAGGACATTCCCAGCGATGTCCCAGAACGAGACACCTTGTTTATCAATCAAGCAAATAAGTTTCTCGATGCCGTAGCCGAACATGCCACGCCTGCATGTACTATACAAGAAGGTATGCATACTTTGCATTGCAACTTAGCGGCACTCGAATCTCTAACTCACAGAAACTGGCAGACTGTTCCCGTTGAATAGCGAAATTCAATACTTGGAAAATACGATGAAAAGTACTCGCAAAGTCGAGGTCGATCCGACTGTTCAACAGTTATTTGATTTGACAGGTAAAACTGCTTTGATAACCGGTGGAACTGGCTTTCTAGGTAGATCTCTCGCGAGTGCTTTGGCTGAAGCAGGAGCAAGGGTCATAGTCTGCTCTACCTCACAGGAGCGTGCAGAGTCCCTTGCGCATCAACTGACGGACCCTAACTCGATCGGACATCTCGGACTTGCGTTGAATCATATGAACGAAGCAGGTATCGATCAGGCCATTAATTCACTACAAGATAAGGTGTCTCACATCGACATTCTGGTCAACAATGGCCATGAAGCAAATCCCAAGGACTGGACCACAGTCAATGGAGAGGAGTTTACCCGCCAGCTGGCCAACGCAACTGGTTACTTTTTATTGGCACGCAGGATCCGCAATCTTGCTGTAGAAGCCAATAAATCGGCCAGTATCTTATTGCTTGGTTCTATGTATGGACTTGTTGCTTCCTACCCCGATTGTTACGACGAGATTTGCCCGGCCAGTCCTCCCGGATACCATGCACTCAAGGGGGGAATTATCCATCTCACACGCCACTTAGCTGTGTACTGGGCTCAGGATCAGGTTCGCGTCAACTGCATAAGCCCAGGGCCGTTTCCTTCAGACTTAGCGCCGGAGAAGCTGAAAGCGAGGCTGGTAGAACGCGTTCCTCTTAAGAGAATCGGTCAACCTAGCGAATTGAAAGGGGCGGTCGTCTATCTTGCAAGTGATGCAAGCAGCTATGTTACTGGGCACAACTTAGTGGTCGATGGAGGCTGGACTGCTTGGTAGCCAAAATCGATCACGATTCAACAATTGCAGAATCAAATAATCTGTTTTCCGAGATTGCACACTTTCAATAGACGTTAGTTTTAACTTCGAATAAGCTCAGGGAACTTTTTGCATGAGATCAAGCACGATCAAAGCCAAGCTGGCTCGAGATGAGTCCGTTTTAATTACTCAATTTCATCTGAACGACCCATCCGTCTATGAAATGGCCAGTGATATGGGCTTTGACGGCCTGTGGATGGATCTGGAACACCATGGTCACTCGCTCGAAACGGCAAGTCATTTAATACTTGCTTCAAGGGTGGGCGATTCCGACGTAATCGCTCGTCCTGCCAAGGGTGAGTTCATGAGGATGTCGCGACTACTTGAAGCGGGTGCTCAAGGAATTATGTACCCACGCTGTTCCAACGCAGAAGAAGCAGCTGAAGTCGTTCGATGGGCAAAATTTGCTCCTCTAGGAACAAGGGGGTTTGATGGAGCTGGACCTGACGCTTCTTACGCAAAACATCCGATGAAGGAGTATATTCAGCATGCCAACAACGAAACACTTATTATCATCCAATTGGAAGACCAACTGGCTTTACAAGAAGCGCCTAAGATCGCTGCCGTGGAAGGGATCGATGCCTTGATGCTGGGACCTGCTGATTATTCCATTCTTGAAAATATTCCCGGTGAATTTACCCATCCCAAAATCCTGAACGCAATGCAGCAAGTAAGTGAAGCAGCCCGAAGTGCTGGAAAGCAATGGGGAATGCCCGTTTTCAGCGATGAGCATTTTCATCAATTGAATAACCTGGGTTGCCGTCTCTATTTCAGCGGCGCAGATATTATTGTTCTTCGCAACGGCCTCTCCTTGCTGCTCGATCGATTTGCCAAGCTGGGCGTGAAGAGTGGAGCCCCGAAAAGCTCCTCTGATTAGCGGATGCTGTTTGGAAGTGGAAGAAATACTTGACGGAAACCACATAGTCGGTACCATAAAAGATAATAGTATAATCGTACGTTGTCTCAATCTCAGTTATCCATTGGCTGCTCGGTCTCCAGAAGGAATGGGAAAGGCTTGAATCGCCTCAAAGTACCTGGTTTTCCTTACTCTTTCGGTTGGCTTCATCCTGCATTTACAGCTACGTCTCCCACATTCACAGCAGAGAATCGTCATGCAAGTTTTTAAATCAGGAATTATTGGCATATTGCTAGGCTTGGCTCTCGTAGAGACCTCAATCTCGAAAGAAGGTGCTTATGCCGATATCCCCTCCGCTGCTCCTGAACCTTCAAAAACGGTGAAGGCAGGTCCCGTTTCCTTCGAAGAAGAGCGGCTTCTCCATAACTACACTTATGCCTATGGGATAGCAGCAGCTGATTTTAACGGCGATGGATCTCTAGATCTTACCAGCGCAGACGCCGAACCCAATTGCAACCTTTACTTACTACTAAACGATGGCAGCGGTGGCTTCAAGCATTCGTTCATCCAGAAATACGCTCTCGACGAAGATCAGCCAACACGTATGGAGCGGCACGCTATCGGAGACATTAATAGAGATGGCCTACTGGATATCGTCATTGTAGACAACATGAACTGGGATATCCGTTGGTTTGAGAACCCAGGCAATGAGAAAATAGCGTGGCCGTGGAAACTACACCGAGTTTCGGCTCGTATGGAAGTACCTGGTTCCTACGATGTAGCTCTGGCCGACATCGACGAGGATGGCGACCTTGACGTGGCGGCATCTAGTTGGCGTTTCGGCAATCGATTTGATTGGTTTGAGAATGTTGGCGCTGCAGGAACAGGAGCCGAATGGAAGCGCCACAAGGTCGATTTAGATATTCGCGAAACCCGAACGATTGATGTGGCCGATTTCAACCGAGATGGTATGCCGGACCTGCTCGGAAGTGCGCGAGTAGGAAATAAGATTCTCTGGTACGAGAACTCAGGTCAGCCAAAAGAAGAAATGTGGAAGAAACACATCATCGATGACAAGACGGTCGCGCCAGCACATGGGCAACCTGTTGATCTTGATGGCGATGGAGATCTCGATGTAGTCATGGCCTTTGGCATCGCTGCCGCAGTGGGCAATCAATCACCGGAGTCACATCAAGTCTCCTGGTACGAAAATGTTGGTACGCCGGGTTTGGGAACTGATTGGAAGAAACACACCATTGCTCCATCATTTCCTCAAGGGTTTGAAGCCGTCGCAGGAGATCTGGATAATGACGGCGATATCGATGTTGTTGCCACAGGTTGGAGTGCGGAGGGCAGACTGGCATGGTTTGAGAACACCGGAGATCCAAGAGGTGAATGGAATATGCATGTCATCAAGCCTCTGTGGCCCATGGCGAATACAGTTATTATTGCGGATCTCGATAATGATGGGCTCCTCGACATCGCTGGCAGCGCGGAGCATGGTGCCAATGAAATCAGGTGGTGGCGAAACCTAGGGGCTACGAAAGAGTAACTCCCGAATTCACGACCAATAACAAGGATCCGCATGATGCAGGCGCTGGCCTTCGTTTGCTCAGAATTGGCAGCTTTTAACCCTTAACTGTCTCACTCATCAAACCATGATATCCTGCCCTGCTCTACAAACACGTACCTCCATTTATCTTAGAGACCTCTGTGTCCTACTATTAGCATTCAGACTAACCACTAGTCTAGGTTACGGCCAAAGCCACAGCAGACATTTGAATACGGAAGCGGGTGATCCGGTTGCAGCCACTGAAGCCTTAAAAGGCTTCGACGTCCCAGAAGGATTTGAAGTCTCTTTGTTTGCATCCGAGCCTCATGTTCAACAGCCAATCTCTATTACCACAGACGAACGGGGAAGACTCTGGATCGCAGAAAACTATACATATGCCGAGGCGGAGACAAACTTTGATGAGCAAGAGTATGATCGGATCGTCATCTTGGAAGACACTGACAATGATGGCAAATTTGATCAGAGAAAGGTGTATTGGGATGGCGCCCAAAAACTTACGAGTGTCGAAGTAGGACACGGTGGAGTTTGGGCCCTCTGTGCACCCAATCTATTGTTTATTCCGGATCGAGATAAGGACGACGTTCCCGATGGCGATCCGCAGGTTGTCTTAGATGGTTGGGATGAGAATGTCGTTCGACATAATATTGTGAACGGTCTCAAGTGGGGCCCAGATGGTTGGCTTTATGGACGGCATGGCATACTAGCAACGTCTCTAGTCGGAAAACCTGGTGACACACCTTCCCAACGCAAACAGATCAACTGTGGAATTTGGCGTTATCACCCTACAAGTGATCAATTTGAGATCGTAGCCCATGGAACAACGAATCCCTGGGGATTCGACTACGATGACCATGGACAAATGTTCTTTATCAATACAGTGATTGGCCATCTTTGGCATGTCGTACCAGGGGCGCACTATCGGCGCATGTTTGGGGGTGATCTGAATCCCTATACCTATGAGTTGATTGAACAATGTGCCGACCACTTTCATTGGGATACTGGCGAAACTTGGAACGAGGTTCAAAAAGGCATCAGCTATACAACTCTAGAAGCGGGAGGAGGCCATGCTCATAGTGGATTGATGATCTACTTAGGGGACAACTGGCCAGAATCGTATCGCAATTCGATTTACACACTCAATTTCCATGGTCGGCGCATGAATCACGACTTCTTGGAAAGGAAGGGCGCAGGGTACGTTGGCCATCATGGCGAAGACCTCTTTCTTGCCAAAGACCCTTGGTTCCGAGGAATTGACTTAATCTATGGTCCCGACGGGGGCGTCTTTGTAACAGACTGGTCAGATTCCGGTGAATGTCATGATCAGGATGGAATTCACAGGACTTCCGGGCGAATTTACAAAGTCACCTATGGAAAGCCGGATCCACCTGCTTTTAAGAATCTGGCAGAACTAACTGATCTTGAGCTTGTGGAGCTACAGCTCCACAAAAACGATTGGTATGTCCGGCAATCTCGGCGCCTTTTACACGAACGCGCCGCATCAGGAAAAGACATGTCGTTGGCGGTGGAGGCACTTAAAAAGCAGTTTGTTGAAGAGAGCGACGACACTCGCCAGTTAAGAGCACTTTGGTGCTTGAATCTTATTGATGAATCCAACCAGGACTTTTTGCGGGAGCAATTCACCCATCCCAGTGAGCATGTACGGCTCTGGGCTGTTCGCTTTTTATGTGAGCCACCTAATGTTGATGCCGAAACTCTCGATCAGCTTGTCAAAATGGCCAAAGCAGAAGAGTCTGGACTAGTAAGGTTGTTCTTGGCTTCAACAATGCAACGTTTGCCGGCCGAACTCAGATGGCCGATGGCAGAAGCACTCGTTACGCACGGAGAGGATTCCGATGACTCTACCTTGCCACTAATGATCTGGTATGGTGTTGAAGGAGCCGTTCCCGCTAATCCGGAAAGGGCCGTTCGGCTAGCCGAAATTAGCCGCATCCCACTTGTGCGTCGTTTGATTGCAAGACGAATCACGAGCGATTTGGACTCGTGCACCGCGGCAGTCAATCAATTGCTACAGCTAACAACTTCCCGAGACGACACTGAATTCCAATTAGATCTACTGAAAGGGATGAATCAGGCTTTACAAGGGAGAAGACAGGCCCCCATGCCGGAGTCTTGGCAAGAGACTTCCCAACGCCTGTCCGCCGAGTCGGCAGATTCCGTCCTGGATGAAGTGAGAAAATTGGGAGTTGTGTTTGGAGATGGACTGGCCATTTCAGAGTTACGGGAAATTGCACTCAACAAAGAAGCAGATGTTGAATCGAGACGCAGTGCGCTTCGAACCTTGGTGGCAGAAGGTGGCGAGGAGGTGCTCGCCGTCCTGAAACTACTACTCAGTGATTTCGCACTATCCAATGAAGCAGTGCGAGGGTTCGCCTCCTACAATGACCCGGAAATCCCAACACTCGTCTTGGGGCGATATGAATGGCTGGACCCCGAGGGGAAGGCGTTGGCTATCGACACATTGACTTCGCGCCCAGCCTATGCCCAGACACTCCTCAGTGCTGTAACATCCGGATCCTTAGACCGGGAAGTCATTAGTGCGTATCATGCGAGACAACTGCGAAGCTTTGAGGATGAGTCGATCAACACTGAACTGGAAACTATCTGGGGTTCATTACGAGAGACGTCCGCAGAAAAAAAGCAACAAATTGAAAAACTAAAGTCTGTCCTCACACCCGAAAGGATGGTTCAAAGCGATCCCTCACAAGGTCGACAGATATTCTCAAAGACCTGCAGCGCCTGCCACATCTTATACGGCCAGGGAAGATCGGTTGGCCCAGATCTGACCGGCTCAAACAGGAATAACTTAAGCTACCTATTGGAGAATATTGTCGACCCCGGTGCTTCTGTGAGCAAGGATTACAAAGTATCCGTGATTGTTCTGGATGACGGCAGAATCGTAAACGGAGTTGTCGTTTTGCAAACCCCTCATACGATTACGGTCAGAACTCAAAACGAAGAGCTTGTCTTGGACCGAGAAGAAATTGAAGAAATCCTAGAGCGAGATGCTTCACTCATGCCAGATGGTGTTCTTACTCAATTGGATGAGGAGCAGATTTGCAATTTGTTCGCTTACTTAATGAGTCGTTCCCAAATTGCATTACCCGACGACAATAATCTTGGCCAGTAGGTGGACGAATTATGTCTTTTAGTGTTTTAGCCCCTCTTGCCCGCATTTTTGCAGGGTTTCACATAGGTGTTCTATTTGCTCTGACACTGATAACGCTTTTAACTCAGGCACGGGCTGAGTCTTCCACTGGTCCTGAAGCTGAATTCATCGAGCGGGCACTGCATCCATTCTGGCGAGAAGACCTCCAGAGAGAATCTCTGTTCTTCATTCAGCCCGATTCTGCGGATCAGCCTGGTGCCGCACTACTTTTTCGACCCACTGAAATCATTTCGATTGAAAATGCCACACGCGATACGGCCTTCGACCCTGACACAGATTACGAATTTGACAAGGCCACAAATTCCTTTCGATTACCTGCTGGTTCGAAAATACCCTATCGAACCGTAGATCAAATGTATCCTCTAATGACTTCCGACGCTCCTAAGTACCGTCGTCTGCAAGGCGATACAACCCGTGGTGTGTTTTTTGACAATGAATCTGGCTACCATCAACTGCAAGTCGAAGTTCTATATCGATGTAACCCTGGACAGTGGAAGGGGCCGACTCCAGATTACGCAGGAAATATCTTGCGGAACACCCTTAAGAAGCTGAAAAACAAGCAGCCCATCCAACTAGAACTTTGCGGCGACAGTATCTCTGCAGGATACAACGCTTCAAAGTTCACTAAGACGAGCCCGGGTTGTCCGGCTTATGGAGAATTGGTTGCGCTCGCGCTCGCCAAGCATTTCGGCAGCTCTGTAGAGTTTACCAACCTTGCAGTCAATGGATGGAATTCGAGTCAAGGACTTGAGTTTCTAGAAAACAACCCGGCGCAAGGCGAAAATGCTGATTTGGTCATCATTGCTTTTGGAATGAACGATGTCCTTAACCAAGATGCCAAAGCGTTCAAGAACAATATCCAAGGCATTATGGATATATATCGTACACGAACAAGCGATGTGGAATTCATCCTGGTATCAACCATGCTTGGGAATGTCGAATGGGGCATGCCTATGGAACAGTTTTCGCTTTATCGTGAAGCACTTCGCGAATTAACAGGAGAAGGAGTTGTCCTGGTAGATATTACAGCATTCTGGGAAGAGTTACTAAAACACAAGAGTTTCTATGATCTTACAGGAAACGGACTAAATCATCCCAATGACTATGGTCACCTGATCTACGCACAAGCTGTGCTCTCTCTATTGGTTGACTCCAGAGATTAGATGTGGAAATCGCCCGATTTCAGAGAGACATTACGGGGTAATATAATACCAGGAAATTGCTTGACTTGCCGAAAACTAAGCATTAAGATAATATCATTATAGTACAATCTTCCGTGGGGTTCGTATGCTATTCGAAAAAGGGAAGTCTATGAAACTCATCCGCAAGACTAATCAGTTTCGAGCGTTTACGTTGGTTGAACTCTTAGTGGTGATTGCCATCATTGGCGTACTCGTTGCGCTATTGCTGCCAGCAATCCAGGCGGCGCGAGAATCGGCACGACGTTCTACATGCCTCAACCATGTAAAGCAGATGGGCCTGGGGCTTCAGAACTATGTGTCGACAAACCAAGTGTTTCCTCCTGGGACCTGGGATCCTCCAGAATTGGAGATCGCCTTTCCGTTCTCAGGCTATCCATGGGCGACATTGATTTTGCCGTACTTGGAGCAGAGCAATCTCTATACTCTAGTTGACGTGTCAGAGCCTGGCTATTCTTGGCCAACTCTACGAGGCCCCCCCGATCATATTTTTGCCCTTAAGCAAGAGCTGCAGATATACCGCTGCCCTTCCTCGGGTCATTCCTCAATTTATAACTATGCCCCAGGGAGCGGGTATGACTCTAATGAAATTGGCATTCTGGAATATGTTGGCATAGCTGGCTCTGATCGTATTGGTTTCCCGTCGGGAGAAGGAATACTCTACCAAGATAGCAAGACAGGATTCAATGATATCGAGGACGGTAGCTCGCACACATTGATAGTTGGAGAATATTCGGATTTGGCGCCCGGGCAGCAATTTGATGACGGGGGTTTACAGGACAACGATACCGTTTGGAATATGGGGCACTTCTTTAAAGAAAAGATTCATAATGGTAGCGATACCGCGACCTACTCCGTGCGAACGGTCGCCCATCTGCCAAACACTGCTTGGTATTGGCCCTGTGTAGGATGTAGACCGCCTCTGGGAAATACGACGACGCGGGCTGCCTTGAAAAGTGCCCACCCAGGAGGAGTTCATGTGACAATGGCTGACGGCAGTGCGCATTTTATCTCTGAAACGATCGATCTCACCATTTTCCAAAACATGGCAGATCGTGCTGATGGCGGCTTTGCTACTGATGGTCTCTAAACTCCCTTTCAAGGAACGAACTGAAAAGTGCAGAAAACGCCAATCAATTCTTGCATCAACTTTGCTATCGTTTTTCTCTGTGTTGCGGGTTGTGGAAAGTCAAAAGAGTCGGAAGCTACCTCCGTTGTCACGGGCAATGTGAGCTATCAGGGGCAACCTCTATCAAAGGGAAGCGTTCTGTATCAGCATTCTTCTGGTAAAACGGCCGTTTCAGATATTAAAGAGGACGGAAACTATCGACTTGACGCAACGCCAGGCAGCCACAAAGTGGCAATAATTTCACGCGAACCAGACAAAGAAAATCCTGAGGGAAGGCCTCGTATTATCCCTGGTAAAGATTTAATACCTGCAGCTTACGGAGAGTTCCGTACGAGTGGTCTTACCGCTACCGTTGATACAGGTGAGGACCAGATCAATTTTGAACTCAGAGATAGTTCCACTAAGTAAAGGCAATTAGAACTTATTGAATACGTGAGTATTTAGTCATTCGAAAAAGAGTTGAAATAGAGCAAGAAGCGAATTGAACATGCCAGGAAAGGCAATCCATGTCTTCTAATCAAACATCCCGAATTGGAGTGAAATCTATGAGCAATTATCGTACGTTTTATTCATTTCTGAAACTTATGGCTGTTTTCACGGCCTGTATTTCTGTTTGCCCTCAAGAAGCACTTGCTCAAACGGGGTCTCTCGCAGCGAGTGCTTCCCCCCGTGTTGCTGGCAATTCTTCAAGGCAGCCCACCCGCGAATCGGAAACAAAGTCTGGAATTACCGTTCTAGGATCCGCCCCCACGACGGTCGAAGAAGCCACCTTGTTCTCCATGGACAATATTTCGATTCCATTTACTACCAACCTCGTTTTGTCGATGGAGCCAGTTGATAAACATCAAGACAACCCACTGCTTCGTCGCGGAGAATCTGGCGATCCCGATGAATGGGGGGTGCAGTGCTATGGATCTGTGATCTACCACGAAGGAAAATACAAACTTTGGTATCTTGCCCTGAATGAAGAAGATATGCGCAATATGCCCAACGACGTCCACTACAAGGGTGGTCAATTGGCTTATGCGGAGAGTGAAGACGGCATCGATTGGGAGAAGCCAAACTTGGGGCTCGTCGAATGGAATGGCAACAAGAATAACAATCTGCTTCTTATGGATCCTTCCACGGCCCATGGCCTTGATTGTCGTGTAATCTATGAACCTGACGACCCAGATCCTGCCAGACGGTTCAAAATGGTATTTCATATGGGAGCACGATTCGACGGGCGACCAGCGGGAGCGCCCATTCCATTCTTTAGTGCTGATGGCCTACGTTGGAAGATCGCCATAGATGCCAAACTTGAGAACTACACCGTTGCCAGTGATGAAACCGCAATTCCACCCGAGCATTTTGAGATGGGAGGCCTCTATAAATGGAATGGAATGTATCATCTCATGGGACAGCAAGTCACTCCATTCATGTGGCTCCCAGATGGCACTGATTGCGGACGCGTTTTAACAATATTTCGTTCTCCAGATTTTGTGAATTGGTCTCGAACAAAAACGTTATCGTTTGTTCGAGATGGCACACGGGGCGAGTACAGATCCAGATTGGGCAACGAAGGAGCACAAGTTCATCAAAGCTCAACCTGGGATCGGGGCAATGTCCTTGTCTCTACCTATGGTCTCTGGAATGGAGGTGTGGGGTGGGAGAACGTTACCATCGATTTGGGGCTCTTGCTGAGCAATGACGGTCTCTATTTCCGCGAACCTATTCCCGATCACATTTTCATTGAGCGAGGTGAAGATGGAGAGTGGGATCAGGGGGGGCTTTTGATGTCGCAAGCCTTCGAGAATATCGGTGAGAAAACTTTCATCTACTACGGCCATTGGGACCCTCGAACCGGCCAAGACTACAAACCTCGAGGGGGTCTAGGGCTTGTAACACTGGACAGAGATCGATTTTCATCGCTTTCTGTGATGAATCCAGAGAAAGAAGCGGCGTTTATTACCTGCGCCCTCAAGGTTGATGAACCCTCCGACCTGTTTTTCAATGCCACGGGACTATCTGAAGATGCCTGGGTCAAAGTGGAGCTTCTCGATGAGTTGGAAAGGCCAATCCCTGCCTACTCCGGCGAGAACGCGGCGAGATTGGATTCCAACGGATTTCGCCAACATGTGTCGTGGCAGGGGAATGAAGGTATAGAAGGCTCTTCAAAACCAGTAAAAATCCAGGCCACGTACCAAGGCGAAGACAAAAAAGCTATCAAAATACATGCCCTGTATGTCTCAAAGCGAGATAACGCCAAATGAGAATTACCGATGTGCGAACGGTCCTCTTAACAGGGCCTTCAACAAACGACCCCTACCTGCGTGAAGCAGACGAAACTCGCAGCGCCGCATTTATCGAAATTCATTCCGACGCCAATGTTATTGGTCTAGGGGAAACTTATGCAGGCTATTTCTGTCCTGAAATGGTGCCGGTCATCGTCGATTTCTTTAAGCCCATTCTTGTAGACCAGGATGTCGAAGACATCCCGGAGTTGTGGGCCAGAATGTACCATTGCGGTAATTTCTGGTGTCGCGTGGGCTTAGGAGCGATCGTTCTAGCGGGGATCGAGGCAGCACTGTGGGATCTCAAGGGAAAGCTTCTCAACCTTCCGGTCCACCAACTCTTGGGCGCTGGTTGCTGCCACGAAAGATTGCCTTACTATGCCACAGGAGGCCCAAGCAACTACCCACTCGATAAGTTGGCTGCCAAGCTCGACCACTATCTGTCCCTCGGATTTTGCGGGATTAAGCTCGGCGCTGGATCCTTTCAGCCTCACACGGGACACGTTCATTCGAGCGAACCTGACGAAGCCGCCCACTTTGAATCCAACAAACTCGACTTTGTCCGCCGTCATGTGGGCGATGATGTAAGAATCATGCTCGACGGTCACATGAATGAGCATCCACAACCTTGGACTCTAGAAACTGCGAAAGCAGTCCTGTCTGCATGTGAACCTTACGATCTTTTCTTCTTCGAAGAACCTTTGCCTTATTCCGATCCCGAGGCTTACGGCGAGCTTTGTCGAAGCACCTCCATACAAATCGCCGGAGGGGAATGCCTGACCTCGCTGATCGAGTGGAGGCCCTACCTACACGCTGCTTCGTTTGACATCGGGCAACCCGATGCCTCTTTTACAGCGGGTTTGAGCGAGACAGCAAGGGTCGCCCAAGAATTGGAAAATCAAGGCCGCCACATGGCCACGCACTCCTGGGGGGCGGGGGGATCGCTCATGCAAAATGTGCATGTCGCTTTCAGTTGTCCGAACACGGCTATCGTGGAAGTCGCTGCCGATTACGGGCCCTTGCACAGCGAACTGATCAATGATTCGTTAAGTTCAGAAGGCGGATTCTTGTTACCTCCTGAAACACCTGGCCTGGGAGTTATCCTTACTGAAAACACTAAGCTACGATTCCCGTTCGTGCCCGGTAGTGGAGCGATCTCGAGCGTGCCCGGCAAGCTGCGTGAAGAAGACTTGAAGGTGCGGAGCTAAGGTATGCCTATAGTAGTAATCGACGCAAAAATCGATACTGAGGGACTGGAACGCCTCCGGGCTATCGGGGACGTTCAGGTTAAATGCATTTCTGAAGTATATGGAAACAATGAGGAGCAACGCGTACTTCCCGCTGAACTGATTTGCGATGCGGAGATTCTGCTTTGCACTTTTCCACCTACCAACTTTGATGAAATGCATGATCTGAAATTAATTCAGGTCACTTCTTCCGGTTACCAGCAACTGGAGGGTCTCAATCTTGTTGCAAAAGGCATTCGTGCTTGCAACGGGCTAGGAGAGTTCGACGTCCCAATTGCTGAGTGGACAATTTCTATGATTGTCAATCTGTGCCGTGATTTGCGAACAATGATTCGCAATCAAGAAGCTGGCCACTGGGATCGATCTGCGCGACATCAATCAGAAGTACGTGGCCGAACGCTGGGCATTTGGGGATACGGAGGTATAGGACGCGAAACTGCGCGTCTCGCAAAGTCGATGGGTCTGCAAGTTCACGTATTGACTCGTCGTGGTGTCCAACGGCGAGACGACATCTATCGAGTTCCTGGGACGGGCGACGTTGAAGGAACCCTACCAGACCGAGTTTTCCATCTGAAAGATAAAGACGAGTTTTTGTCCAATCTCGATTTTCTTGTCCTTTCCATGCCGCTCAACGATGCCAATCGAGGGATAGTTTCCCATCAAGAGCTGCGTCTGCTTCCCGAGCACGCTTATATACTGAACCCCGCCCGCGGCCCATTGGTCGATGAGGAAGCTCTGCTCAAGGCATTGCGCGAGAAATGGATCGCAGGCGCCGCCCTCGACGCACATTATCATTATCCCATGCCAGCGGACCATCCTCTCTGGCGTTTTCCTAATGTGATCATGACTCCTCATGTTTCTGGTTCAGGTTCAAGTACCCACTTTGCTTCGAGAGTGTGGGATATCTTTGTCCAGAACGTTGAAAAGTACCGTGAGGGAAAGCCACTATTAAATGAATTGTCTCCTTCGCAACTAAACTAGCAGGCGGATGTTGAGATTTGCTTACAAACTACCTCTAGAAGAAACTTTGGTTATGAATTATTCACTACTCCTTTGCTTGCCACTGGTATTCCTCTTTATCTCACCAGGAAATGCGGATCAGGCAAGCGACAAGAAGAAGGAATCCGACAATGTCTACGCGCCGTTAATTGATCAAGGTTTGGAGGTGGTTGAATTCGATGTAGATGTCGACGGCCGTCAGGTCCCTGCGGTCATTGCCTCTCCCTCGAAGGAGAAGATTCACTCCGACCCGTTATTGTTACTTACAATTGGTGGGGCTAATACTCATCTACTGCCGCCAAACGATCTTCCTGCAAAATACTTCTTGGAACGAGGGCATCGCGCTGTTAGCCTTAGTGTTCCTAGTGTCGCCTCATCTTTGGGAACCTTTGGGGAGATGGCTGCTGAGGGTCCTGACCCCACCTTGGAATTTATCGAAGAGGCCCAAGCAGTAATCGATTACTGCATTGTGCAAGGATGGGCTAAGCCGGATCGCATCGTTGTGACGGGTATTTCCCGCTACGCCTACATGGCCTTTAGGCTGATGGCTGCAGATGAAAGACTGAATATTGGCGGAGGTTTTGCTCCTGTTACCGATTGGCGAGATCTCAGTGAAATCGAACCGATGAAGGACAAGCCGGAAATTATAGACCTTCGACTCTCAAAGTTTGCGGACGATCTGTCTGGAAAGAAGATCTATATGGCTATCGGGAATCACGATGATCGGGTTGGTACTTTAAGTTGCTGCCAATTCTTCTTGGATCTTAATACTGCGAATGAGAAAAAGGGGTTAAGCCGTTCGCTGGTTGACTTTTTTGTGACTCCTGACCTTGGACATCGATGTGGCGATGAATGGTATGAACGGGGTATGGAGATTCTCTTAAATACCGCTCAACAACAGGACTAATTGGCAAGTCCATCTCTCAAGGTTATGTGGTGCGGTCTATGAAACAAGCTGCCATTGGAATTTACGTCCTGCTGCTTACCCAAATTTCCTCCAAACTCGCGACATGTGATGACTACCAATCGGTAGTGGAAGAAATGTCACCCATAGTCCGTGAATACTCGATTGTAGACTCCAAATCAAAGGTCCCTGTCACAATTTACCCTCCGCACCAAGGCTCTCAGCGGAGGCCTGCACTTCTTGTTTATCTCTATGGATCAGGCGGTTCGCATACTGTGTTTAATCTCCAGGCATCGTCCTGCGAGCGCCTTCGAAAGTTGTTGGCTGAGCGTAACTATTACGTCGTCGTTCCTAACTTGGGGCCAAGGCATTGGATGAATCGTGAGGCATCACAGACACTCGAAGTATTGATCGACCAATGGACTAAAGAGTGGAATATTGACGGCCGCCGTGTCAGCCTGATGGGAACGAGTATGGGGGCTGGCTCCGCACTGGCCTATGGCGCATCACATCCTAATTCATTGCGATCCATTTGTGCAGTGATGCCAATGACTGATTTTGCCAAGTGGGCCAGGGAAATGCCTGCGTATGGAGCCATAATGCAAGATGCCTACGGCGGCGAGTCTCCATCTAATGGAAAGACATTTCAAGCCAACTCGGCAATACTCCATGCCGACGCATTTGCCAGGACCCCACTGCTGCTCATTCACGGAACAGGCGATCAGATCGTACCCTTCGCCCACAGTAGGTCTTTGGAAGCGATCTTACATGCCAAGCAATATCCCTGCACATTGCACACTGTGGAAGGAATGGGGCACTCCGATGAGATTATGAAGAATCTACAAACGGAAACCGTGGATTTCTTTGACGCTGCGATGAGTGACAACGTTGCAATTCCAGAGAGGTAAGCCGACTGCCCTGCGGACCCGCATACAATTCCGCATCACAATAAATCATCGACAAGGTAAAAAGGCCGCACATTACTAGCCGTCACTATTGAGCATGTTGCGTTTTTTCATTTGAGGTCCGAGAGCCAAGCGACTATTCAGCTTTGACGTTACAAACTGAGTACTAGAAGACTACAGCTCCCAGCCCTGGCGATACTCCCGCCGAATGTACTGTTCTGCTTCAGGGCAGTTCGTGGCTTGTAGAGATTGATGTTCCCACTGAAGCTCTTGACCTACACGATAAGCAACATTTCCTAATAAAACAGTCTCAGCCAGTGCACCGGAATAGTCGAAGTTGCAGGTTGTTTCTCCGCGCATCTTGCAGGCCTCGATCCACTCCTGATGATGGCCAATTGAGGCGGGTATTGGCTCGACTGGCGTTGCGATCACGCCGTCTTGTTCAGAATAGATTCTTAACGTGCTGTAGTCAGCCAATAGTCGACCTTGGGTTCCTTCGAAGAGAACTGCCGCGTTTTTTTCGTATTCTTCCGATCCTTCCGGCCTCAAGGTACCGTGATACCAAGTAAGATGAACTGAAGATAGATTATCTCGCGCAGGGAACTGGTAATCGACTCTGAGATTATCGGGTACTTCATTGTCGCCAATATATGTCTTTTCGCCTTGAGCTCTGATCGACTCAGGGTTTCCTAGTTTTAACGCCCAGTAAGGCAAATCTATGTAATGGCATCCCAAGTCGGCCAAGGTTCCGCCTCCAAAATCCCACCAATAACGCCAGTTAAAATGGAAATGTGACAAATCAAAGGGTCGCAAGGGCGCAGGACCAATCCAAAGATCGTAATCAATATGCGCTGGTGGTGTCCCACTTGGTGAACGTTTGCCGGGCTTCGAAGAATTCGGGTGCCAGATGTGAACACGATCGACTTTTCCAATCGCACCGGCTTGAATCAACTCGACCACACGCCGATAGTTATCGGTTGCATGAATTTGCGTTCCCATCTGCGTAACGGAGCCTTGCTTTTTAGCCCAATCTCGCATTTGCCGGACTTCCCATACACTGTGAGCCAGAGGTTTTTCGCAGTAGACGTCAAGACCTAACTGAAGAGCCGAGACAACTGGAATGGCATGAGTATGGTCTGGCGTTGAAACTACGAGGGCGTCGAGCTTTGTTGAATCAAGCAACTGGCGGTAGTCTTTGAAGAGTTTTGCATGGGGAAACTGCTTTGCGGCAAAGTGGAGTCGTTCGTCATCAATGTCGCACAGCGCAATGATGTTCTCATTTGCTACTCCATCAAGATTCGCCTTGCCTCGCCCATCCACTCCGATGACGGCTATGTCGAGTTTTTCATTGGGCGACTTTGAATCGGGTCGAGTTGATTCTGCCCGCGATAAGCAGGCATTTTCTGCTAAGGGTACCGAAATGCCTGCCGCGATGGCGCGGCGCAGAAAATCCCGCCTCGACTGGGAGCATATGCTCATACTCGTCCTCCTCGTCCCAGACTTCATGTATCAAGCGGTGAAATACTGAATTATTCTTTTTTGAGTCAATTGCGATCAATTTGTAGGATCAAAGCTTGACTACTATTCTAAAGTGCATTACTGTAGAAAGATAGTAGTATAATCGGATTTAATGTGGCGGCCTTGAATCACTTTGCTTAGTCCCACTAGCCTCATGCATGGGGAGTTGTGTCGCAGTGAGAACGCCATTCCGACTTGTTATGTATTTGCCCGATTTGAAGCGATCAATGATTGGCTCTGTCAGGCAAACCTATTCACACCGAGACTACGCGGTAGTTCATCTTATCTGTGGGTTACTTGGAGTTCGTGTTATGACGAAATGCAAGCCAGTAACAAGAAAATGCGGTTTTACCCTAGTTGAACTCTTGGTCGTCATTGCGATTATCGGCGTCCTGGTCGCGTTGTTGTTACCCGCCATACAGGCTGCCCGCGAGGCGGCCCGGCGGTCGCAATGCACAAACCACCTCAAGCAACTTGAGCTCGGGCTGCAAAACTACCATTCATCTTTCAATGAATTTCCCAGTGCCACCAATCCGGAAAAAGGTGTGCTTCAAGGATTTGGTCATTCCTGGTTCGTGATCGCCTTGGCGTACATTGAGCAATCCAATCTCTATGAGCAGTTCGACAAGACGGGTGAACATAGTCCACATACTGGTTGGGTAGGTAACGGTGGCAATCTGTATAACCGACAATTGCTCGCGGGAGTGCCCTTAGATGTGATTCGTTGTCCTTCTAGCCCGGTGATCAAGTTCAGTCAAATCCGCCCCGAAGCAGGCATGTTGCCCAGTTATGCGGGTGTCTCTGGAGCCTGGAATCACGAAAGTGCAGTTGATCATGGCAGCAACCCCTACGGCAACCCAGGTTGGGTTTCTAAGGGGGGAACCCTGGTTGCCGCAGAGCATATCTCGATTGCTGAGATTACGGATGGGACTTCGAACACCTTGTCCATTGTGGAGCAGTCGGATTGGTGCAAAGACGAAATCGGAGAAGATGTTTACTGCACGGCCGACTGTGAGCACGGATTTAGCATGGGTTTTGGAAATACCGATGTAGCCGAACGAACTTTTAATGCGACAACGGTTATGCACAGCGTGGGAGAAAAATCGGCCACTGCGCTGAGTGTGGGAGGAAATTGTGGAATGAATTCCCCAATTCAATCGGCACATCCAAGTGGTGCCTTGGCTGCCTTTTGCGATGGATCCGTCCACTTTCTCAGTGACGATACCGACATTCAGACTCTCTATAATCTGGCCAATCGTGACGATGGGCTCGTTGTCTCCATTCCCTAGCACCAAATGAGGACAAGCTCAAATTAGCATGAATCAATCCGGTGATATCAATCGAGCCAAATATTCAAATCCCTCAGTGGAAAACTTCCACTTCGCGTCCTGTTTTTACGTGAGATTGATTCTTGTTCCAACAATCCTTTGTCTCGGTTGTGCCCCTCCAAGGCCTCCGCTGGGCAGAGTCTTTGGCACGGTCACTTATCAAGGGGAGCCATTTTCAGAGGCAGAGCTTCTCTTCAGTAAGGTGTCGGGTGGAGTTAATGTGATCATAGAGCTTGATAGCGGTGGGAGCTATGAAGTACGCACAGCCGGGCAGCAAGGGCTTCCCCCGGGCGAGTATCGGGTGGCTCTCCGTACCCCGAAGATCGAGGCACCCGTTGGCGAATCACTATCGAGAGTGCCTCCTCGAAAGTATCCAGAAATCCCGCCTCGCTACCGAAGGCTAGAAACGAGCAATTTGACCGTTACAGTGACCAATGGGGAAAACCAGCTAGATATTGATCTTAAGCCTTAGGGACTTCTCTCTTCCAGGGTTAGGAAGGACATAAGCTGTTTATCCGATAAGAAGTTGCATCAAGAAGCAACGCTGCCAGCAGCCATGACAGAGGTCTAGAATTTGGAAGAAGCGTGCCTGTTTCAACACGAAAATCGAATAAATGATTGCAATCCACATAATCGTATGATAGTATAATCTTTGCTGATTGAATCTTGCACCATTGTTACGTATCTGAAAGGGGGGAATTCGTTGGGTTTGTAACTTGATCTTCTTATCTTTTCGAGAATCACACTAACTTTGTTTTGCATAAAGGAAAGTTCTCATGAAACGAATGCTATTTACTCTCTTGGCCCTGGCTATCGCCATGGCTCCAAGTGTTTCCTCCGCTGCATTGGTCGCAGCACTTGATTTTACTGATAGCGGCAGTGCCTGGACTGTCATCGCGGATGATCCCGGACTACCTCTCGTCTATGAATTGGATGGAGATCCAACGAATGTTGGTATTGCCCAGGATACGACTAACTCTGGGCAATATCGGTTGTCTCAGGAGGTTTTTGCCCCAGCCGGCTTCACGATGTCGAACATCATGGTGACGTTCGAGGCTTCAGGATTTAGCTCGTGGGTAATGGATGGTCGACTCGGTTTGCATGATGAGCCTGAGTATGCTCTGGCCTCTGATTACTCAGGCCGCGGAGGCGTCTCTGGTGATGGAGTAGTGGTGGATGCGGCCAAATCACTAGATGCATCCGGTGACCCAGATTACACCGGTGTAGATAGTGTCTTTATCAATGTTGAAATAGTGAAGGGTCTCGCTGGTGTATGGCAGGCAAATAATGTGCGCAATATCCAGGTTTTTGCTGATCTGAATCCGATCCCAGAGCCAGCCAGCTTTGTGCTTTTGGGTTTCAGCGGATTATTCGCCTTGGTGCGTCGACGTTAGTGGAGAGCAACTGGTGGTCGAGTGTCTTTCGGCGGCTGCACTCGATCACTAAGTTGAATTAATAGATCGCTTAGAGGCTTACCAATTCCCGACTCCTGGTAAATAGGGGCAGAACCAGGGGGAGGGACTTTGGCCTCCTCCAGCAGAGTCAGACGAGCTGGACTGCGAGATTCGACAATGATCCACGAAGCGTGACAAGTGATGCGAGCAGGCTAGAGGGTGAATGTATACGAGTTAAGTTTGAATTCTACTAAGTGTTTGACCCACTGTTTATTGGGGAATGAATTCATGAAGAAATTCTTCTATGTTGTCTGCATAATACTATTAGCCAATGAGCGTCAAGCGGTCTTGTTGGCTGTAGAGGTTGCTGCCCTAGACTTTACGAATGGAGGTAGTGCTTGGACAGTGACAGAGCTTGACAATGGGCTACCTCTAGTCTTCGAGAAGGATGGCGATCCGACAAAGGTTGGTTTTGCTCATGAGAGCACTTTTCCTCCGGTTGAGGAGCAAGGTACAGGAAACTATCACCTGATGCAGGAGGTATTTGCACCCACCGGATTCACTATGTCGAATATCGTCGTCGAGGCCGCAGGGTCAGGATTCAGTTCGTGGCTCATGAACAGCTATGTTGGCTTTGGGCTGTCGGATCAAATGTATCCCGAAGAGATTGAAGTGGAAGACAATTCATTTAACTTCTTGCCTGATACCTATGCTTGGTCAGCTGACAACTGGGGCAACGTGCTTGGTGACAACAACTACAACGGGAACAATGGAACGGTTGTGGTTGATTTCCCAATGGTCAATAACGGCATACCGGGAGAAGACTATTTAGATGCCACTGGCGACGCTGATTTCAGTGGTTTGACCAGCGTTTGGGTTGGCGTGAAACTTCTCAAAGGCCTTGCCCATGTCTCGCAGCAGGTAGACATTAGCCAGATAAAGCTCTACGCGGACTTGACGGAAGTCGTCAATTCGCCCGGCGACTTTGACGGCGATCTAGATGTCGATGGTAATGATTTTCTTCTGTGGCAACGTGGCCAATCGCCAACTTCATTGAGTCCAACAGAGTTGATGGCTTGGCAAGACAACTACGGTGATAGCACACCATTGACTGCTAATGTTGGTTCGGTCCCTGAACCTGCTAGTCTCACAATCTTGGCCCTGGCAGGATTGCTAATAGGGACACGATGCTGTCGTTGAAATGGGGTGTTGTGAGGATATGCAAGTGAATAATCAAGTAAACAGAGAAAGCGTCGCCTGTACTGACAGAGTATTGTTACATATTTAAACCACCACTTGTCCTGGAGAAAAGACATGAGAAATCTTTTGATTATTGTTTGCACGATGTTGTTAGCTAGTGAGTCAGGCTCAGCATTGGCCGTGCAAATCGCGGCATTGGATTTTACTAATAACGGTAGTGCCTGGAATATCACCGAGCACACAACCGAGATCCCTTTGGTATTTGAAAAGGATGGCGATCCGACAAAGATTGGGTTCGAACACCCGAATACTGACGGAAGTGGACATTACAGCCTAACCCAACAGGTGTTCGCCCCAGCCGGCATGTCGATGACGAACATTCGCCTGGAGGCATTAGGATCCGGTTACAGTTCTTGGATTATGGACGGTCGAGTTGGTTTTGGCCTTGAAGAGAATTTGAACCCTTTGCAGTACAAGTATGGAGCAAGTGCCAACAACTTTAAAGATCCAACGATTCCAGGGGATCCAGGGAATAACGGCACGGTGGTGGTCGACTTCCCCTTGTTCTTGGACACGACCATCGGTACTGGATCCCCTCCAGAACCTGGATTTACTCCTACACCTAGTATTTGGGTCTCTGTAGAAGTGGTCAAACTGCTTGGCCATGTCTCACAGCACGCTGATGTCAGCCAAATCGTAATCACGGCCGATCTGACGGCAATACCTGCTGGAGACCTCAACGGCGACCTTAGCGTCGACGGCCAGGATTTTCTGGACTGGCAACGTGGCCTTACAGCGCCCGCTCTGGATCCTACTGCACTGGCTGAGTGGCAAACTAATTACCCTTCCAGTTTGGCTGTCAATCTTGGAGCAGTTCCTGAACCCAATAGTCTAGTGCTGGTTACATTCATGACAGTCTATTCTATTGCGTTTCACCGCAGAAATTCTCAGTAAAGATCTAAGCCTTACCTAATAAGAGATGAAATTATCCTCAAGGCAGTGGCGTTCGAAGTGGATGAGAGATCTGGTAGTTGGTTGTAGAGAAATTTCGAGTATTGTTATGGTGTCGAACATGAAATTGTTGTTCTGTTTGCTTCTGCAATTGAGCGGTAGTTCCTGCTGCTATGCGGTTGCAGATTCGCAGAACCAAACCGCGTCCGTTCCGATTGAGATCGGCACTCAACTGCAACTTTTCCTTGACGACAAGATCATCGACGAGACTCAGAATGTCGATTTGAAGCTTAATAGCCCACGACGTGCTGAAATTGCGATTAAGCTCGACATGCCGTGGGAAGATAGCACGCTCTACGACCCAGTAGTCATTCTCGATGGCTCATTGTATCGGATGTGGTATCGGGCTAATTTCAATTCTCCTCCTTATTACACGGGATATGCGGAAAGCGAAGACGGTATTCATTGGACGAAGCCTTCCCTCGGATTGATCGAATATCAAGGTTCTACGGATAATAACTTGGTGTGGGTTGGAGACCACACTCAACCTGAAGGTGGACCAACCGTATTATGTGTCTTCAAGGATGACAGCCCTACGGCTCATGCTGATCAGCTTTATAAGGCAACGGGTTACGCCTTCGAGCGAGGGCTTCAAGGCCTGGTGTCTCCAGATGGCTTGCACTGGCGATTGCTGCAGAAGGAACGGGTAGTGCCAGCGGTGGGAGAATTTGACACTCATAGCATTGCGTTTTGGGATGCCGCTCGGGAGCAGTATGTTGTCTACACCAGGGGATTTGAAGCTGAAGATGGCACCGAAGTGATGCGTGCAACTCCCTATCTCGAAGAACACTCTGAGATGCCGATCCGACGAATCCGCAGGACGGCAACGAAGGACTTCCGCCATTTCACTGCGCCAAAGTTCATCGAAGTTACGAATCATCAAGGCACGGATAATGAGCATCTTTATAAGAATGCGGCGACCCCCTACTACCGCCGTCCCGATATTTTGTTGATGTTTCCCAAAAGATTCGTTGAGCACCGCAAAGGAGACGAATGGCCTCTCACTGGTATTTCTGACATCGTGTTTATGTCCAGCCGTGATGGAATTCGATGGGATAGACGCTTTGGTGAAGCGTTCCTCCGCCCAGGGAATGATCCACTGAACTGGCACGAACGGGCTATAGAAGTAGGACCGGGGCTAGTCCCCACGGGTTCAGTAGAGATGTCTTTGTACTTTGTAGAACATTACCGCACAGACTCCGTGCACATCCGCCGAGGTGTCTTGCGAGTTGATGGAATAGTCTCTGTCCACGCAGGCTATCAACCGGGCGAGTTCGTAACTCGTCCGATTGTCTTTGAGGGGAATCGTCTGATATTGAATTTTGCGACCTCTGCAGCTGGTTCGATTCAGGTTGAAGTGCTGAATTCAGAGGGACAACCGGTGGAAGGTCTGTCATTGGCCGATTGTCCTGAACACTACGGTGACGACATCGAACGTGTTGTCACCTGGGATAGTGGATCCGATTTGAGCAGGGTGGCCGGTCTCGCCGTTCGATTGCGATTTGCCATGAAGGACGCTGATCTCTATTCATTGAGGTTTTCTGATTAGAAGGATAAGGAATGAGGAATTAATAAGCAGCTCTTCTAATTCGAATGTTGTTGCCAACATGTCGTAAGAATACTCTCTATGTGGCTGAACTAGATATTGGTAACATAGTCGTACTATTAGGCCCAATGTAGGCAATACACATTTTACTCAAGCAAGATGATTACAATCATGCAAAGCCTTGTAAAACAAAATGACAACGACTCACTAGCCGACAAGTTGGCGAGTAAGATTCGTCGAAAGCTCCAAGCAAAGCCTTTTCGCGATGGCGATATTTTTATGACGGAGGCTCAGGTCGCGACTGAATTTGATGTGTCGCGCACTATCGTACGTGAAGCTGTAAGTCGTCTACGCGCCCTGGGAATTTTAGAGGGACGCCAGGGAAAAGGCCTTGTTGCTCGTCGGCCGGATCTGATTCGATTGATCTCAGAAAGCGTCCCCTCACTCGCTGGTTCAGAGGACGATTTTCGTGAGCTTATTGATCTGCGCTACGTACTGGAGGTAGGAGGAATCGAATTGGTAGTGGCGAATGCGACGCCCGCTCAGATTGATAAGTTAGAGAGTATTGCCACGAAGTTTGCTGAAGCGGTCAAAAGTGATATGGAAACCGCCAAGCAGATTCAGTGGGACCTCCAATTTCACACTCTGCTATTGGAGATGACCCATTCGACGCTGGTTTCCGGCTTAAATAAAGTGCTTGCGAGGTTTTTCGAGTCACATGCTGTCCGCAATTTGTCATCAAATGACCTGAGTAGTAAGAGTGCCAGGAAAAAACAAGAATCTACAGCAAAGCAGCACTTTGAATTGGTCTCCGCGATCCGAGCTCGCGATGTAGAACGCTCACGTTGCGCTATCACAACGCATATTCATTGCTATTTAAGACACCATGCCTTAGTCAATCAACCCGTGGAGAGCCAGCTTGCTGAAGCAGTAGATTAATCCCCCTCCGTTTTCGATGCTGCACCACGCAAAAAGCGGAGAATAGTGGTTTGGGTTACAGCTATTCTGCTTCTTGCTCTACCAATCATGGATAGCGTCCCTTTCTCGATTTTGTCATCTATCTCCCAGCGGGGTCTCCAATCGGTCGACTACATCGTCGTGCTAGTCTACTTTGTGGGCACTCTTGCTGCGGGTATTTATTTCTCTCGACAACAACATGAGGGCGAAGACTTTTTCGTCGCTGGGCGCAGCATGCCATGGTTCGCGGTAGGCCTTAGTCTAATCGCGTCGCTCATGTCGACGACCACCTATTTAGCAGCGCCAGGCGAAGTGCTGCGATATGGATTGACGTTGATATTCGGTTGGCTGGCGTTGCCGTTGGCTTTCTTGGTCGTCAATCGCTTGTGGATTCCGTTCTTTATGAGGTTGAATATAACGAGTATTTATGAATATCTCGAATGGCGATTCGGTCTCGTTGCTCGCTTACTGGGGGTGGGGCTATTCACGCTGATCCTGAGACTGTTTTGGATGGCCACGATCGTGCTGACTGCTTCGAGCGCGGTAGCGCAAATCACCTACCCGAGCTTAGAGCAGCAATTTGCATGGCATCCCAGCCTCGAACAATGGACACTTACGGTTCTTCTTGCGGTGGGAATTTCGGCGACGATCTACACCATGCTGGGAGGTATAAAGGCCGTCATTTGGACCGACGTAATCCAGTTTGTCGTGCTCATGTCCGGTTTGATTATCACGCTACTAGTCGTGGCGCTCGATACGGGAACGGGCCCTATAGATTGGTGGAATATCACGACAAGTTCTGCCGTTGAGGGCCACGCACTCCCTCCCCTGGCGAGTTGGGATATTACGGAACGAAATACCATTCTATTCATGATGCTTAACATGTTGTTTTGGTACAGCTGTACCTTTATTGGCGATCAGGTTGCGGTACAGCGATATCTTACAACTCCTTCTGTGAAAGCAGCTGCCCGTGGCAACATTGTAAATTTCATGGGTGAATGTGTAGCCTTCATCTTGCTTTCTATTTGCGGGATGGCTTTGTTGGCGTATTACTCAGATCCACGGTTTCAAGTCGAGATTGTCGAGGGCGTTGTCGATCCACGTAATCCTCTCGTAGCAGATAAAGTGTTTCCATATTTTATTGCCAACGGGCTTCCCGTAGGTATGTCGGGGCTTCTAGTCGCTGCGCTCTTCGCGGTGGCTATGTCGAGTTTGGACAGTGGAGTGAACTCGGTGTCCACGGTTTTGACAATCGATGTTTTTAGACGTCTGGACTTGCCTTATTACCGCTGGGGCGATCTTCGGTTAGCACGGATATTAACTCTAATTATTGGGTTCTTTTGTACTTTTGCAGGCTGGGCGCTGCTCTACATTCCCGAAAGTTACAACATCATTGGTATTACTTTTCGCACATTTAATTGTGCATTAGGCCCTTTAGGCGCTATGTTTGCTGGCGGCATGTTTCTGTCCCACGTCGGACAAAGAGCAATAGTACTTAGTACAATTCTGGGAATTGCACTTGCGGTTTGCTGTGCTTGGCACGCCGAATTGCTGTGGTTTCTTGGCGATACAGAATTCAGCTCTTTGGAGCTACATCTAGCGAATAATCGCGGCTTGAGTCCGTTTTTGATAACGCCGATAGCAGCAACGTCCACCTTCTTGATGGCGGGACTATTAGGATTATTCTTACCCATTCGCGATCCCCAGAAAGCGGTCCGCTATTCATGGAAAGCAGTCGTATCAGGCGACCCGAACCCTACGTAGTGGAGAACAAGAGCTTTAATTGGTTATCAGTAGAATAGTAGTATTCAGGAGAATCTAAGAGAGAAGAGAATTATGAGAACGTCAAAGATCCAGGCAATTGATGTACATGGGCACTTCGGCAAGAATTATTCACCCGATATTGGCCAATTATTGTCGGCTGATGCGGCAACAGTTGCCAGACGCGCGAAGGAAGCAAACATCAAGATCACTATTGTTTCACCTCTGGCAGGTCTTATGCCACGCGGGCAAGCGGATGTATTTCAAGCCAATGAGCAAGCTGCGCAGATCGTTTGTCAAACGGAAGGACTCAAACAATATGTTATCGTCCATCCTAGGCAACCAAGAACCTATCACCAAGCAGCAGAGATGCTGTACCAGCCGCAATGTGTGGGTATCAAAATTCATCCAGAAGAACATGTCTACCCGATCGTTGAATTTGGCGATGAACTTTTCGAGTTTGCTGCTCAACACGATGCGACGGTTCTCGCCCACACAGGTGATGTTAATAGTCACCCCGCCCATTTTGTCACCTTGGCAAATGAGTACCCCAATGTAAAACTTATCCTGGCACATCTCGGCAATGGAGGGGCCGCAGGCGGTGACCCAGGTTTACAGGTTCGAGCTATTCAAAAGAGTCGGCAGAACAATGTTTGGGTCGACACCTCTAGCTCACGCTCTATTGTACCTGGGCTCATCGAATGGGCTGTGAGTGAGATCGGTTCTGATAAGATATTGTTTGGCACTGATACTCCTCTGTATTCTACAGCGATGCAGCGCGTTCGCATTGATAGCGCTGAGATTTCGGATGAAGACAAATACAGTATTCTCTGTGATAACGCAGAGCAATTGTTTTCAAATTCTCTAATTGAGAGTGATACACAAAGATGCTGACAATAGATACATTTGTAGGGCCGTGGGCCGGCTTGCCAGTCGCTTGGACCGATGACGACTGCTTTGATGAAGCGACCTATCGTGCTGATGTGACCCGCTGTTGTGAAGCTGACATACCTGGTGTGTACAGTGGAGGTACTTCTGGCGAATTTTACGCGATGGAGTTTGATGAATTCAAACAGGTAGCAAGAGCGACGGTTGAGGCCTGTCACGCTTGCAATACACCTGCCATGATAGGGTGTACCTCTACCTATACACTTGGTGTAATAAAGCGCGCGGAATATGCCGCCGAACTCAGCGCCGATGCAATTCAGATCGCCCTGCCTTACTGGATGGAAGTTGATGAGAAGCAACTTGTCCCTTTTTTTCAAGCGGTCAGTTCTGCTTCAAACGCGCTACCTCTTTCGATCTATGAAACGACAAGGGCTAAGCGAATACTGACGCTCCAGCAACATCTGCAAATCAAGGAAGCAGTCCCCAACTATCTCATGGTAAAGTCGAATGCGAAGACTCTGGGAGTTTCTAAGGAAGGTTGCCAAGCACTTTCAGAAATTGTCAATGTGTTTGTCGACGAAAGCCTGTGGTCGGAGCTAGGTCCATTTGGCGCACGCGGAAGTTGCAGTGCTTTGGTTTACTGGAACCCGCGGATCATTCTGGATATGTGGTCAGAACTCGAGAATAGAAGCTGGAGTAAGGTCGATCGATGGCATAGGAAAATCAGTGCGCTTCATCAGTTTTTGTTCGAGCGATTCGGTCCGAGAGGATTTACTGATACAGCTTTCGATCGCCTGGGGACCAACGCGAGTGGATTTTTAGGGCTTAGTTTGCGAAGCCGAGGACCCTATCCATCTGCCACCCAACAAGATGCCATCGAATTAAGAGCCTGGTGCAAGGACCATTTTCCGGAGCTGCTGGATCTGGCAACAGATCATTGTATACAAACCTCCTAGCTCGATAGTTCTACTAACGGAAGACTTTGCCAGGATTCCAAGTCCAGTCTTATTTCGCATGTCAATTCACTTAAGAACGAATGTCCTGCTTTCAGTGATTGTGTCTTTGTTGGGGTGCTCAGGCCACTCTCCGACTTACTATCCAGTCACTGGCGAAGTGACGGTAGATGGCAAACCGATGGTTGCGGGGACCGTAGCATTACGATCCGATGGGGCCCCCGGTGTTCAAAGTCCCTATATAGCCACGGGCAAAGTGACCAACGGCAAGTACGAGATTTTTACAGGACAGCGTATAGGAGCCTCGCTAGGATTCTACAAAGTATTGGTGACCTCGACGAACTATTCAGGCAATCCGGAACCCCCTACCGGGGGCACAATTCCAATGCCAAAGTCGCTGATTGATCCAAAATATGGCCAGCTAGGCCAAACTCCTTTGTCTTTTGAAGTGGTAGCTGATCCCGAAGCAGGTGCTTACGACTTAGAAGTTTCAGAATGACCCCCGGGAGGCAAGATGATGCGACAGTTGTGCATGCCGTCTCTACGATTTGCGCTCTCAGGTGTGGTCGCCTATGTTGCGATCGGGATGATTCTGGGTTGCAGTGAAGTCGAAATCATAATTCAACATGTTCCAGTAAGGGGCAAAGTGCAAGTGGATGGTCAGCCTGTCCCGTCGGGAACGGTCTCATTCCGCCCTGATGCCGAGCGAGGTAATCAAAGCATGGAACAGCCCGCCGGAATGCTCCAGGAAGATGGCCGCTATAAGTTGTTTTCGGCAAACCAGGAAGGAGCACCGCCAGGTTGGTATCGTGTGCTCATCATTGCAGATAATTTTCGTGTGGTCGATCCACCAACATCACCTGTATGGCCTGAATTTCCTGAAGGGTACCTGCCAAAAGCACTCGTCAACCAACGTTATCTTTATTTTCATCAAACGGATCTACTGGTCGAAGTCAAGGAGAATCAAGATCCTGATGAGTATGTATTGAGGTTGAATCCATGAGAATCCCAACAAAGTATCGCTTCTCTAGACCCCTACATGGTTTCACCCTCGTAGAACTTCTGGTCGTAATTGCCATTATCGGAGTCTTGGTTGGCTTGCTACTGCCGGCGGTCCAGGCTGCGCGCGAAGCGAGTCGACGCGCGCATTGTTCGAATAATCTTAAACAGATCGCCTTGGGACTACATTTACATCTTGAAGCGAATGGCCATTTTCCAAAGACAGTTTATGGAGGTTATGGAACTACGCCTCCAGGGGGAGGTTACAAAGCAACTTCGATGAATTGGAGTTTCTTGGCTTTCATTTTGCCTTATGTTGAACAGGCGCCTCTCTACGATGCCGCACGAATTGGCGACGGTGTCGGCGGTTATCTCGAGGGCCCCAGTAATCTGGAATTCGAAATCCCTGATTTAGTTCCCGGCACGATAAAAAACTCTGGCGACGAAAACACCGGAACTGCAATTAGTCTGTATCTTTGCCCTAGTGACGAAGGAAGTTCGGTTGGAGTCTACCGAGACACGACGATCTACATGAAAGGAAAGGGGCAGTCGAACGGAACAATGGCAGGGATCACCAACTATCATGGATGCGCAGGGTCGATGAGCCCGTGGCAAGCGCCCTACAACAATCCCGGCACAGAAGGACCCTCCCCAGGCTTAACGGAAGACCACCCCTGGCACAATCATCCGTTTCGAAATGGAGATGGTATCATATTTCCAAATACTTATCTCAAGCCACGTAGGGCAGCAACTATCATCGATGGAATGAGCAATACAATGCTGCTGGGAGAGGACGTATATGGTCGAAATTTTCATGGACACAATTGGGTCCATTCTGTTTGTTCGTGGCGACTTGCCAATTGTCCTGTCAATTTACGCGACGAAACGGGCCAATTTGCAACTCATTTCATCGATTTAGGTTTCTATAGCCGGCATCCCGGAGGTGCAAATTTTGCCATGGCTGATGGAGCTTCTCGGTTTCTTTCTGAGGACACCGCCCTGGGAATAGTACGAGCTTTGGGCACACTCGCCGGCGGTGAGGTCGTCCCTAACCCTTGATCGCCGATACTTTGCCGACTACACGATCCTCGTCCATTTTATTTATCCAAAATGTGTTACATGGACTAGATTGACATGAGTAAAGATAGATTGCAGATTCCTGCCCAAGAGCTGTATCAGCGAGCCAAGCGAATGATTCCGGGGGGTTCGCAACTTCTGAGCAAGCGACCCGAAATGTACGCTCCAGGTAGTTGGCCTCCATATTTCGCGAGGGCGAGTGGCTGCCGGATCACAGACCTGGAAGGTTGTGAGTACTTGGACATGACCACGACAGGGATTGGTTCCTGTTTGCTAGGGTATGCAAATCCATTTGTGAATGCTGCCGTCATAGAACGCATCCAACAAGGCTCAATGTGTTCGCTCAACGGCGTTGAAGAAGTTCAACTAGCGGAGCAATTAATTGCGATGCATCCATGGGCCGATCAAGTTCGTTTTAGTCGCACCGGTGGAGAAGCAATGGCCATCGCTGTACGCATTGCTCGTGCCGCAACCCAACGCGATGTCATCGCTTTTTGTGGCTATCATGGCTGGAGCGATTGGTACTTGGCTGCCAACCTACCCAATCCAAATCCTGCAAACTCGACGCTAGCCGACTCA
The DNA here is from genome assembly GCF_008065115.1 of Bythopirellula goksoeyrii. Taxonomy (NCBI): domain Bacteria; kingdom Pseudomonadati; phylum Planctomycetota; class Planctomycetia; order Pirellulales; family Lacipirellulaceae; genus Bythopirellula; species Bythopirellula goksoeyrii. Next base: position 817,894 of record NZ_CP042913.1, on the reverse strand, counting down.
TTGGCCGATCATTTATTGCCTGGACTATCTCCAAGCGGTGTTCCGCGGGGTCTGGGAGGTACTGCCTATCCATTTCGCTACAACAACCTCAAGGAATTGAAGCGTATTGCAGAATCTCACGGCAGATCTTTGGCGGCCGTGGTTATGGAACCCTTCCGATCACAAGATCCGCAACCTGGGTTTCTAGAGGGCGTGCGTGAGATTTGCGATCATGTCGGAGCGGCCCTTGTTTTTGACGAGATTACATGCGGTTGGAGGTTTCATCTTGGTGGCATCCATCTCAAGTATGGAGTAGAACCCGACATTGTAGTTTTTGCGAAAGCACTTGGGAACGGACATCCAATAGCGGCTGTCCTGGGTAAACAACAAGTGATGGAGTCCTCTCAATCCACTTTTATTTCAAGTACCTTTTGGACAGAAGCTGTTGGGCCAACTGCTGCATTAGCTACGATTCAGCAGATGAAAAAAGTCGATGTCCCTGCCCACATTAAGCAAATTGGGGAACTATTCTCCCGAGGTGTCAGAAATCTTGGAGCAGAGCATGATGTCCCAGTTGTTGTGTCTGGCCCGGCAGCCCTAACCCACCTTAGTTTCGATCATCGCGAATCTGCCGCACTGACGACGTTGTTGACCAAGAGGATGATTCAACGCGGATTTCTGGTTAGTAGCAGTTTTTACCCAAGTTTGGCGCACGAAAGTCACCATGTCGAGCAGTTTCTAAGTGCAGCGGATAACGTGTTTTATGAATTGGCGGAAACGATACGACTAGGCGATGTTTCAAATCGTTTAGATGGTCACGTTAAGCACAACGGGTTTTCTCGATTGACGTAGAGATTCTATAAAACTTTAAGAATAGCCGCAGGAAACCTTCTTGGGCGATCTACGTTTTCTATTCAATTTGTCCTGGGAGTTGAAATATGAGTTCGGCTACTACCGTAATTGTCGGAGGTGGCGTCATAGGCCTCAGCACCGCCTATCAACTTGCGAGGCGCGACGCAGGGCGCATTATTTTGATCGAAAAGGGACAACTCGGAAGTGGTGCGAGCAGTCGTGCAGCCGGCATTGGCACCCATCTACTTTGGAGTGAGACGGGAGTCCGTGCTCGACAATTAGGTTTTCAGTTGTTTCGCGAGTTTTCTACCGAATGGGACGACTACACTTTTCACGACGAACATGGTTGTCTCAACCTTGTCAGCCCCAGTGAATGGGAGGCTACAGCGGAATTATTTGAGATGTACGATCAGTTAGGCATTCCTTATCAGATTCTCGACGCGAAGGAAATTCACTATCGCTGGCCTACTCTTTGTCCTCCTGAAAACTACAGCGGACTGTATGATCTATATGGTGGATATAGTGAACCGGATGAGTATATCGCAGCACTTCTCAAACGGATTCGACAACTCGGCGTCCAAGTCTTTGAAGACGAGCCTGTGGTCGACTTCTTGCAAGATAGGAATCGCCTTTCGGGAGTAATGACTTCTGCTCGTACTATCGAAGCCGACAATATCATAAGTACCGTCCACATTTGGAGTCTACCTCTGTTAAGCAAACTCGAATTACGATTTCCCATGAAGGCCTTTGTCCATCAGCGCTATGTCTCGAAACCGTTACCGATACCCTGGTTAGCACCCCCTGTGAATGCAAATTCCTATCTAGGCTATCTTCGACCCGCTTTTGGCAATCGTATCTTAATGGGGGTCGAGACACCCGACCGCGAAGAGCACCTTCCCACGGCTGACTTCGAGATGAACGAATTGTCAACTAGACTCGACATTCGCGACCAGGCAAAAAGTCATTTATCGCAGCTAGCTCCAGTTCTGAAGGACGTATCGTGGGAAAGCGAGTCCGTGGGTCTTCTTTCATTCAGTTGCGATGGAGAACCAATACTTGGCCCAGTGCGACAGATGCCTGGACTATTCGTCGCAACGTCGTTCCATTCCGGTGGATTTAGCTACAATGCAGTTGCCGGTCAGCTCATGGCTGAGTTAGTCACAGAAGGAGTAACTTCGATCGACATTAGCGCGTTCACTCCGGATCGATTCGATCCTGATAAGGCAATCGACTATTTGGCCACCAAGGTTCCCCAATTCAATGCAGTTCGGAGGCGCCACTGATGAGGTGTAATAATACTAGTTGGTTTGAGCCGATGCGTAGACTTTTGATAACCTATGATCCTTCTTCGTATGAGATCCCTTGAAAACCATTAGCAGCCCAAGTCGAGACTTGTCACTCGTATTGGGATCAGAGTGGTGAATCGTTTGGCAATGATGGATTGCCATGTCGCCAGGCTCTAGTGTGCAACAAAACTGGGTGGATTTTGGAATTTCGGGCTCTTCTGACAATCCAATCGAATTTCCTGCTGTTCCAGATGGTTTAGTCGGCAACATCCCTTGGTGTTGAGACCCCTGTATGTAGTACACGGCCCCGTTTTCCACAGTCACAGGATCGATGGCAATCCATACGGTCAAGACGTCAGGAGGCGATTGGCAAAAATAAGCATTGTCTTGATGATAGGGAACCCCCGACCCAACTCGCGCTGGCTTATTAAAAGTCTCTACTGCAACTAGTTCAGGCTCGCCTTTGACAAGATGGCCTACGAGACTGAGTAGACGATCGTCATTTGCTAGTTGGCGGAAATAACCATCATACAAGTCTAATCGCCATAGGTTTCTAATAGTCTTCCCGTCGGCTTCGTAGGTGCAATGCGGCTGAGCTTGGTTGGCTAGTACTTCGTCAACGTAGCGGTTTAGCTGGGATCGCAACTCGTTGATGTGGTTGATATCAAAAAACTCTCGGAGGCGGATAACCCCGTTTGTCGCATACTCTTGTGCTTCTGTATCCCAATCCGCCATCTTCAACTCCTAGTTAGATGTTGTCTGCGAAATGAATGCTTGTGCTACGAATAGCTAGGATTGTGTCTTGATGTTTGCTTAGGGCAGTTCTTTGATGTAGACATTGCGGAAGTAAAGATTATTGCCGTGGTTCTGCAATTCAATTTGTCCGGTAGGATAAATGGGTTTGTCCGGTTCCCAATAGTTTTCCAACGGAGTTGCATCTACGACCAGCTTGCCATTGAGCCAAACCGTGACCAGGTTTCCAACCATTTTAATGCGGAAGGTATTCCATTCTCCTACCGGATTGTCAGCCATCACCAACGGTTCACTCGGATGGTTCTTGTTGTTATAAAGGCCTCCGGAACCGATGTTATTCGACTCAGGATCCCAAATCTGAACTTGTGGCGAACCACGGAGATATATACCACTGTCCCCCTTGGGGAGAATCTTAAAATCGACATAGAGTTCGAAGTTCTCGTAATCCTTTACAGTACATAAGCTGTCTCCTTTGCCATCAAACTCAAGAATCCCGTCCACTACTTTCCAATGCTCCCGCATACGGACGTCTGCATTGGATTGTGCGGCAGAGAGATCTTCTTCACTCATTTCGGATCGCGATTTAGGATCCCCTACCAAACCTTTCCACCCGGACAGATCCTTCCCATTTAGAAGAGAGGTAAAGCCCGGAGGAGGACTATTCGTCTCACTTTGGTTGGCAGCAATCGCATTACATTCCAAAACAAGAAGGCTTCCGATTAGATAGGCGGGCACAAAACTAAACTTCATACACATTCAATTTCCTTTCAACTGATTTAGCACGAGTCGGAAGACTACAATACAAACGGTGCCTCAGGAACGTTCCTTGGCTGGATACGGGTCATGTTCTAGTAGCTGACAAGGAACCATTTTCTCTGATTCAGGGTCCCACCCCATCATTTGGCCAGTTCGCCAAGACTCGTTTGCCATCACCGACGCGGCCATTCCTGCAAATCCTAAGCGAACGGGACAATTCAATGGCTCTCCATTTCGCATGTGATTATGGAGATTTGTGTGATGAAGATTTACGTCTTCTCCACCCGTTTTTTTGTGCTCTGCAAGAATCTTGCCGTCCTTGTCCTTTGCCACCCACCCATCATTCGTGAAATAGAGTGTTCCTCGGTATCCACGAATGAGATGGTCGAAATCAACGCGATTGCTCTGAGTGCCAAGTACATAAACGGTCAACCCCTCTGGGTACTCGCAGATCATCTCGAAATTGTCAGGCAAATCGCGATTCTCTGGCCACTGCCAAATACCACCCATGCCCACAACTCGACGAGGCATGTGCAGATCGAGTGCCCGGATCATGCGTGTAATACGATGGACAAATAGGTCGCCAGCAATTCCGCCCGAGTACATAGAAAAATTGCGCCATTCGAAATAGTGATGAGGGTTCCATTCTACATTTGGAGCAGGACCGAGCCAAGCTTTCCAATCCAAGTCCGGCGGCTTTGGCAGGTCGTCTTTTAGATCCGGTACACAGAAAAGACCTTGAGACCCATACCGCCGAACGTACTCGATTTGTGCCTGGACAACTTGACCAATCACTCCGCCTTGAATCGCTTGATTAGCAGACGAATAACTATCGTCGGACATCCCTTGTACACCAACTTGAAGAGGTAATTCCGTCTCGGCCTGCTTCTTCCACACCGATAGTGCCTCGGGGATCGTGTGTGTCATCGGTTTTTCACAGTAAACCGCCTTTCCCGCATCGAACGCATCGAGAGTCATTTGAGCGTGTTGATGTTCAGGAGTTGCAATGACCACATAGTCGACTTGCTTACTGTCAAGCACCTCGTGATAGTTCAAGGTTGCCAAGGAAGCGTCAGTTGTGCTGGCTCCCTCATCCGCACGCGATTTCCAACAATCGGCTACGGCTAGTGCGAGAAGATTGTTTGATTCCTTCAGGTCGTTGTATGCCCGCATGTGATTGGCAGCCATGCCGCCTGCACCAATGAAACCGATCCCAATTCGATCGTTGGCTCCTAGAATTCGACCATAACTCTTTGCAGTCCAGCTCATACTCGCAGCCGCTGCGGCGGTTGTCCAAAAAAATGAGCGACGCGATACCTTGGTTTGTGTTGATTTAGGTTCCACTATTTGAAACTCTCCGAGAATAATCGAGGCATTATGGCAATATAAGCAACAGGTGAAAATGGTCCGCTTTTTCGGCGATTCCACAAGAAATTCAGGAAAAGAGCAACTATTTGCTTGTATGATAATCCTATTAAGACTAACATGCAATCGTATGGCAGTTGCCGCGGCAAACTTTCTAGATCCTGAATTAATTCCCTAGAGTAATCTCAATATTGAGTACTACCTACAGTTTAATCGGAATCAATCAAGTCGAAAGAAGTTGGTTTCACGCTGCTCCTAAAGTATGAACTATTCGGGTTCAACTGATTTCAATCAAGAGCTCAAGTATTATACGATTCAGATATTGCTGGGACAGAAATTTCGTTGATTACAGGCACAGAGAAGGAGAATTCATGAGAGCAATATGCCAATTCGCATTTACAGTGATACTGTTCCTTTTATCAGGCTCCGCGAGTGCGGTACTTATCGAATCGCTGGATTTCACTAATGGCGGTAGCGCATGGACGGTGGTTCCGTCAGACACGGGTCTACCGTTGGTATTCGAGAAGGGTGGGGATCCGACCAAAGTCGGTTTTGAACATCCAAACACGAGTGGAACCGGGCATTACAACTTGTTCCGAGAAATCTCCGCTCCTGCGGGTTTCTCGATGTCGAATATCCGTCTCGAAGCGCTTGGCTCTGGATTTAGTTCTTGGATTATGGACGGTCGAATCGGTATGGGATTTGCGCAACCTACAACCACTCTATCGTTTGATTATTCCACATACATTGGGGCAGAATACAATGGGCAAGTGGTAGTCGATGTGCCTCTGGCCTTGGATGCTACGGGGGATGCAACCCTCAGTGGTCTTACGAGCGTTCATGTCGGAGTGGAGGTTGTAAAAGGACTGGGGCATGTATCGCAGCATGTAGATATCAGTCAGATGAATCTCTACGCGGACCTGACCCCGCTTCCAGTTATTCCTCCTGCTCGTGAACCGCTGACGTTTCAAAGTTCTGGTTTGTACGGGGGTTGGAATGGGTATTTCGTCAATCCTGAGACTCCGTTTGACCATCATGTGGTGCAAGCAGTTGCTACTCAAGGTGACGCTCAAGGGCACTCGGCGTGGAATGATAATCTACAGCAAGCCCGTGCCGGAGGTAAGCGAATCATTGCTGATCTTATCCCGCAGGCTTCCAATGGATCGGGGGGGTTCTTTGGGATTACCGACCTCACACCGAGCTCGCCGGATTCCGATATAGACAAGTTGGCTGCAGTTGTTGACGAATTCTTTGCCCAAGTCGACAAGAATGAACTATACGGAATTACACTGGGCGAGGAGCATATATTTTGGGACGGGCGAGTGGATCATCTCAATAAACTCTATGACAAAATCAAAATTAATCACCCTGATCTACCAATCTTTCAGTGGTACACCCCCAGTAGCATTGGGACAGCACCAGGGGTATCTGGTTTCTACAATTTGAATTCTGATGGCTGGGTTTCAGACGAATATATTCTGGATCAACCTAATATGGAACAGAACACACGTGCATATGTGATTCAGCAAAAACCGATCACCAATATCCTGTGGGCCGGTGGAGATGGTTTTTCTATCCCATTCATTCAGGAACGTTTCGACGAACAGATTGCTGTACATCAGAAGTATGATGTCGCGGCAGGTTATTTCACATGGTCAGGAGTTGGTGGTCTGTATGGCTGGGATCCAGGTGTGGATTCTGTAACGGCAGCCAGATTTGATCTCGTAAAGAATACAGCGATTGCTGCAGCATCGGCTCCAGCACCTGATTCGGCCTCCTGGGACACGGTACCCTGGGAAATCCCGACCATTGAGTTGGCTTTCCTCTCGCAGAGCGACGTAACTCCTTTCTATACCGAGGACTATATCTCTGACAGGGTAGTGCGATTTATCAATCAAACCGACATCACGGGATTTGCAGATTTGCGGTGGGACTCGTCTCCCGTGGAACTCCGGCCTCGCGAAACGGGGGCAGCATCCTCTTCGGTTGCTTACAATTTTAGCAGTGCCTTTCCTTTGACCGAATTGCGGATCGACGCTCCCGGCTTCATCACGCCTGGTACCGACGGGGCGGTGACCCTGTCAGTGCTCGACATGGATGGCAATCTTCTGCAGAGCACCACCATGACCGCTGGGGGTGCGATGAGCATGACCGTACCAGGTGGCTCCTTCCCAGGGCGTGAATTCCAGGTCGCCTACACCATGACAGGCACCTCGCTAACTGTGGGTGATGTTCTGGCAGGTGTGGACTCAATTGACGTCGATGCTGATGTCGTGATACCCACCCAAAAAGCCATTGATCTGGAAATCGGTGCTGGGGGCCTCGTATCGTTTGAGGAAGATTTGAGTGGCATGAGCGTCTTTCATACTGCGGAGTTTAATAATCTCGGAAAAGTTGGCTATTCCAACGCTGGCCTGTTCGCCAATCAGAATCCGGGCCAACTCGAGGTGATCCAGGAATTTGCCACGCCCGAGGACATCACCCTCACCGAATTGCGCGCGACTGGTGCAGCAGATCAAGACAATCCTTCCTTCCAAGCCACGATAGGTATCGGCATTTCTTTGGATGGGATAAACATTATCGACCAGGTTACGTCGTCCGGAACATTTGATGGTGAGTTGTTGCTCGATTTAACGAGCCAGTCAATCGAGTCGGACTCCTTCTTTGTTCACTTGCTTCTTGATGGAAGCTATGGATTGATTGAGTCCTATACTCTGGAAGGAATTGGCCCAGGGATAGACGGTGATTTCGACGGCGATGGCGACGTGGACGGAAACGATTTCCTCGTCTGGCAGCGCAACCCTGCCGTGGGGAGCTTGGGGGACTGGCAGGCCAATTACGGCATGGGTGTCAGCCCATTCAGTGCGACACAGACAAGCGTTCCGGAGCCAACATCGGCCCTCCTACTGAGTATTGCTTTGACGACCCTAATCCAATTCAATCGCAAGAGAAGCAATTGAAGTGAGTCGACAAGCTGGCCCTATTAGATGTTGGTTCGACAAGTTTTGTGTATCTTTACTACACGCAATGTTTGACTCAATATTTCAGGAAAGATACTTCTAAAACGAGGCAATTTTACTATCCATCTGCTAGTTCTTCTTTCTTCCTGCCAGAAAACAGTGAGGTGTGTTATGAAAAACGGATTTGCGGTTTTAGGTCTTCTTTTGGCAATCAATTTCACGCTTACGTGTCGTGCGGAAGAAATCCCCGGCCCTCGTGTTCCTTTGACTTTCAAGGACTCCGGATTGTATTGCGGATGGAATCAATACTTTTTGCAAGCTGATACGCCGTTCGATTACTTCATCGTGCCAGCCGTCGTGAGCGAAGGGCAGGATATCTCCGAATGGAACGATAGCTTGCAAAAAGCTCGTCGCAATGGAACGCGGGTCATTGTAGACCTAGTTCCACGAGCCAAAAACGCTGATGGGGAATTCTATGCTGTCCACCATCTTAGTCATGATGCGGACGATTCAGAAATCGAAAAGCTTGCAGCTGTAGTGGATGATTTTTTTACCCAGGTTGACAGTAGCGAAATCTATGCAATTACTCTGGGTGAAGAACACATCTTTTGGAATGGTCGTGATCGGCATCTGAACCGACTGTACGAGTTGATCAAGGCGAAGCATGACGTGCCAATTTATCAGTGGTACTCTCCTAGTTCGCATGGGTCGATACCGGGAGTAACAGGTTGGCCGAACTTAAAATCAGATGGTTGGATGGCGGACGAGTATCATCTCGACCAACCTGACATGGAGCGCGCGATGCGTGGCTACACGGTCATGCAGAAACCTATCGTTCAAATTATTTGGGCAGGAGGCGGCCAGCAGTCAGTGCCTTATATCCCCCGTCGCTTCGGAGAGCAATGGGAAGTCTGTCGAAAGTACAATATCCCCACTTCCTATTTCGCCTGGTTTGGGCGACCAGGCGCGTGGTGGGGTTGGCAAAAACAAGCCCCCGATAGCCTCAAGCAGACCTTCGCTCGTGTTCTCCAATATTCGATGGAAGCCAAGTTAGACCCAGGTCCCAATAAAAGTTCTTGGGATACTGTTCCGTGGGAGACCCCCATAATCGAGCTTGCTTTCTCTTCGTCAAGTGATACTTCAGCCTCCTACCAAGAAGACTACGCCCAAGATCGAACACTGCGATTTGTCAACGATACTGCAATTACAGGTTTTGCCGATCTGAGATGGGATTCGACCCCTGTAGAACTGCGCCCTCGCCAAGTCGGGCCTGCGGAGTCCTCGGTTGCTTATTCGTTTGCTAGCGCATTTCCAATTTCAGAACTGCGAGTCCATGCTCCCGCTTTCATTGCGCCTGAAACCGATGCTGCGGTCTCGCTTTCAGTGCGAGATTCTGTGGGAAGTGAAATTGGTTGCGCAACACTTGGCCCACAAGGAACGATGGATTTGGTGATTCCTGGTGATCGTTTATCAGGGACAAATTTTCAGGTGGTCTACACGATGGGTGGAACGGCCAAAACTAACGGCGAGGTGTTAGCAGGTGTTGAGTCGATTGAAGTGGAAGCGGATGTCGTCCCGCCTCAAGAGAAAGTGTTGGAACTTGAGGTCAACGATGACGGCAAAGTGCTTTTTGAAGAAGACCTGCGGGATATGAGCATTTACCATACTGCGGACATCAAGGAACCCAGGAAGATTGTCCAATCCCCGGCCGGGCTGCATGCCAATAGCCCTGGCGTGCTTGAAATTGTCCAACATCTAAAGGTACCGCAGGATATCAACCTCTCTAGGCTACGTGCGGAGGGCAACGCAGCTGCCAATGACAGCCCAGCCAAAATTGGTATAGGAGTTTCGCTCAATGGGACTGATCTCGTCGCCCAGGAAAAGACGGATGGTAATTTCCGAGGCGAAATTGTGCTTGAATTAGACGATCCAATTCAAACGAATGATTTCTATGTGCATCTTTTTCTTGAAGAGGGCAACACGGTCATAAAGTCCTATGCCGTTGAAGGCGACGTGGTGTCTCCAAGCGATAATCAACCCTAGTTGTGATGCGGATTTCGCAGAACTCTATTATTGTCAAGCAATTGGAGTGATGCCTACTAGCCCACTCTCAAGAAAGGATTGTCTGTGTACGAGCGTGTAATTGGATTCATCTCCGGAATACTTCTGTGTCTCGCTGTATTATTTCTCACTGGTGCAGCTCCTACAGAATCTCCCAACGAAAATAGTGCATTGATATGGAGCAACGAAAACATCACTGTGACGGTTGGACCACAGCAAGCGTTTAAAACGTTGGAAGCGGCCTTCGAATGGTCAAGCAAGCGAGTATTCATCAATGGCGGCAGTCTCACGATTTCACTTGCTGCTGGGGAACACATTCTCCAGAACTATGACTTCCGAAACATGAATGCTAGGAGCGTTTTCATAACAGGACCACAGCTCGAGGGCGATATGCCACGTGTTGCGGACATGACGGGGCAGAAGGCGGCGGATATCGATTTCATAAAGTCGAAGTTCGGGGCGTGGATTGAAATCCGTGGTAATAAAATACATGGACTTGCCTTGCCCTATGGTCTTGGTGGTCTCGACAACGTGGCGATCATCAACCGTGACACCTATGGCGATGGCCCCACGAGATATACGATTTCGTGTGGCTTGCACCATTCTTGGGAAACAAGTGAAACCAGCGCGTCCATTCGTTTAGGCAAAGTAGCGATTATCGGCGGCGTATGGGGTATCAATTCGGTGGGGTGCCGAGTAGTCAACAAGAGCGATCTATTCTTCGCCTACCATTACAATGGTGGCCCGATGCACCTGAGTTCAAACAGCCAGTATCGAAGTAACTTTGCAATGAATCACAGTTTCCAGGCTTATGTGCCGAACGCACAGTACGGAATGATTTGTCACGATAGCTCTGCTTGGATGGATTACAATTGCACAATTCAAGGAGCCAATATTGCATTCGTTGCCAATGGAGGTGGAGCACGAATCGAAGCTCGCGGAGCAGAAGTCATCGATTGCCAGGTTGTTGCTTCAGGCGAGAGCGGAGGTGTAATCAATATTCCCTTCCACACTGCTACGAATTGCGACGCCTCAGCAGTAAATACTACGTTGGAACTCTGGAAAGGCTACGCAGTTGCTCACAAGTCTGTCTACTTCGCTGGGGCAAGATCGCTTGTGAATATCTACCAGTCCAAGCTTCGAAATATCAAGGGAGACTTTGGATTCTATGCAGTCGCTGGCGGAGAAATCTTCGGGAAAGCTGTGGAACTGAATGACTATTATTTCACAAAACTGCCCCAGGGAGCATTTGCATATGCCGACAGCGGCTCCGAGATCATCTTGGATATAGCAGCCTCGAGCCCACGACCTGATTCAAGCGATCGAATGGTAGCTGACAACGGAGGTCGGATCTACGCTCAGGGTTCTACAGGTGTGACTTATGAACCTGAAGACAGCGGTCAGATGAACCAAGAAGGTTCTCTGGTAGTCCAATGATTCTAATTTGCTTTTTATCATCTAGTATGAGAATTCACACGATATGTCATGAAACCACCAACAAGTTTGGGCTGGTCAAGCTGCTGAGTAACAAATGCATGCCCAGTCTATTGGTTTGCTGGGGGAGTGCCTTTTTATTCATCATGTCCTGCGCAGGCACTCTTTATGCTAACGATAGTAATAAACCAACTCGCGTCAGCTTTGATCGTCACATCCGACCGGTACTTAATAAGCATTGCGTCGCTTGCCATGGTGGTGTAAAGCAAGCTGGCGATATATCCTTCGTTTATCGTGATCAAGTTCTTCCTCCAAACGGTTGGGTAATCGAGCCAGGTAACCCCGAGGAATCCATTCTCTTGGAGCGAGTGACGTCGCAGGATCCCGATCTGAGGATGCCTCCTCCCGACCATGGACCTGCACTATCCAAGGAGGATTGTGATTTACTTCGCCAATGGATTGCCGAAGGTGCTCAGTGGCAAGAGCATTGGGCATTTCGCCCGCCTCAGCCCAGATTCCCTCCGAAGATAAAGAACCGTGAATGGATTCTCAACGATGTGGACCGATTCGTTCTTGCTCGCTTGGAAGCTGAAGGATTGCAGCCTAGCGAGGCCGCTTCCCCAAATCTCTGGCTGCGCAGGGTTAGTCTCGATCTTATAGGATTACCCCCGACACCTTCCGAGGTACGTAGTCTCACCGATGCTGTCAAAAATCGAGGCGAAGCAGCCTACGCTGCTGAAGTTGATCGCTTGCTGGCGTCTCCTCATTTTGGCGAACGCTGGGCGAGTGTGTGGCTCGATCTTATTCGATACGCCGACTCCGATGGACTTGGAGTAGATGCCCGAGCCAATGTATGGAAATATAGAGATTGGGTCATTGAGGCACTCAATAGTGATATGCCTTATGATGAATTTACCATCAAGCAACTCGCTGGGGATTTACTACCTGATCCTGGAATAAGGGATCTGATCGCAACAGGGGCTCATCGACTAACCCAATCGAATAACGAAGCTGGCACTGATGATGAAGAGTTTAGAATTGCCGCGGTTCTTGATCGCGTCGATACGACATGGCAAGCATGGCAAGGCTTAACTTTCGGCTGCACTCAATGCCACAATCATCCCTACGATCCTTTTCGACACAAAGAATACTATCAATTCGCCGCTTTTTTTAATAATACGGCAGACAGCGATTTAGGCGACCATCAACCAGCGATTGAAGTGCCAGAGGACATATCTGAGTACGAATCGTATGAATCACTATTCCAACAAAATGCAAATTTGCAGAATGATTTGTGGAAGAAAGATCATAGTTTTCTAACTTATGACGTGGCTTGGCACCCCTTGAAACTCTTACATGCGAAATCCAACACAGTGACGGGCATAGAGGTGCGAGAGAATGAGGGCATTAGTGAATTCATCGCGACAGACGCACTGGCAGATGAAACAGAATTTACTCTCGAGGCACCTCTCCCCGAGCACTGCGACCCTATCGCCGCAGTGAGAGTAACAATCTCACCGCTTCATGCAGAGCGTGCGATAAGTGACTCGGAATGGGGATTTGTTCTATCTCATGTCGACGCTGAGCTATTTATTCCCGGAATCGAAACTATTCGGAAACTAGTCTTCAAGCGAGTCATCACCGATGAGCCAGTACCAATCTACGATCCAAATGAAAGTCTCAATCCAGATTCAAAGGAAGGATTCTCCGCACCAAGCCGCATTTATCACTCTCGTCAGGCTGCGTTCGTATTAGAGACTCAGTGCGAAGTTCCATCTGGAAGTTGGCTCAGACTCCGGTTGAAAAACAACGCTATCTCTGCGGGATTTGCGTTGGTTCCTCGACGTGGTCACGTAGAAATTTCTGATGATCCTACCCTAGGCACTCTAGTGTCAGATGCAAATTACGATCGTCTGGAGCAGCTTAAGAAGGATCTTTCCGAGTTCCAAACAACTGAACTACCCATCATGAGGGAGATCCCTGAACATCTCTCTCGCATTACGCATGTGTTCGATCGTGGACTGTTTCTAACCAAGGGTGAGCAGGTTGGTCCCGGTGTACCCCAAGCATTGCCTGCCTTTGATGATTCCGAAGGTCTCAACCGATTGGCATTAGCCCAGTGGCTTGTCAGTCCTAAGAATCCACTGACTGCACGCGTAGCAGTCAATCGCTTATGGGCTCGGTTGTTCGGGACAGGCCTAGTCGCCACGGAAGAGGATTTCGGGTCGTCGGGGGAACGGCCTTCGCATCCGGAACTTCTTGACCTACTCGCTCTACAATTTCAGCAAACACACCAATGGAGCATCAAGAAACTGTTGAGGCAGATTGTCCTTTCAAATACCTACCGTCAATCGGCTACTGTAACGAGAGAACTCCTTGAGAAAGATCCTAACAATCGATTGCTCGCTCGCGGACCTCGTAGTCCTCTTTCGGCAGAGATGGTCCGCGATCAGGCACTTTCTATTTCAGGATTGCTGAGTTCCAAGCTCTATGGACCGCCCGTGCAACCGCCCATTCCGGATGGCGTTTGGACTCCATTTGATAAGGAGGAGTGGAAAACAGCGGCTCGAGGCGAAGAAGATCGGTATCGCCGATCAATTTACACCTACGTCAAACGGAGTATTCCCTATCCAATGGCCGCAGTGTTCGATGCGCCTTCACGTGAGTTTTGTACTCCGCGGCGTTTGAGGTCAAACTCTCCACTGCAAGCACTGACAATGCTCAATGATGAGGTGCTGGTTGAATGTGCAGAGTCACTCGCTGGACGCATGGATCAAGCCGGTTTGACTCTTGAAGAGCAGTTTTTCTATGGCTTTGAGCTTGCCACAAGTCGGAACCCTACGCCTACGGAATTGGATGAACTCGTAAGTCTTTATAGCAATAGTGGGGGTGACGAAAAACGTTTGCAAGCATTGACGCAAGTTGCAACGGTCTTGTTAAACCTCGATGAAATCATGATGAAATAGGGGGATGGGAGAAAGAATGTGAGAAAGCGATCATTACTTGATGAGGCTCGCTTGGCTTCCCTCGAATATGCATCTCGCCGTCAGTTTTTGGTGGATTGCGCGGCAGGATTGGGTGCCGTATGGTGCGGGGCAGATCATGGGGCATTCGGCGCCGAGAGTTCGTTCCCGCAGCACTCATCGAACGAACCACTAAGTAGAACTGCTCCCCATTTCGCTCCAGCAGCAAAGCGGGTCATTTTTCTGCACATGGTTGGCGCTCCGAGTCAACTTGACCTGTTCGATTTCAAACCAGAGCTTCGCCGCCATGATGGCCTACCCTGTCCCCAAGAGTTTCTCGAAGGGAAACGGTTTGCATTTCTCAAAGGGACTCCCAATATGCTTGGTCCCCAGTATCCATTCAAGCAGTATGGGGAATCAGGTGCTTGGGTTTCAGATCGCTTGCCGCACTTTGCAGAACATGTTGATCGGGTCTGCTTTGTAAAATCCATGCAAACCGATCAATTCAATCATGGCCCGGCCCAACTCATGGTTCATACGGGCCAAGCGCGAATGGGATACCCTAGTATGGGCTCTTGGGTTGCTTGGGGACTGGGTACAGAGAATCAGAATCTACCCGGTTTTATCGTTTTGATGTCGGGAGGGAGCGCGCCCAGGGTAGGAAAGGCCTTATGGAGTAGCGGAATGCTTCCCTCGGTCTATCAAGGAGTACAGTGCCGATCTCAAGGTGATCCACTCTTGAATATCGCCAATCCGGAGGGAGTAAGTCGCGACCTGAGACGTACAGCCCTAGACTCGCTATCACGCTTGAACCAAGAATCTTATCAGGCTTTTGGCAATCCTGAGACGCTAACACGAATTGCTCAGTATGAGTTGGCATTTCGAATGCAAATGGAAGTACCAGGTGTGATGGACATTGCGGATGAACCGGAGCACATACACCAACTCTATGGAACCGAACCTGGAAAGGAGTCCTTCGCCAACAATTGTTTGCTAGCGAGACGGCTTGCTGAGCGAGGCGTGCGATTTATCCAACTTTACGATTGGGGGTGGGACTCGCACGGAACTTCAAGTGAGACAGCGATCAATCTGGGTTTTCAAGACAAATGTCGCGAGGTCGATCGGCCCATGTCAGCTTTACTGACCGATCTAAGCCAACGAGGAATGCTTGAGGATACTTTGGTGATCTGGAGCGGGGAGTTTGGACGTACGCCAATGCGTGAGACAAAAGTTGGCGTGGAGAGCCCTTACCTCGGTCGCGATCACAACCCCGAGGCATTCACACTATGGGCAGCAGGGGGGGGAATTAAACCGGGAATCACCTTCGGTGAAACCGACCCTATGGGCTATTCAGTGGTTGAAAACCCTGTGCTGTTGCGGGATTTTCACGCAACTATTCTCCACCAACTTGGCCTTGATCACGATAGACTGCACTATCCATATCAAGGATTGAATCAAAAGCTCACTGGCGTAAAGCCGGCAAAAGTCGTAGCGGACATACTGGCATGAACGAACATAGATAAGAGGCTCGTAAATTGAACTGAGTGACTTATTTAATTTGCGTTAGGGACTTTAATAATATGACTTGTAATTCAGTGAGTAGGAATTCCCAAACAAAACAATCGAGGAATTTTTGATGCTTATTCGCAGTTTCCAACTATTGCTTGTCCTTATTATTGTGTTCTTCTCACACCAGGACTCTGTATCGCATGGAGCTGAAGAAAAGGGCACTTCTCAGGCGTTTGAGGCGATCTCTCCGCAGAAGAAAGCGATCAAACTCTTCAACGGTAAGAATTTGGATGGCCTCTATACATGGTTACAAAATACCAAGTACAAGGATCCGAAGGAGGTGTTTTACGTTAAGGATCAGATACTTCATATTACCGGTGATGGCTGGGGTTCAATCATAACCAAGGAGCGATACCGAGACTACGATATGATCCTTGAATACAAATGGGGCCCCAGAACGTGGCACGAAAGGCGAAATCGCGCCCGAGACTCAGGGCTATTCATTCACAGCACAGGCATAGACGGGGGAGTAGGAGGGGTGTGGATGCCTGGAATCGAAGTCAACATTATCGAAGGTGGAGTTGGAGATTTTATTCTCGTTGTGGGAGAAGGTAAGGATGGCCAGCCCGTACCGCTTTCTCTTACATCCGAAGTAGGGCGAGATCGTGACGGAGAAGTCGTGTGGAATAAAGATGGCATCGCAGAGACATTTGATTTATCAAATAGAACGCGGATCAACTGGTGTGATCGCGATCCTGACTGGGAGGATGTCCTAGGATTTCGCGGTAAGAATGATCGAGAGAGTCCAACCGACGAATGGACTCGCTTAGAAGTGGTTTGCAGAGGTGGGCACATACAGGTCTTTGTCAACGGATCCTTGGTTAACGAGGCGTTCGATGCCGTTCCAGCCGAGGGGAAACTTCAATTGCAAGCTGAATTGGCAGAAATCCTCGTCCGTCGCTGGGAACTCTTGCCATTAAAAAATGCAGTGATTGAAGAATAGTCAGGTGGTAATCACAACCTGAAACTGGGTCTCTATGATGTCAGCCCGAGCAGTGAAAGGAGACCAGGGAACCATGTCACGAAAACGTTTTACAGAGGAGCAGATCGCGTTCGCGATTTGGCAACAGGAATGATAACGTCCTATATTATTGCGCAGATTGTTTGGGCAGCCCCTGCTTGGTAGGAATTGGATTGTTACGATTCATTCCCCCAAGCGAAGGAGACTGCCACGATGGCGAGTTTAACAGGAAGTACTGAAAACGGAAGCATGGTTCAGATCGACGAGGCTCAGATTCGAGGGCACGTCGACGAGGTGGTTCGCAAGAGCGTCGAGGAGACGCTCAATGGACTGTTGGAGGCCGAAGCTGATCAACTCTGTGGAGCGAAGCGTTACGAGCGGAGCCCCGACCGCGTGGATACACGAGCTGGTTCTTACGAACGAGGATTACAGACGAAGGCGGGCCAGGTAAAGCTTAAGGTCCCCAGGCTGCGAAGCCTGCCATTTGAGACGCAGATTATCGAACGATACCGACGACGGGAGTCGTCGGTCGAAGAGGCGCTAATGGAGATGTACCTCGCCGGGGTGAGCGTTCGCCGGGTGGAGGACATCACCGAGGCGTTGTGGGGAACACGAGTTTCTCCGAGCACGGTGAGCGAGCTGAATCAGCAGCTCTACGAGCGGATCGAAGCCTGGCGAAACCAGCCGATCGAGGGCGATTTTGCCTACGTGGCCCTGGATGGTATTTGGCTGAAACGGTCGTGGGGCGGCGAGGTGAAGAACGTGGCGGTATTGGTTGCCGTGGGCGTCGACCAGGACGGCTATCGGCAGGTTCTGGGTGTTTGCGAAGGGACGAAGGAAGATACCGAGAGTTGGCGGAAGTTCCTCCGGCATCTCAAGGAGCGTGGCCTGAAGGGAGTTCGCCTGGTGACCAGCGACAAGTGTTTAGGGTTGGTAGAAGCCTTGGGCGAGTTTTATCCGGAGGCAGACTGGCAACGGTGTGTGGTCCACTGGTATCGCAACGTCGGCTCGGAAGTTCCTCGTCATCGAATGAAGGAGGTGATGGCGATGCTCAAGGCAATTCACGCGCAGGAAGACCGCGAGGCGGCCAAGAAGAAGGCGGGCGACGTTGTGGAGAAGCTGCGAGCGATGAAGCTCACCAAGGCAGCCAAGGTGGTCGAGGAGGGCGTGGGCGAGACGTTGCGGTACATGTCCTATCCTCGCGAGCATTGGACGCGGATTCGCACGAACAACGCTTTGGAGCGATTGATGCGCGAAGTCCGCCGGCGGACGCGCGTCGTGGGTGCCTTCCCGGACGGCAACAGCGCATTGATGCTGGTATCCGCAAGACTGCGACACGTCGCTGGTACCAAATGGGGCACGCGCAAGTACCTCGATATGGAGCGATTGCAAGAGACAACGAAGGAGACCAGCGGAGTGGCCTCGTAGGCCGCGCACGCCCCCAACTCGTCGAGTAGGCCCGGGGGATCTCTCCCCCAAGCCTCTCACAGAACCGGACTTGCGGGTCACGCATCCGGCTCTTCAAGTTGCTGCCTTAGGTTTCAAACAGTCGTTGCTGTTTGATGAAGACCTGTCGGGAAGGGTTCAAGGCATGCCAACGGTCGGTGAGCGGCATCAATCGTTCGGCGAACCAGGCGTTGGAATACGCCTGATGGATGCCATAGCTGACACTGCGTCTCCAAACGCCAGCACGAGTGAAGGCGGTCTTAGCCGCCGACTTCCGAGAAACGCCACGTGTTTGCAGGTGGCGGAACAGATACCGGTCCCGCTTCTTCTGACGAATGATAATCGCCCGAATACGACGCCGAATGTGGGCGTCGAACTTGTGGAGCGGTCGCAGGGAATCTTCGGTACACAACCGAAAGTATCCAATCCATCCTCGCAGGTAGCGTTCGGTTCTCTCGAAGCACGTCGACAGCGATTGACCCCAGACTCGTGGCGTTAGCTCACGAATACGGGCATCCATTCGCTCCTTAGTTCGGCGAGAGATTGCCACCATGACTTGGCCCTCGGCATTCTTGCCGAGTTGAAAGCCGAGGAAAGTTAGATAATTCGGACCCGTGACGGAACTCTTGTCTTCATTGACCAGCAGACGCAAGCGTCTATCAATGAATTTACTGACGGAGTCCATCACCCGACGACCGGCACGTTCGCTTTTCACGAACACGCTGAAGTCGTCGGCGTAACGCACGAACCGAAGTCCACGACGTGCCAGTTCCCAATCGAGTTCGTCAAGAACTACATTGGAAAGTAGCGGAGAAAGCGGACCACCTTGCGGTGCGCCTTCGGTCGTGGCCGTTCGTGTGCCATCGGGCAACACAACCTTCGCCTTGAGCATGCCATGCACTAGCTTTAGGAGACGCCCATCCTTTACGTGGTTCGCCAAGCGGTTTAATAGCCGCTGGTGGTGAACACGATCGAAGAACTTTGAAAGGTCAATATCGACCGTCCAGGCATATCCTTCTGCCAGATATTGCTTGGCCGCAGCAATGGCCGTTTGTGCACCACGCCTCGGACGGAATCCGTGACTGCTGTCGTGAAACGTCGGCTCGAAGATCGGCTCCAAAACTTGGAGTACGGCCTGCTGAACCCAGCGGTCCACGACATTCGGAATACCTAGGCCCCGATGCCCGCCACCGGACTTGGGAATCCAGACCCGGCGAATGTCGCCAGGCAGGTAGGTACCCGAAAGCAATTCACGGCGTAGCTGAGCAAGCAGTTGGGGCGAAGCCTCAACCACTTCCCGTACACCACGTCCGTCCACACCTGCCGCACCTTTATTGCGCGCGACGTTAAGCAACGCCCGGGCCAAATTAGACACCGAGGCTACTTGTTCCAGTGACCGACTTGTGTCGTCGGCTACCCAGGTGGCTGGATGATCTACCTCCTTGGTATTCGCTCTGAGCAGCAGGTGCGACTTTCCCTTGGATTCGTCCGAGGTTCTCTCGTCCTTGCCCCCATGCGGGCTGTCGGCAAACGCGAAAGCCAGTTGGCATGTTCCAGCACTTAACAACTTGTCGCCCCCTTCGCTCCACCGGCATTACCCAGCTTCAGCACTACTATGGGGCGATCCGACTTCTCTGCGGGCATCAACCGGTCGTCGTTGCCTTCTTCCGGAATACCGATAGGCGGACCCGCAGAGATCTCCTGGGGTAAGATCGAACAATGTCCTGCCGCCTCCGCCCTCACTACTCCTCGGCCACCAACGGATATCGGGCGTCGCGCTGGAAGGCACGCTAACCCAGGTCCGAGAAGCCCGTTTGAGGGTTCACTTACGTTCGGTGCTGCAGTTCGGCTACGGCTTCCTCCCCACACGCCCTCGCGGGATAGACTTCGATTGTCCAATGTCCAAACTCCGTCTCGTGCAGTTGCTTTCACCTCGTGGTTACCTCCGTTAGGATCCACAGGGGACTTCCACCCTCAATCGCTCGACCATGCCCAGCGCACCTCGTCGAGTAGGCCCGGGGGATCTCTCCCCCAAGCCTCTCACAGAACCGGACTTGCGGGTCACGCATCCGGCTCTTCAAGTTGCTGCCTTAGGTTTCAAACAGTCGTTGCTGTTTGATGAAGACCTGTCGGGAAGGGTTCAAGGCATGCCAACGGTCGGTGAGCGGCATCAATCGTTCGGCGAACCAGGCGTTGGAATACGCCTGATGGATGCCATAGCTGACACTGCGTCTCCAAACGCCAGCACGAGTGAAGGCGGTCTTAGCCGCCGACTTCCGAGAAACGCCACGTGTTTGCAGGTGGCGGAACAGATACCGGTCCCGCTTCTTCTGACGAATGATAATCGCCCGAATACGACGCCGAATGTGGGCGTCGAACTTGTGGAGCGGTCGCAGGGAATCTTCGGTACACAACCGAAAGTATCCAATCCATCCTCGCAGGTAGCGTTCGGTTCTCTCGAAGCACGTCGACAGCGATTGACCCCAGACTCGTGGCGTTAGCTCACGAATACGGGCATCCATTCGCTCCTTAGTTCGGCGAGAGATTGCCACCATGACTTGGCCCTCGGCATTCTTGCCGAGTTGAAAGCCGAGGAAAGTTAGATAATTCGGACCCGTGACGGAACTCTTGTCTTCATTGACCAGCAGACGCAAGCGTCTATCAATGAATTTACTGACGGAGTCCATCACCCGACGACCGGCACGTTCGCTTTTCACGAACACGCTGAAGTCGTCGGCGTAACGCACGAACCGAAGTCCACGACGTGCCAGTTCCCAATCGAGTTCGTCAAGAACTACATTGGAAAGTAGCGGAGAAAGCGGACCACCTTGCGGTGCGCCTTCGGTCGTGGCCGTTCGTGTGCCATCGGGCAACACAACCTTCGCCTTGAGCATGCCATGCACTAGCTTTAGGAGACGCCCATCCTTTACGTGGTTCGCCAAGCGGTTTAATAGCCGCTGGTGGTGAACACGATCGAAGAACTTTGAAAGGTCAATATCGACCGTCCAGGCATATCCTTCTGCCAGATATTGCTTGGCCGCAGCAATGGCCGTTTGTGCACCACGCCTCGGACGGAATCCGTGACTGCTGTCGTGAAACGTCGGCTCGAAGATCGGCTCCAAAACTTGGAGTACGGCCTGCTGAACCCAGCGGTCCACGACATTCGGAATACCTAGGCCCCGATGCCCGCCACCGGACTTGGGAATCCAGACCCGGCGAATGTCGCCAGGCAGGTAGGTACCCGAAAGCAATTCACGGCGTAGCTGAGCAAGCAGTTGGGGCGAAGCCTCAACCACTTCCCGTACACCACGTCCGTCCACACCTGCCGCACCTTTATTGCGCGCGACGTTAAGCAACGCCCGGGCCAAATTAGACACCGAGGCTACTTGTTCCAGTGACCGACTTGTGTCGTCGGCTACCCAGGTGGCTGGATGATCTACCTCCTTGGTATTCGCTCTGAGCAGCAGGTGCGACTTTCCCTTGGATTCGTCCGAGGTTCTCTCGTCCTTGCCCCCATGCGGGCTGTCGGCAAACGCGAAAGCCAGTTGGCATGTTCCAGCACTTAACAACTTGTCGCCCCCTTCGCTCCACCGGCATTACCCAGCTTCAGCACTACTATGGGGCGATCCGACTTCTCTGCGGGCATCAACCGGTCGTCGTTGCCTTCTTCCGGAATACCGATAGGCGGACCCGCAGAGATCTCCTGGGGTAAGATCGAACAATGTCCTGCCGCCTCCGCCCTCACTACTCCTCGGCCACCAACGGATATCGGGCGTCGCGCTGGAAGGCACGCTAACCCAGGTCCGAGAAGCCCGTTTGAGGGTTCACTTACGTTCGGTGCTGCAGTTCGGCTACGGCTTCCTCCCCACACGCCCTCGCGGGATAGACTTCGATTGTCCAATGTCCAAACTCCGTCTCGTGCAGTTGCTTTCACCTCGTGGTTACCTCCGTTAGGATCCACAGGGGACTTCCACCCTCAATCGCTCGACCATGCCCAGCGCACCTCCGCTGCTACGCAGCTACGGAGTTGGGGGCGGACCTACCGACAGGGCTAAACCCTAAAAACAAATGTGCGCATCTTGACGGACACTACCGACGAAGTTCGACAGTGCGGCTTTTTCCAAGCTTCACAAGCGGTACATACCGTTTGTGAGATTAGCAAAGGAGAACCGCATCATGTCTTGGTCGAACAATCATGTGTCCAATTATCGAAAACATCAGGCCAGTGGACAGGCTGTAGTCACTTGACCTGCCCCCATCAGCAAATAGCCCTCTTGCGAAAACGGACTGGCCGATTTGCCGGGCCTCGGAGTCATTTTATCTCCTAAATATTAGCGAACATCAGCGCCCATTTTTGGTTGCACGAAGATAATTCACATTGAGAAATACATTACAAAGTTTTTCAGGACAGATGAATTGATCGAGAACAATTGGATATTTCACCCACCTGCCAGTGCAAACCAATCCACCTCAGAATTTATTTGCTGTTGGCCGTAATTGACCGTCGTAAGTAGAGGAGCACTTGCTCGGCGAGTGATCTCCTGGGCATTCCAAGCGGTGCTTTCGTCGTCGGTTGAGAGTGCGATGCGGTTGAGTACGATACCCGCAATGGGGAGCTGGGGAACCACCGCCTCGGCAGTGATAAGTGTTTGAAGCGTGTCGTTGATTGTTCCCAATTCGTTGACGGCGACGATCAACAGTGGAAAACCAAATTCTTTCGCCAGATTGGCGTTGTAGTCTTCGTCGCTCAACGGAGACATCAGTCCACCGGCACCTTCTACGAGAATGATATCACTCCGTTCTCGCCAGACTTGCAGTCCAGTTCGCAACAGTTCGGGGTCGACTGCCCGTCCTTCAACCTCTGCCGCCAGCGAAGGCATCAGTGGGGCCGCAAACCGCTGGGGGCACACTTCTTCCAATGTGCCAGGGCGACCGGCAGCCTCCCAGAGCTTCACAGCATCTTCCGCAATCAGTTCGGTTCCTTCACGCTTGCAGCCGCTTGCCACAGGTTTGTAAACGCCAACGCGATGCCCTGCAGCCACCAAGGATTGAGCGATTAATGCGCTTACTTGCGTCTTACCGACACTGGTGTTCGTACCTGTAATAAATAGTCCGCGAGTCATTGTCTCTTGTCCGTTGTCCGTAGTCCGTTGTTTCAGTTGCTTGGCCACAAATCCAACGGACTACGGACCAATGACAACGGACCAATCACAAAACTAAAAATTCTTCGACGGCTTCGCGCATGGCTTGGCGGTCTGCGTTTGCACCGGTCCAGATTTCAAACGCCAGAGCGGCCTGTTCGATCAATAACGTGAGACCATCAACTGTGCGACAACCACACGCTTGGGCTTGCTTTACTAGGTGGGTTTGAGGCGGATTAAAGGCAACGTCGGCCACGATGGTATGTTTTTCCAGTCCATCGAAATCCAAGGGCAAATGTTCGTTAGGTTGGTTCGGACCGACGGGAGTGGCATTGATCAGTACCTGAGCATTGTCGATGGCAAAGAGGCTATCGGCAGCCAATTCCTCTGCCCGACAACTTGTCAGGGGAGTTTGTTCCACCAATGTTTTGGTCAATTGTTCGATCTTCTCCGGCCTGCGGCAGAGGAAACAAATCTCTCCCGCGCCAACGATTGCCAATTCCGCAGCAATCGCCCGTGCGATCCGTCCCGCCCCGACGATAGTCACTCGCAATCCCTTCACAGCACCCGTTTGCTCCAGCAACTGTCGCAGCGCGCGGCCTTCGGTGTTGTAGCCAGAGAATCGGCCTTCGTTCTGCTTGATGCAATTGACCTGTCCGCTGATGCGGGCCGCCTCGCCGATTTCTTGCAGGTAAGGAATCACACTGCTGCGGTGCGGAGGGGCGAGCATGATTCCATGGAAACCAAATATGCGTGCCCCGCGAAGGGCCCCTTCAAAATCGAGCGCCGGAACTTCAAACGTGAGGAACCGCCAGTCGAGGCGCGCTGCCTCAAAGGCTTTTTCCAGCATGTACTGGGTCGGATTCCCCGCGATCGGTTCACCCATCAGGCAGCAGACGTCTTGCTGAGGCTCTCTAGTCAAGATTTCAATTCCGATCGCTTTTGAAAGACGCAGCTCGAATGCCGGTGGCGGTATACTCGTAAGAATCCTCCATTCTGACCGCCGATGGCCTGAATTTCAACGCCTGTTGAATTCGCACTCCAGGGCGAATTCTTGCCAACATGGTATAGTACTAAAAGTGAAAGCTGTTAGCCGTTAGCAATTAGCATCTAGCCAGAGATTGCCGCAGTTTGGCTTTTTTTCTGGCTAAAAGCTTGAAGCACTAAACACCTTGGATTTAAGCAACTTGGTCGGCAGCTGTTTTCACTTTGAGCATAGAATAGGACGGAACGAGAAACACGATTTCAGGCATCGTCCGCCGACTCTCCGAGTCGGCATGAAAAACGTCACGCTCCTCTCAGAATCTTCATAAGAAAGAAACCTCGACTTCAACTGTCGAGCTAGTTCCGCCCTCCACAAATCGCAGAGTTCATGTTTCGCACTCGACCACTAACCTGGCTGTTCATTATTGCGACTCTGTGCGTCGATTTGGCCCTGATTGTCGGAGCTAGCAGCAACTCAGGCGTCCGGGTAAGCGAAGGGTTGGCTTTCTTCGTTTACAACTATGGCTTGCCAGCTCAAATCAGCGTCTTGGCTATCTGGGCTGTGCTGAGCCGTGTACATCGACTGACTAAGGGGGCTTGGCTGACGCTCGCCGGGGGAATGCTCCTGATACTCACCTGGTGGGTCATTGAGTCGGAGTATCGAGGCGAGCTCATAGCCTTCTGTTTCATGCAGCTTTCGATCGTGCTTGCCGGTTGTGTCATTCTGAAGAAGTTGGGCTGGGCATCGGAACTCTCTGAGCCTGTCGGAGATGAACAGAACAAATTTCAATTCTCGCTGGTCGAAATCTTCGGTTGGTCCATTGTTGTCGCTTTCTGGGCATTCGCGGTCCGCTACGCCGACTTCAGCATCTTTGCGGTTCGCTTCGCCAACTTTGATCTCCTCTATCAAGAACTGTGGTGGATCTGGTTGATGTGTGCCGTGTTGATTCCCCTAGCTCTGGTGTTGGTGTTCTTTAAACCCTTGCCACCGGGTACAAGACTTTTGCGATTGATGGTCGCCTACTTGTTTGCACTGCTACTATACGGCGTAGCGCGACTCTACGATCGTGGCCCACTCCCCTCCTGGGCATTCGCTATGGCTATCACACAGATCACCTACATCACCGCCTGGTGGGCTGTGATGCGCATGGACGAGGTCATGGGAGAGCGGCGAGCGGTAACCAATGCAAGTCGCGAGTCGCTTGCGATTTACAATCCAAAGGAGCAAGAGTCAAATGATGAGACCTTAGGCGAGGCGGAAGCGTAATCGCCCAGAGAATGTACCTGCTCGTCATGTCAAATCGAACATCCGAGGAAAACTGTGCGTTTGCCTAAGCCTCTCCTTTATCTCTGGGCTTCCCCTGCGTCGTTGCTAGGAATATCAATGATTCCTTTTGCACTCACACAAGGTGGAAAGGCAACCGTTGTTGACGGCGTGGTCGAGGCACAAGGTGGCATCATTACGAAGCTCTTGCAGATCGGGCTACCCTGGGTCGGGGCCGGTGCCGCCGTCACGCTGGGGCACGTCGTTTGGGGCTGTGACCAGCAGTGTCTCGATTCAACTCGCGAACACGAACGAGTACATGTCCGCCAATACGAGCGTTGGGGACCGCTGTTTATTCCGCTCTATCTGGCTGCGTCGGCCGTTGCTGCTTTGCGTGGTTTGGACCCCTATCGGGATAATCCGTTCGAACGCGAAGCATTTGAGGTATCTGAGTAGTGAGTCTGAAATCTCTCTGCTATCGTGCTTCCATCTGCTATAATTATCTACATGAGTACACACACGCTAACAACTGCCGACGAACTCCTGGCTTTGCCAAGAGGTATGGGGGTACGCTACGAACTAGTCTTAGGAGAACTGCGAACTATGTCACCCACCGGTTGGCACCATGGAAGCATCGTGAGCAAGCTTCATGTAAGACTTGCAGCTTATGTTGACGCCAACAACCTCGGCATGATGTTCGGTGCTGAGACAGGCTTTCGTTTGTCGTCAGATCCCGACACAGTGCGTGCTCCCGATATTGCATTTGTTGCCAAGGAAAACGTGCCAGTGAAATTGCTTGACGAAGGGTTTTGGCCGGGTGCGCCTGACCTGGCGGTTGAGGTTCTCTCGCCGAGTGATCGGACAGGGGAAGTCAACGAGAAAATCGACGCTTGGCTCAAGGCAGGCTGTGTAGCTGTCTGGATTGTAGATCCGAAGCTCGAAACCGTGACGACTCATCATCCTCATCGCGATATTCAAGTCAACGCCGCTGGTGAAAGTATGTCGGACGATATCGTTTTGCCGGGATTTTCGTGTGCTGTGAAAGATTTGTTCTAGACTGCTTTGGCGAATTCCGGCAAGCACTTTCTTGACAGCTCCTCGCTCAGTCTAGCTTCACCTGCTTACGAAGCGTCTGCTACAATGCGGCCGTGGCCCGACTTCTAAATCTACTCGCGAATCTTTTTCCCCTTTGGGTGCTGGTGTGCTGCGCTGCAGCACTTTGGGAGCCGTCGTTATTCGAGTGGTTCGGGCCGTATATCGTGTTCGGGCTGGGGGTGATCATGCTTGGCATGGGGATCACGCTCTCGGCAAGCGACTTTGCTCGTGTGCTGATAATGCCCCAACCAATTCTGTTGGGGTTTGTGGCCCAGTTCTCGATCATGCCATTGCTGGGGTGGACCATCGCTACCACATTCGGCCTGCCGACAGAACTTGCCGTGGGAATCATCTTGGTCTCTTGTTGTCCGGGCGGAACGGCCTCGAACGTGGTGACCTACATCGCCCGTGCTAACCTCGCCTTGTCACTCTTGATGACGATGTGCTCCACGTTCGGTGCGATTCTGCTCACACCGCTGCTGACCAAATGGTTGGTCGGGGAACGGTTGCCAGTAGACGCCTGGGGGTTGTTGATCTCAACGGTACAGGTAGTTTTGCTCCCAGTGCTCGCCGGTCTGGTTTTGCATCACTTGCTGCCGCGGTTGGTTCATCGCATCACGCCGGTTGCCCCCCTCGTCAGTGTGATCATGATCGCGCTCATCTGCGCCAACATCATCGGTAGAAATGCAGACCTCGTGTTTGCCTATGGCGGACAGCTCGTGCTCGCCGTGGGGGCGCTCCACGCAGGTGGGTTTGCGATGGGGTACCTCGCCGCCCACTTGTTCGGTTACGACGAACTCATACGCCGCACGGTGTCGATTGAAGTCGGCATGCAAAACTCAGGCCTCGGCACAGTTCTGGCCACCAAGCATTTCACTAACCCGCAGACCCAAATCTGCTTAGCCGCAGTACCGTGTGCCATCTCGGCTGTAGTCCACTCACTCATCGGCAGCGTACTGGCAATCTGGTGGCGAATGCGGCCGGTTGATGACAAATCCGACGAGTGAGGGTGAAGATGGCCAACGTCCTTCTTTCAGGGTAGCTTATGGCAATGAGCTGGGTTCGATTGCCGAACTCTTCTTGGAGTCATCTAATTGGGATCGCGCGGCCTGCTCGCGCCCCAGCCATCCTCCCAGTATCATCCAAGCTCCGGTGAGGGGTAGAATCGCCATCGCGGCCGCGCTGACTGAGAACCGTCCCAGGGCGTCGCAGACGTGCGATGCGACCACGTCGCTCCCCCGGAACACCACCGTGTCGACGAACGCCTTCGACTCGTATTTTTCTGCGCGGCTCACCACCGTGAACAGCACTTGCTGCGCGGGAACCAGCAGGCCATAACCCACGATCTCCTGGACCACTTTTGCGACCATCAGCGGCCAAAGACTCGCGTCAAACGCAAGCCACGCAAACAGGCCGACGATCACTCCGCAAGCAGTGGCCAGCGTCGCGCCCACGCCGGCAAGCCGCATCAGTGCTGCCGCCAAGATGGCCTGGAACACGAGCGTGCCGCTTTGGGAATAGAAGTTCATCGTCGAAAACAACTGGGTGCGAGCTTCGACCCCCAACCCCTCGTCCCGCAATGCGTGCTGAAAGTTGTTGTATACGAATGTCGCAGCGAACTTGCCGATGGCCGTGAACGCGCAGATCATCAACAAGTATCGCGACGCCAGAACCGTGCGCAGCCCCTCGCGGATCGAACCACTGGAGGGGGGTGCCTCACCACTACCGCGCGGCTCGAATCGCAAGGCCAACCACGCCAGCAGGATCGACAACTCCAACGCGAGAATCGCAGCTACCATGAGCCAGGCTACGCCCAATCGCTGAGCCACGAAGCCTCCTACGAGTGACGCGACGATCGAACCCGTCGTCCCCGCCGCAGCCATGGCGCCAAACCAGGTCTTCCCCTCCTCAGCCGAAAACAGGTCGGCCATCACGCTCCAAAACACGGCCACGACATACAGATTGAACACGCTCACCCACACGAAGAACGCGTTGCGGAGCCAGGCCGTTTCGGCATGCCCGCGCGCCACAAGCACGGCAAACACGACCAGGCAAACCACGAAAAACTGATACACCCCGAACACAAGCTGTTGCCGCGTCGTCCGCGCCACGATTCGCCAGTACAACGGCAGCGCGACACACACAGCCAGAAACGTCGCCAAATACAACGGCCCGTAGAGGCGCGTCTCAGTCACCAGCGCATCGCGGACCGGCTTGAGCACGTAGTATGAGAATAGCACCAGAAAAAACCAGATCCAGGAAACAAGTAGCCGAAATCTCATAGAGGAACATCATACCGGCTCTTGAGAATAATTCGAGCTTGCCTTCTGGAAGCCACGGATGACTGGCCGACGGCCTTGTTTCACCGTAGCCTATGGCATCGCAATAGACTCGTTCCGCGGTGTCGCTTCCGATTCTGGACGAATCTTGACACCATGGGAACACTGCGTGACCATGGATGACTACCCTTTCCAGTCCACTCTCTTTGGAACTGATTATGCCGGTAAATACCAAGACTTGCCTTCGAAGAAAGATTGAATACACCTCGCTCGATGAGTTGGTGGCCGACGCCGAGCGGCTCGTCGCCGCCGATGCCCCCACCACGGGGAACTGGTCGAAGGGGCAAATTCTCGATCACGTCGCTAGCGTGATGGAGATGACGATCGACGGCTTTCCCATGAACGTGAACTGGTTCGTTCGATTCATCAGCAGAAATGTGATGTTTGAGCGATTTCTCAAGAACGGCATGCCTTCGGGATTCAAACCTTCAAAATCGGTCGCGCAGAAGATCATGCCGAAGGAAACCGACGTCCTGCCGGCACTGGCGCACTTACGCACCGCGGTAGAACGGCTCAAGCAGCTCGATCACCATGTCGACCACGCTTTTTTCGGCGACCTGACCGCAGATCAAGCCCGGGCAATCAATCGTCGCCACGCCGAACTTCACATGAGCTTTATCGCGGAGTCTTGATTGCATGACGCTCGACTTACTGGTAATTACCCCCACCCCGACGATGCCGAATTAGGAAAGGGCAGTGCGATTCTCGAATTCAAAAGCGAAGGCCAAAGTGTCGTTACGACTTTGGCCGAAGGCAGTTTTCACATATTTCAAGCCAACTCGATCACGCTCGTTGATGGAGATGAATTGATTCGTCGCGCCTTGATCCGCACATAGGGCGCCACGAATTGTGATCGATGTCCGAAGCTGCCGCGATCCGCATCAGGGTCTGCATGCTGCGGCTCAACCAAATCCTCGATGACGAATCCTGCGCGACATAGGCCACCGACCAGTTGTTCCCAGCGATGCAAAAACTCGAGTGTCCCCGATTCGCGTACTCGGCATGGCTCCACCAGAGGCAAGGGGCCCTTGCGATAGTACGGTTCGGTGATTCGATACGTGTCATCGCGAGAACGAATCTCAGTCTGTAGACTGACCGGTGATTTGTGCTGGCTGATGTAAAGTCCATAAGGCTTCAACACACGCGCCACTTCGGCAAACACTCGCGACACGTCTGAGACGTAACAGGTACTTACAGGGTGAATCACGATTTCAAATTCACGATCGGCAAACATCGAAAGATTGTCCATCGAAGTCTGTACCGTGCGAATGTCGAACTGTCGCTCGGCAGCAACAGCCCGATCAAGCGCGAGCATCTCGCCGCTGATATCAACGACGGTAACCTTGGCGCCTGCAGCGGCATAAAGTGCTCCATGTCGCCCCCCGCCTGCTGCGAGGCAGAGCACTTGCTTATCACGAATATTGCTGTCCAACCAACCCAGTGGATCGACCTTGGCCAATGGGTCAATCAGGTCCGCATCGGTCGCCGGTTGGGCCAAGGGGACTTGCTGGCGAGCTAACTTATCCCATGCACGGGCGTTGTGGGTAGTTTCTTGTGAGTGTTCAGGCATAAAAGAGCCCGCGGAATGGTTCGGCGAGAAAAACAATGGGGCCATCCATTGAACCATTCCACGGGCCAGATGTCACGCGGCAACTTGTTTATCTACGCCGAAAACTCGCCATCGACAGAGCCCCAGCCAGTAGGAGACAAGTGCCTGGTTCGGGGACTGGTCCACCCATCGCTGAAGTCGAAATCGATACGCCGTCAAGTTCGAAATTCAGTGACGTATTCGAATCGAGGTCGTCGGCAACGGCAAAGCGGACGTACCCGATCTGAGAGAACGGCGCGCCGGAAATGTCGAGCCAGGTTCCCCCTCCTGAACCAGCCAGCAATTCGAGAGCGTCCGGATTCACTGCATTCTCAAACGGCAAGCCTGCGAAGTCCGCCAATACTCCCGTGAACGGCTGCTGGAAATCTAAAGGTATGGTTCCCGAAGTGTCGGCATAGCCTTGAGTTGGTAAGTCGAACAGAATTTCTCCTAAGTTGAACCAGGTAAGTCCATCTTCGCTCACAGAAACTTCTGCTGAATCTGCGCCAAAAATGCCGGGAGGTGAGCCTATCTGTCCATTGGGAAAATCGACGTCGATGAATCCGACATTCGTAAACACGCCAAGTTCAGGCCCAGTGGGATCAGCCAGCACATAGTTCGAGAGTCGCAACTCCAGAAATCCGCCTTCGCCGATTGATACGATTTCGCTATCGAGCCAGGGGGGATTGAAGAGAGTCACTTCACCGGGAAAGACGCCTTCGCCTGTGTCTCGCTCCGGTATTCCAAGCGCAGCGGACGAACTAGTAAAGCCCGACGCAGGTGTGCTGCCGGAGTCGTAGGACAGGACTTCTACGGCATGTTGTGCCAGTGCATTGCTTGGAGCTGCCAGGACCAACATTGCCAGACAGGCGAAACAAGATTTTCTAAGGTGTGAGTTCATGAGTTCAATTTCTCCTGCTAAAGTTCAGAACAAGGGGTACAAGAAGCAAAAATGCCATCGAAAACAGGCCTGTTGATGGTTCGGGGATGATCAGGGGGATTCCTGAAAGAATTGCTGAAGATGAGTCGCCGTATTGCTGGGACCAGAAGGCAAGATCCATGGAATTAACTACGCCGTTCTTGTCGGCGTCGCCATCGATGGGAATTGCCCCGCCGGTGATTCCAAATCCGCGTTGCCAAAGGACAAAGTCACGACCATCGACATTGCCATCGTTATCGAAATCGGCATTAGCGTAAGGCTCAGCGGCCAGTGGATTGGCAGCGAAATAAACCTGATTGGTTTGGCCGAATGCAAAGCTGTCCCAACTGCCGTCGGCAAGGGTGCGACTCGACACACCCATACCGGATCGCTCCCAGGACGCTCCATCGAAAGGACTCGCGTCGGCGATGCCGAAGTTCCAGAAGACGCGTTCCTCCGGGGTCTCGCCAGTACCCCAACCTTCTTGGTACCAATCGTCCGGATCCACGGATTGCGCACCTTCCGAGGGTACAAGATCTGAGATTCCATTTTCGTTGAACCAAGTTTCATCATCGAGGGCAAAGAGTCCATCGTTATTGGCGTCGTAGCCAATTCCGATCACGCCGACGCCGAAACCACTGATCGGTCCTATCTTGGCGTAGAGTCGCTCGTCGGAAGCAACAATGGCGGTGAGCATGTCGATCGTCTTGGTATCTCCGCCCCACCGATACCCCCATACCAGTGAACTGTCATCCGCGCTTGCGCCATTCCAGTCAATTACCAGAGCTGATTCGTTGTCCCCGGTGCCTGCCCAGAAAAGAATATCATCGAGGTCAAAGCCGCTCGCTGACAATACATTGGGTGAAGCAAAACCCATGAGAAGCACGGCAAGCAACACGCTGATCTGGAAGCTTCTTGTTGTCGGGCACCATTTGTCATTCATAGCGCTTCACCTCCACTGCGAGTCAGCAAGGCGTTGAGAGCGTTTTGCTCTAGTTCATCGTGGAGAAACGACGCATGTCCATCGCAGAACGTGACCAATGCCCCACCTGGATGGGGGCTCCCAATCTCGTCGTAACCCAACTCGCCATTGATAGGGATCGATTCGTGCTGGGCCAGAATATTGTGTCCATTTGCCCACTCCATGCTGGAAACTCGACGAACAAGTACTTCGGCGAAGATCGCAGTTTGTGCAGTTCCATCCTGAATTTGTTTGAGAGATACAGGAACGTCGTAGACCATGACTCCCAGGGACTCATCGTTGACCGTTTGCAGGGGGGGATGGAGGGCATGGGGATTGCCGAAGTCGGGGTGGTCTCGCCCGGGGCCTTCCACACCGTAGACGCCTGCGTAGTCAGTAAACGCCTGGCCGCGCCATAAAGAAATAGGGCTAAACAGCTGCTCCTCTGGAGTGCTGGGACATAGAAACATTGGCATTAAGGTCGCACCCAACTGTCGATTCGGCTCCTTATAGGAGGCGACCGCAAAATCGAAGCGTTCCGCAAGTGCTTCCTGCTCCAAGAAAGGGAGCAATTGTACGTTCCAAGAAATTAAGAGTTGCTTGCCGTCCTGTAAACCGTACCCGATGCAGCCTACTGGAAGCTGTTGATGTTGATGTTCGTAGTTGAGCGCTGCCAGACCAAGTTGCCGCAGATTGTTCTGGCACTGCGAACGCCGCGCGGCTTCGCGCGCCGCTTGTACAGCAGGAAGCAGCAGTGCGACTAGCACGCCAATTATGGCGATCACGACCAATAGCTCTACCAAGGTGAAGCCGGATCGCCGCAGGGAGCGCTGCCGCATTGGTTTGACACTACTCATACGCTGCTTTCGAGAGTTCTGCAAACTGCAATGCCATGCGCGGTCGCAGCCAGAAAGCGGACCATCTGCAGGCAAAAAGTGCAAAACTCAGCAGAGTTTCATTGTTTACGCGGTCGCTGTCCCTCGCAGCGGTCCACATACAACGCGTTGGTAGGTCTTCTGACTCCCAAGCTCAAGCGAACGGGCCTTCTCGATCACGACAAAACATGGCGATCAATGGCTCTAAAGAAAAATTCGCTTGATAATGCCTGGTCACAGCGGCGGGGCCGTCCCGGATTCGCACCGGTGTTCCCTGTTCGTCGGCTGAGGCAACATCCTCACTAGCCGATCACCAACACACGATCAATACAGAGGGCAGTCTAGCGGCGGGGAGGGGGGATGTCAAAGGGGGGAGTCATATCCGAAGCATGGTATACTTGAGACTGGGTGAACTATAGTTCAAGCTCAATTAGGCTGCAATCTAAGGCGATAATGAGAATAGTGCGATATCCCGTCGCCAGAACGAGGACTCAAGATGAAGCGTATAGTTATTCTACATTTATCCCTAATAGTAGTGTGCCTTGGAGGATACTGTTTTATGAACAACTCAATTGCAGGCGAGTCCTTGGGGAAAGATGGTAAGCCTGTTTTTGCATTCGTGACAATCGACAAATTGATACTTCCTTCTGTTGAGCAAATTCGCTCAGACATTAGTGCTGTATTGCCCGATGGGTCACATATTGACAAGATAGAAGTAGATAATGATGGTGCAACATTTTCGGTAAATGGGTACGAAGTGATCGTTACTGACATGAAGTTCCCCATTCCGTGGAAAGACCTCGAAGGGCCGTGTGCATCATCATGGATTTGGCCTGAAGCAACGACCGTTTTGAAGAAACACAAGTCTCATCTTGTAGTTGTTCTTACAGGTAAAAATGGCACTCATTTAGAGCGAAATGTACTTTTGACCAAATTACTGTCAGCGATGACGACTTCGTTTTCAGGTACGGGGACATATTGGGGTCACGGCAATGTCGTCCTTAGCCCGGAACTTATACACGAGATGGCAGCGGCTGCGAGCGTCGAAGAACCTCCGGTTCTCTTATGGGTCAACTTTCATCGCTTCAAATCTTCAAACAATGCCCTAAGCTTGGTAACAGAGGGTTTGGAATACTTCGATTGTATGAACATTGAGATAATTGACTCAGAACAATCTGCCGAGAAGATTTTGGATTTAGCGATTGGTCTAGCATATATATGCCTTCGGGGCGACAGAATCACCGATGGCGATACGGTTGGATTTGACAACGATGGCAATATGAAGATTCCAACTAAACATGTTCCGTCAGTTCGAGACAATACTACAATGGTGATTCGTGTTGGTTTGTAGTGAGTTGTATTGAGTACCTCTGTCTAGCAAGAGCGAACAATGTTGCGTGGCCAGCTACCTACTTCTGCGCTCGCCAAGTCGGTAGCATTCGACGATTCGATGATGCACGTCACTTTGATAGACGGAAGAGTGATCAGCGTACCGATCCTGTGGTTTCCGCTTCTCCGCGATGCTACCTCCGAGCAGCGAAAGAAATACGAAATTGGTGGGGGAGGCATTAGTCTGCATTGGGAAGATATTGACGAGGATATTTCAGTGGCGGGACTCATGGCAGGTGCCGATATGAATTCGTTGTAGGAGCGTGTCACCCCCCCTTATTCAACAACCTCAGCACTTCATCGCAACCCTGATGCGCATAGTCGGGCCGTGAATGCTCCGCATTGAAGACGCGCAATTCATCCTCGGGAATCGCCTGGAAGAAACTCTCGTCGATTTCGCCTGCTGAGTTCTCGACTGCGGCGAGATTTAACCCAAAATGCTTTGCTAGAAAGGGATACGTGGCGGCCCGTTTCGAGGGTCCGTAGTCGTGGCCCTCGTCGGGAAAATGTTCATTTTCAACATTCTCTTCGGCACCAAAGAACGAGTAAATTCGTTGGATGTGCGGGTACTCAACGCTCGGTGTGTTTGCCGTCCAATCCCCGCCATCAGAAACGAGCAGCAGTGGTTTGGGAGCCACCAGGGCTGCGATCTCGACATTGTTGGTTTCGTATTCTTCCGTCTTGTGAATCGGCATCGCACTCTCGCATTCACAGCCACCGAAGAAATAGGCCGAGACCATCACCACGGGCATCGAAAGATCAATCCGATCATCAATCGCAGAAAGCAAGAAACTCTGCGTGCCACCTCCCGATGCCCCGGTCACAGCGAGTCGATCCTCGTCGATAAAACCGAGCGACAACAAATAATCGAGCGCTCGCATGCTGTTGAAAGTCTGCAAGCGCTGCACCTGAAAGCGGCGATGCTCACATTGAGTAGATTCACCATAGCCAACCATGTCATACGCAAATGCTGCCGCACCCATCCGAGCCTGAGCGGCGCAACGAGTTTGATTTGACTCGGTGAGGCGGGCATTTTTAAAATGGCCGTGGGGATTCAGAATCCCGGGGATCTTCCCCTCGATCTTGGACGGTAGGTAGAGATTTCCCGTGACCCAAAATCCTGGCAAACTCTCGAACGCGACATTCTCAACCGTGTATCCATCCATCTCACGCTTACTGTGGCAAATCGGTTTCAACTCGCAAGTCGGAGGGAGCTTTTCCAGTTGCAGCCCTTTCCGGATTCCGGCTCGAAGCATCTCCGCGCGAGCCTGCCACTCCCTTTGATTGTTGTATGACTCGCCAAGCTTAGCGAGTTTCTCTGCCGCAACGGGTTCCGAAAAAGCCCGGCCACGAATGAGCGTCACCACCTGCGCATGGGACGAAGTTTTTGCGATAAACAAAAGACCGGCGACAAAAAGCATAATTTGAGCGTATCTCATGTACGCATAATACCAGAAAATGGCGATCATGGTATTAGACCGATCATAGGTGACAAAATGTGGGTCTTGGTAGTGGAGTTGACCCCGCATGATTATCGAAGGAGGTAACACGATGAACCGCAAAGAATTCCTTTTGGCACGTAAGACGGTCGACGTATCTGTCGGCGAGTCGGTCCGCATCATCCGCGAACTACAGGAACTAAGCCAGAACGGCTTGTCGGAGTTGACAGGCATTCCTCAATCCACGATCTCGGCCATCGAAAACGACCGCGTCAATCTGGGAGTCGAGCGTGCCAAAACCATCGCTCGAGCACTGCGTTGCCATCCAGCGGTTCTGGTTTTCCCTGGATGGGACATCGAGTCCGTATCGGCAGCATGAGGAAACAAATCTGAAGAGATGACGTCTACGGATTTCTCAATCTTCTTGCAAACTCTTCAGGAGACATCTGGATATCTCGCAGAATACTCCGCAGTGTTCCTATCTTTAGATCTTTGCCTTGATGCACGGGCACCGAAGTTCGCAGTTCTTCGCGCTGAAGAAAATGATGACTCCCGCGAACACGTACAACTTCAAATCCCTCTCGTTCGAGAAATCGCACCATCTCAACACAGTGATGCGAGGAGTTTAGCCACCAGCCAGTTCCGTCAGTTCCAAATCAATCGTCCGTAACGCCGGTTGGCAAATTCTACTCTCAGCATCGTCCAGTCCATAGGTTTCCAAGTATCCAGCGAGCGCTTCTTTCAAATCCTTGATCGCTTCTTCCTCTGTTTCGCCCTCGCCGTAGGCAGGAATGTCAGGCAGACGTGCGGTAAACCCACCCTGATCCGGGTCTGAGATTATTTCGATGGTCACGGGCATCAGATTATACCTCAATGAATGTTGTGCTGAGGTTTTATTATAGTCGAATTCCTCGATTCGCCGCATCAACAAAAAAACCCCGCGATGCAATGCACACCGCGGGGTCCAGGATTCGAATTCTACCTCGTCTTAATCCAAGAAGCCCGAAAGCTCTTGGCTGCGACTGGGTTGCTGCAGTTTGCGGACCGCCTTGGCTTCGATCTGGCGGATACGCTCGCGGGTCACTTTGAAAATGTGGCCCACTTCTTCCAAGGTGTAGCTGTAGCCGTCGCCCAATCCGTAGCGAAGCTTGATGATTTCGCGTTCACGGTAGCTGAGCGTCTTGAGCACCTTGGTGATCCGCGTGCGGAGCATCTCCTGGCCTGCACCAATCGCGGGACTTTCCGCACCCGAGTCGGGTAGCAAGTCGCCAAAGTGGCTGTCTTCGCTGTTGCCCACCGGTCGGTCGAGGCTGATCGGATAACGGCTCATGGCCAACACGCGACGCGCTTCGTCGACGGTACATTCGGCTGCGCGGGCAGTTTCTTCAATCGTCGGCTCGCGACCCAACCGTTGGAGCAGAGCACGCGACACGTTGCGGACCCGACTCATCGTTTCGACCATGTGGACGGGGATACGAATCGTACGGCTTTGATCGGCCACCGCGCGGGTGATTGCCTGGCGAATCCACCACGTGGCATACGTGCAAAACTTGAACCCGCGGCGATATTCGAACTTGTCCACCGCCCGCATGAGACCTGCATTGCCTTCTTGAATCAAATCCAAGAAGCTCAAGCCACGATTGCGATATTTCTTGGCAATCGAGACAACCAGACGGAGGTTGCCTTCCGACAGACCTCGCTTGGCGAGCTGATACTTCGAGAAAATATCTCGCAGGTAATGCACGCGATTGCGGAGGCTGGTAGGAGTTTCCTGCGTCATCCGCAGAATATTGCGATATTCGACTAACAGCGGCTTGCGCTCAGAAAGCGGTTTGCGATCCTTCTTCATCTGATCGAGTTGCTGCTTGAGCTCGGTAACACGACGGTTGAAATCCTCCAGCGGAGCAATCATCGATTCGATCCGCTGAGTTCGCAATCCAAGCTCTTCGATGAGCATCACCGCCCGTCGCCGCCGTCCAGCCAGACGATTCCAGGCCGCTTTGCGCACGGCAGGCTTGGCACTCTTACTGGTAGCCAGGGTGTAGTCTTCTTCATTTCGCTGGAGCAGGACTTCGATTGTTCGCAAGTTGTGCGGCAGGCGGCCAAGGATTTGTTCCTTTTCCAGCCGATCTGTCACCGAGACCTGCACCGTGCGGTCGAAAGGGAGTTCCCCCCGATTGACGCGACAGAGGACCTTGTAAGCCACACGAATCACATAGTCGCAGGCTAGCAGGCGACGGCGGAATGCGGTGCGGGTGTGTTCGATGCGACGGGCCAGACTGATTTCCTGCTGACGAGTCAGCAGCGGGATCTCGCCCATCTGCGTCAGATACATGCGCACCGGATCATCCGACCAGGACTCCATGTCGACCGATTCATCGTCGAACTCGTTGTCACTATCGTTGGCAGAATCCTTTGCGTCGGTATCATTTTCCAGTTCGAGCGAAAGATCGCCTTCCCCATCGGAATCGGAGCTATCGCCCAGACCCTTGGTGTCAAAATCCTTGTCTACTTCGGAGACACTCGAGTCATCCTCCAAATCGTGATCCATGATCGCGTCGTACAAGTTAATTACTCCTAAAGAAAGTGATTTTTCAACGTGTGGATGATTGTGATGAAATATAACGACGACCGCTTGCCACGGGGCACATTGCCATGGCGGGCCTTGTATCAAGGTCGCATAAAATGTCCCAAATGTTCTGCCAGATCCAAAGGCTACTTCTACCCAGCGTGCTCCACGGCAATTCAGCAAAAGCAGCAAGCGCAAAACGGGACAAAGATTGTTTAAGAGCTAACAAGAATTCCCCCTGAAAAGCGACGGCTAGACAACCAATTCTAACACCAACACTTCGCATGGTCGGATGGTTCCTCAATTTGGAAAAAAATTACGTTTAAGCTATCTGCGACAGGCAAGCAGCAGGCGAATCAACACGATTCAAACTGCCTAACATGTCAGGTCTTCCCAGACATTCCGCCAGCAAGAAGGCAAGATCAATCCGAGAGACCGCGCGCTGAGCAGGATTCTCCAAGAACCCATGTCTCAATTCCACACGATGTCCACCAGACCGACTTAGCATGCCCCATGCTGAGTAAGAAATTCCCTTTTGTCAGGAAAGCCTCCCATTCGTGGGAAACTCAAAATTGATTACACCAATAAACCACGGAGCAAGAACAAGAATACGCACGCGCTTGCACCGGACAAATTTGCTACCCAGTTCTCGCGTCCCAAGACTCAGTGTTCCCCTAGCCGTCAATGGCTATGCCAGCGGAGATGTGCCATAATGGCGTAAGGCTACCGAACCTAAGATCCTTCCCACTCTATTTAGAGAGCGAAGGCGGATCTCAATAGTGCGGTGAGTGGTCTTACCTTTGCGTGCGCGGTGGCTATGGGGAGTGGTTTGAGGGGAAGGGGGAGAACGACTTGTTTTCAACTTTATAATTGTAATCAGATCAAAACGAGCGTCTAGTGATTTTCTTACAAAAAACTTGACAAAGGCTCAAGTTTTAGAGGCTCCCTACCGAGAAACTACCCAACTTTTCAGGTTAGGTAAACCACGAGGCCCGCAGCGCGTTGCAGCGTAACGAGTTAGGACTTTAGCCGCGACCCGAAAGGGAGCACCCATTTCCACAGCACCAATCGCTGACCTCCATCCAGTCCTCAAAGGAATTGCAAAAATCATGAACCAGTTTACAAAATCCCGTGTGCTTCTCGGGACAATACTTTTCTGCTTGGCAGGCAGTAACTTTGCCAGCACGGCCGAAACAGAGAACAATTGGATATCCCTCTTCGATGGCAAGACTCTCACCGGCTGGCACCAGGAAGGAGAAGGAGACTGGATAGTTGATGAGGGTGCTATCGTCGGCAAGACGCAGAAAGCCGCCAAACTTTATGGGCTCCTCGTCAGCGACAAAGTCTACCGAGATTTCACGGTGCGGCTCAAATTCAAGTCGCTCCAAGGCAACAGCGGATTCTATATCCGCATGGAAGTCGAACAGCCCGACAAAGCCCATGGCCTGCAAATCGAGGTCGATCCTCGCAACAATTCCGGCGGAATCTATGAGAGTTATGGACGGGCTTGGGTATCAAAGCCCTCCGACGAAGCACAACGCGAATACTTCAAACCCGACCAGTGGAACGACCTGGAAATCACCGCCCAAGGTGGCGATGTGACGGTCAAAGTCAATGGAGTAACTAGCGCTCAAGTAACTGACGACCCCAGCCGACCCGAGGGACATCTCGCCATGCAAATGCATGCAGGCAACGAAATGCTGGTGATGTTTAAGGATATTGAAATCCGTATCGAGGAGTCGCAAGCTGCGCCTCTTGAGACTCCATGAGTAGAGGTACTTGTCGGAGGCGAATTGTTCTTTGCGACGCAGGCAGGCAAGTCCATCGAATCGCTTGGGATCAATTACAAACTCGATGGTCCACAGCAAATGGCACATCATTCATCTTCGTCGTTTTGCAGAGACGGCGAAGCGTAGTACTCTGCAACGTCTCGCATCTGATCGAGCTTGAGATTGTCGCTCATCGGGTGCATTAACTCTGCGTATTCTGTACCGCCGCGATTTCGCTGCTGGAAAAGCTGCAATTGCAAGACAAGATAATCGGCGACTTGCCCCTTGAGTGCAGGGTAGTTCGGATTCTGTTCTGCCCTATCAAGCTTATGGCAGGCAATACAGGCCCCCACTTCTTGTTCCGGAATCCCCTCTTGAGCAATACGTTTGCCCCTGACAACTGCAGCCTGGGAGGCATGCTTGCCGGAGACGTCGGGCTCTGAAACTTTGGGAATTGCAAAAGGTTCCTGCTGAGAATAGTGGCTGGCAATTTCTTTGATCTGAACCTGATTGAGCCGCGCCGCGATGGGCTCCATGATGCCACTATGGCGGGCCCCGCGCTGATACGCTTGTAGAGTGGCAACCAGATAAGGTTCCGACATTCCCGCCAGGCGTGGAAAGGCACCTGTTCCACGTCCCGTTCCATCAAGGCCATGGCAATTGGCACAGGTTTCAACGATAGCAAGGGGAGTTGTTGAAGTTGCTTTCGAGAGATCGCTTGAGACTAGCGCACGATAATCAACTGGTTCAATCTCGGGAAGTTTCAGCAGGAATGCCACGACCGACCAAACTTCGTCGTCCCGTTGTTGCGATGGAAAGGCAGGCATGCCCGTGAAATTGATCCCGTGCTTAACAAGATAAAACAATTCTTCGGGACTCCAGTTGGAAGCGGCCGCATTCAAATTGGGAGGGGTCGGGGAAAGCTGCTGAGCTACGCGGGGTTTTTGCCAGACGGGACTCCCATGGCAAAAGGCACACCCTAGTTCGAAGTGTCCCGCACCTTTCATTACCAGAGCAGGTTCATCAAGGTTCTCGGGGGCTTCAATTCCAACGCTGTGTGTTGAAATCGAGCGCGCCATCGCAAAAGTCAGGAACCGTTTTGTGATGGCCCAATGGCCGGTGCTTGCTTTGATTGGGATAATCCCTGATGCCATGACGAGAAGTCCTAGAACGATTGCACCAGTAACGAACACGCCGATAGGAATAAGCCATCTTTTCATGCTTGCAATGCCTCACAATTAGGATTGCGCTGATTAGCCAAGTCGACAGTCAGCCAAAGCCCCCCTGCCAGATAGGCGATGCCACCCACTACTAGCATGACTGCTCCCCCCAGATGTTGGTCCTGAAGTGGACTCAATCCAATCAAACTATGATGGTGATTGAAGAGCAATCGCGGCGCTAGTGCCAACAGTGCACCCAATAGCGTCATATGCATGGAGGTCAAAAGCAAACCCACAACACCCGCCGCGGCCCGGCTCTTGCTTCGTGGCATAGTTCCTCCGAAAGCCGAGAGCCACACCCATACCCCGGCCGCCAAAAACATCGTTTGTTCCAAAGCAAATCCGATCGAGGAGTTCCTCGCGAAATGATGCAACCAGGGAGCATGCCAGGCCCAAACGATGAGCAGTTCACCAACCGATGCAGGAATAGGAGAAAACAAAGCAGCCATATGTCGGACCGGATCAATTGCAAGTCCAGCAAGAGCAAACGAGAGCAGGGGAGCGATGACGGCGACAATCAACATGTGAAGAGTCATGTGAGCAGAAAAGGAGTGTGCTGCCATCTCTGGTAGAGGTCCCATCCAGGCAAAGGCCAGAATGAGGAGTCCCGAGATGAAAAGTACACTTCGCATTTTAATCACAATTCTCGATAAACAATGCAACGCTGGCTACAAATAACGTAGCGACGGCACTCAATGCAGAGAGCAACAATGTGGCAAATCCCAAAAACCGATGGCGATCCTCGGGCAGATCCTGGTCGTGAGGAATCTCGGAACCACCGCGCCTGTGACGTGTAAATCCGATCCATCCTATGACTGCTATGCAACTCAATGCGACGGCTGTATATACGCCAATTGCAATTCTAACGCTATGAAGTGAACTACTGTCACCTGCGTATTTGCTACACCACACTGCAGCGGTGATATAGCAGAGCAGGAAGTGCAACGCCCAAATTGTCGGCGCAATCGTCAGCATCCAGATGCTTTCATGATGGATCGGATATTTGTTCATTTCTTTTCTATGAGCGGTTGCTTACATGCCCAAAAAGTAAAAAAATCCTATCCCTAAAAAATACAAACACAGTATGACGAACGAGTCCTGGCCCATGCCTAGAATGGTACGATCCCGACGTTCAAGAATTCCCCAGAGGTAAATACTTGTCGCCATGATTCCCAATGCTCCCAAGTAGGCTGCCGATGGGTTCAGGGCATCGATGATTCCTCCCGTGCGATAAGCCAGATCTGCTGGGAGAAACAGGGCCACTTCCAGGCTGTTCGTTCCCAGAATGTTGCCGATGGCCATACTGTAGGCTCCGAATCGCACTGCTGACCAAGTGGTACTCACTTCAGGCAAAGTGGTGGCCAATGCCACAAGAGTTGCGCCCACAAAGCTTTGCCCCAGTCCCGTTTGTTCGGCAAGGGTTTCCCCGACACGTGCTACCACGAAGCCCGAAACGAGCACACCCAGGCAAC
Source organism: Bythopirellula goksoeyrii (assembly GCF_008065115.1). Taxonomy (NCBI): domain Bacteria; kingdom Pseudomonadati; phylum Planctomycetota; class Planctomycetia; order Pirellulales; family Lacipirellulaceae; genus Bythopirellula; species Bythopirellula goksoeyrii. Next base: position 774,485 of record NZ_CP042913.1, on the reverse strand, counting down.
CTATTCCAAAACGCAAACAAAGCTGCTTGGTTGAAACTTCCCGGTAGAGCGATTTGTGTGCATCTTTCAGGTCACGCGCCGATTCGGGAGGTTCTTCAACCTCGCCAGCCGGCATCCAACGTGGATTTCCCTCATAACGGTAAACGAGCCATAAGCCCGCCACATAAACGCCCGTAAAGAGTATGGGCCACGCTCCTATTCCGGCGATAGTAAACAGTTCGCCGGTGGAAATAGCTGCCAAAGCAAGTGCCAGAATGAAAATCAAGAAAATACCCTGAATCAACAGAGCCGCCGTCGGAGAAAACAAAGTCAATGCCTTGCCACGCAACAGCAGAGCATCGACTACTGCCAACACGGCAAGCTGCATCAGGATTCCCCCCAGCAGATTGTTTCCGGCTAATTGCGCCGCACCGGATGCAGAGGCTGTGAGTGTCGTCCCAAGTTCCGGCAAACTTGTCGCACCTCCTAGCAACAACGCGCCGGCAAAAGCTCTTCCGACACCTGTGCGATCTGCAATGAGATCGACATAGCTGCTGAGTTTCGTTCCGAAAATCCATACACCTCCCGCCGAGAGTGTGAAAAGCAACCAGTTGGCCCACATCGAATTATCAGCTAGTTCGAAAAAACTCATGATGTACAAATTGAGCAAATCACATACCAAACAAGAAGTCAGGCAACGAACGGAAATCCGGCTATTACTGCGACCGTAATGAAAACAGTTAGGGCGACAAAATGCCAATAGAGCGCAACGTTGACAATATCTGCGTCGTAGCAATGTGTCATCCGGCCGGCGATCCTGCGTGACGCACAATAAATTTGCATGATGATTCCAACGAAAATATGAACGATCGTCCAACCGACAAGTATCCAGACGATGGCAGGATAAATATGGCTGGTCGGCTCGAGCCCGGTTGTCCAGGGTCCCCACGCCAAGCCCACGGCTCCGGCAAGCCCCAACGCAAGAGCACACACAATCGAGACATAGAAAAGTTTTGTTTTGTCCCGTTTATTGAAATTCCTTGCGGACACGGTCAATAGCCAGGCCATGAGAAGTGCTGAACCACCGACAACTGGCCAAAACACTCCTGGTCCGGACTCCTGGTCCGGAGGAAAGTCTTCGTGGATAGTCCAGTAGAAAAAATAGCCGAATACAAGTGACACGAATGCCGTCATGTCACCAAGCATCGTAATGAACATGGCCCACCAGCCTACGGCATCCGGGCCAGATACATAGGTGGGCAAACTCAGTCCCAAACCTACGTCTTTCTTTGGTTTCTCTGGAATCCATGCCGTGCCTGTCCAGAGCCAAATCAAGATTGTACTGAGCGCCAAGATGCCGCTGATTATCGTGGCAGTCCAAAAGTGATAAGTAGCGAAGATGAATACGCCTCCTGTAAACATCGCTGCAAAGAATGCCAAAAAGGTTGGCCCTGGAACCCGCAAGCATTGAACAGGAGTGGCATCAATCGAAGTCGTCACAAGTGTCTCGCGAAAATGCTCTTCAGCATCGGGCAAGTAGAATCGACCTTCATCCACGTCCCGCATGAAGTTCGGTTGATCCCAAAGAGGATAGCGACTGTCAATTTCAGGTATCGAGCGCACTCCCCAAGGTTTGTCCGGCATTTCTGCCAACCATTCGAGGGTGCCCGCTCCCCAGGGGTTTCTTTCTGCCAACTGCTGGTGCTTTTTGGGACGCACAACATCCCAGAGAAAAACAAGGAAGCCTGCAGCAAGAACAAACGCACCGACAGTTGAAACCAGATTCCACATTTCGAAGCCCAGTCCGGCAGGATACGTAAATACACGTCGCGGCATTCCGAGCAGTCCGGTCCAATGCATGGGCATGAAAGCGACGTTAAACCCAATCAACATCAACCAGAAGGCGATTCTGCCCAGCTTCTCCGATAACGCCTTTCCGTTCACTAGAGGAAAATAATAGTAGAAAGCAGCCACGATCGGAAAAACGGTTCCCCCAACAAGAACATAGTGCAAATGTCCGACAACAAAGAACGTGTCATGTGCCTGAAAGTCGAACGGTGCGATGGCGACCATGACTCCGGTAAGTCCTCCGATAACGAATGTCGCAAGACCTGCGAAAGCGAACAACAGGCAAACTGACTTCGTGACACGCCCGACCATAAGCGTTGCTATGAAACAAAATATCTGAATACCCGTCGGAATCGCCACAGCTTGTGAGGCAGCCGAGAAGATACCAATGGAAATGCCTGGCAATCCAGTTGTAAACATGTGATGTACCCAGAGGCCAAAACTCAAGAAGCCAGTGCCTACAGCAGATAAGACGATCCAGCTATAGCCCATCATGGGTAGGCGGGCAAAAGTCGGAACGATCATCGCAATCAACGCCACCGAAGGGAGAAAAACGATATAAACCTCGGGGTGACCAAAGATCCAAAACAAGTGTTGCCACAAAAGTGGATCGCCTCCCCGGTCGGGATCGAAGAACGGCCAATCAAAGGCCCGTTCCATCTCCATCAGTAAATCACCGGCGATGAGCGGAGGAAAAGCAAACAGAATCATCCCTGCCACCACCAAGATATACCAGGAATAAAGTGGAATCAGATTGATTCTCATCCCAGGGGGACGACATTTAACCACACCGACGATCAACTCGACCGCTGCTGCAATCGAGGCGACTTCTATAAATGAAAGCCCCAGCAACCAGATATCAGCACCAACTCCTGTTTGATACTTTGTCGTCAAAGGTGGATACATGAACCATCCTCCTCGCGGAGCAGCGTCGAAGAAGAGCGAACCACATACAAACAACCCACCTAACAGGAAACTCCAGAATCCGTAGGCTGACAAACGGGGAAAGGGAAGATCTCGTGCACCGAGCATTTCGGGTAAGATCATGATCGAAAAGGCTTCGAAGATCGGAACAGCAAACAGAAACATCATCACGGATCCGTGCATGGTAAAAATCTGGTTGTACTCGTCTGCCGTCAGAAAATCATTGTTCGGAACCGCAAGCTGGATCCGCATCAACAGTGCCAGAACTCCTCCGAACAGGAAAAAACAACAAGCTGCAACCGTATACCATAAACCGACTTCGGTGTTGTTCACCGCAGACCAATAGCGCCAGCCGGTAGGAGTCTTCCACGCATCGAGAAGCCTGCTCCGTTGTGCCTGCTGGACTTCAAGAGGTGGTGCTTCAGCAAGAGGTTCCGGATCAATGTGACTCATTGAAGACCCTCCAAATACGTAGCGAGTGCATGAAGCTGATCTTCTGGCAGCATATCGAAGGGCGGCATCTTGGCGCCGGGTTTCACTAAACCAGGATTGGAGATCCAAGTCTTGAACTCCTCAAATTCATTCTGAAGTGCGCCAGCAGCAAGAGACCGGCGGCTACCCACATGAGTCAAATCGGGACCAATCACGCCCTGAGCATCGGTGCCTCGCACCGTGTGACACGCATGGCAGCCAGTTTCCAGAAACAAGCGCTGACCATGCTGAGCCAGCCGAGTATTGGGAACCTCGGCAGTCGCTTGCTGACTCTTCAACCAGAGCTCAAACTCTTCTCGCTCCATCACCATGACATCGAAATTCATCAGCGCGTGGGAATTTCCACAGAATTCAGCACACGCACCGCGAAAGAAACCTGTTTTGGTTGGTTCCAGTTTCAATCTGGTCTCGCGCCCCGGAAACATATCGATTTTTCCACCCAAAGAAGGGATCCAGAAAGAATGAATCACGTCATCACTTGCCAATCGAAACTCAACTGGCTCCCCCACAGGCAAGCGAACTTCGTTTGCAAGTTCAACCGTCGGCCCTTCCCTCATTGGATAGCGGACTCTCCACCACCACATCTTGCCATGAACCTCAATTCGCAGCGCATCTGGGGGTGCTGGCGCGAGAAGCTCCGGCAACATCGGCAAGCTGTAGAGAAGCAGCCCAGCGAGTACCAGAGTCGGACCAACCGCTCCTCCCCCAATGATCAGAAAGCGGATGCGGCGGTCGCTGTGTCGCTTGGCTTCTGTCGAAACTGCATAGATCGCCAGACAAATCGTGCCTAACCAGATGAACACCCCACCGAGTATCATCCACCAAAGCAAGCTGGAAATCTCTTCGGCTCCCTTTCCAGCAGCTTGCAGGGTAGATTGCGGTCCGCTGCAACCGGAAAGTAACACCAGTGCCATGCCGGAGAATAGAAGTGAGAATCCCCTTTCTGCAGTACGCATAACTCCATCATACTGCCATTTCCTGACATTACGACTACGACAGTTTGTCGCATGCTGTTTCAGTTCTATGACTGATCAGATGGTCAGACTTTATACAAGTCAGACAGGCACTCATCGACGCGATGTCGTCGATTGCTGCGCATCGTTCTTAGGCGATCACCAAAGAAGGGTTGGACACTCTGTATAACAAGTGCATAAGGGCGCTAGGGAATTCAGGCCAACTACTACCAGCTATACTGATTGGAAAAGGAGAAGAGCACTCCCTGAGGTGACCTGTCCACCAATCGAGCACTCAGGAAACGAGGCTCGATTGCCTCTATGTGTGCTGCCGCTATCTGTTGCCTCAAAGCAGGTCCAAAAAATGCCGCTCACTCCAACAGTACATCGCGATGCTCGGCCAGCACCGATAAACGGAACAAACCAGTCATCGCGGCTGGCACAAAATAGAAGATTTTGAGTGTAGCGGAGGAGGACTAAATAATACTTCCGTATAATGTTCGAATGCAAACTGTGCAGGGCAAGAAAAAGACCCCTCAGGAAATCTCCGAAGGGGTCATGAGTCATCGATACTAGCGGACTACTGAGGCCTTCTACGCTTATACAATTGAATCCTCGGCAGTAGTAGGCTTCTTTGTAAAAAACCGGCGCCGCAGTGCAGGGCCACCGATCCCAAGCACACCAGCCAGCAAGACGCACAAACCAGCACTGGCCTCTGGAACCGCGACAGCCGCCCCAGTCACCCCACCACCCCAAACGACATCGGGGTCGTGGTCGAGATATGCGCCAGAATTGCCGAAGTAAAGCGAACTGACACTGGTTCCACCGGCAACACTCAAACTTGAGAGGTCCAGTCCGTAGACATAGACACCGAAAGTGGTAGAGGAACCGCCGACTTCGCTATCCGTCAGGAAGTCGAGCGGCACAAAGTCAACGTAGGTGCCGGTGGTTCCACTAAGGCTAGCCGCTACAAGTTCCAACTGAGTATTTGTGGGATCGTCAAAGTCGACCGTACTACTCCCGTTTGTCGGTGTACCACCAGATTCAAAAATGATGATGTCGATACCTGGATTATTAAAGATCGGGTTCAGAAAACTACCTGTGATGTAAGTATTGGGATCACCGCCAACGCCTGGATCGGTGCCGAGAAAATTAAGTCGCCGAGCAGCATATGGCGCAGTACCACCGACATAAATGCCACCCCAGTTGTAACCTAGCGCACCAATTTGAGCGTAAGAGTGCGAGTTTGTTGAAAAACTTCCGGTAGCACCACTGATTGAACCTACGCCAAGCGTTGGATCCACGTCATACCCACCAGCACCGCCAACTAGAACCGCTGGTGCCGACCCTGCAGAAAGTGCCAGTGCAGCCGTAGCTACGATCGCTAGCATTGAAATCCGAGAAAAGTCAATCTTCATGTGTCTACCTCATTGTTGTAGTTGGCTACAATAAGCTACCTAATTGGTAAAAATACCCCCAATAGATTTGCCTATACTACCAAAAGCCAATCACTAAAGTCAATCACCGAAAACCGCAAAGTGAGAAAAGACAAGTCCGGACAACTCGTTTTTGCGGATATACTTTTGGAGGTTTTTGGCCAGAAGCACCCAAATCGTTGCAAATCGAGACCTAGAAGTGGTGTAGTGAGTAGCTAGAAAGGGGGGGAAAATTGCGAAATTACGTGTTCCACCCATCCACTCACCCCAGCAATTCATCGCGATGCTCCGCCAGCACCGGCGTCCACGCCTTAGCCAGGCGGCTCTTGGTTGCCAGGTGCCGTACAACAAGCGTTTCCTTGTCGACGACTACTAAGAGTTTTTTCAACAAACTCGAGGCCTCGGCGATGTACACTTCCAGTGTCTCGGCGAGTTGCCAATTGTTCCAGCGATCGAGCCCTGCATGTTCACCCATGATCCAGACGAGCCGCGGGTCGTCCTTCTTGATTTTGTGTAGACTGCGACAGGCATCGCAGGCCTCCTGCGAAATGACGCTCTTGCTCACCGGCTGCTCGCAGCCGGGGCAGACGGTGAATTCGTCGGTGAGCGTCGGCTTGCCTGAAACGGGGCACGGATTGGTGAGCTCCTTCTTCACTCGCTTGCCCGTCACACTGCAAGTGACCAACTCGTCAATGAGCAGCCGCTCGCCAGTGGCCTCGCAGGGGGCAATTTGTTCGAAGGCATCGATGCGACCATCGTCGGTAGCGGCTAAATGAAAAGTGCTCACACCAGAATGCTCGGCGACAAAGGGTTTGGGCTTGATCAACTTCGCCCATCCTGAAAAAGGAAGCGTTGCCGTGGTGTCGCCAATCGTGAAATGAATTTTTCCGTTTGCCTGTTTCACCCACACCAAGGTCGTAGCCAAAGGTTCGCTACTGACAGCACTCGGGTCGCGCGAACTGGCTCCCTTGGCGGCCACGCGACGTCCTGAGGTAACCAGCGCATTGAGTGCCGCTTCTTCGATACGTGGATAAGGTTTGCTGGCTGGCTCAAGATCCAAGAGCCCCAGCTCGCGAACCAACTCGTCGGGAATGGACGACCCATCGTGTGCGACAAAAACATGAACAACCTGCGCGGGGTCATCCGCCGCTGTGAACGTCAGACGCAGAAAGGGAAAGTCGGTCAACTGGCAACCACCAAGATGGATATTGCCGCCGTCGACTTCATACGCAGAGAACAGGCGCTGCGTGATTTGACTCACGGAGAGCGGCTGTTCACAAGGCCTGGCATGGATGGCCGATCCCAGTTCGCGAAGTTTCTCCGAGAGCTCCTGGTCGGAGAGATTGCGCTGAGCAACTTGCTCACCATCGGGTTGGGCAACCGCATCAAGTTGCAAGCAAGCCCATTGACGGAAAGAGGCAAGGCTCTCGCGGTGAGCCGAGTCGGGAACTACGGTTTTGTCAGGAGGGGATACGGAGGTCGTCACTGCAGAATCATTCGCCAATCGTAGGATGAACGGAAAATCGCCAAAAAGGCGTAAGCTTTGATTTTTGCCTCTTTTCCCCGTCCTGCGAAGTGCAATTACCGCGACTTCTTCCGTAAAACATAGACCACATCCTCGGTTTCAGGACCCACGGTGATGGGCTGCTGGATGTCATAACCAAAGTCGTAGACTTGAGTTACCTCAAATTCCGGGACGCTTGCCAACAGCGATTTCATCTGCTGGGCCGAGTAAGTCCGGAAGACCACTTGATCCTCGATGCGAAACTGCTTGGTCGGCGTGTAAACATCGAAACTCATCCCCACCTCTTCTCGACGGCGGCGCCGATCACAAGCGGTGACCCACAATCGTGACAGCACGGCGAGATTCCCTCGCCGCGCCGACCAGCTTTCTTCCTGCATTGGTTCGACGACTGTCGGCGTAAGATGCAGTCCCAACACATAGATTCCGCCAGGCCGCAAATGCTTTGCTACCGTATGCAAGTGCTGCTCCGCTTGGGCCTGAGTGCCGAGATGCCTAAAGCTGTTAATCGGATTGAACGCGGCATCAAACGGCTTGGAGACGGTGAAGTTGCACATATCGCCTACGAACGCGGAGCGCGGATAGCCAGAACGCTCCAGCCGATCATTGCAAAACTTCACAGCAGCCTCATTGAGATCAACGCCAGCCACTTTGAAACCTGCTTGGGCAAGCTTCACCATAAGTCGCCCGGTCCCACAAGCAGGTTCAAAGACGCGTTTCACTTTTCCAGTGGCATGTTGTGCAAAACATTCAAGCAGAAAATCAAACTCTGCCTTCCAGTCGGATCCGTAGACCAAGTCATAGTACTTGGGAAAATCGTAGAGGCTGGCTTGAGTGGTGGGGAGCATAGATCATGGATATTATGGACAAAGGAATTCTCGTCGGAGTATTCTCGGTTCTCTTCATGTAGAAAACAAGTAGTAACCGCACCGTCGCTAATCCAAAGTTCAAGACATGGTAGACATAGTTCAAGCATTGGGGATAGTACTTAGGAATCAGACGATTTTTCTGTTTCATTCTGACTCTGATGTGATTACAATAGCTTGCGCCTGCTGAATTCGAACTGCCCGTTCATAGTGTCGCGAGTCATCTTCTGATGTTGTCACGACTTCGCGCATCGTCGTAACGTGAGCTCATGGCCAGATGAGGAAACGTCATGTTGAAGTTGTGTTCCTATGTGTTTCGCCGAACACTAGTATTCGCTTGTGTTTTCTGTCTTAGCCTCTCCTCCGAGGGCGTTAACGCTCAAACCTTCCACATCACCGATCCCATCGATCTAGGATCGAACCTCGATCAGATCGGTGATCTAAGTTGGAACTACATTTTGGGTACCGATTGGGATCGAGACTTTAACATCGGTGGCATCATCGGAAAACAGAATGCTGTCGTCATTCCTGAAGTTCGCGAACCCGTGTTCAACAACGTAATTATTCCCGAAGTAACCGCCGACACAAGAACGGGCTTGCGGATGACTGGCAATATCGAGGGTTCCACAGGTCTGGAATTCTATGCCGACTTCAATGCCGGAGGCCTGGAGACGGGAACATCATTTGAGTTCGAACCGCAGATCGTCGACCTGCCATCCCAAGTCAGCACGGGGGAATTTTTCAAGCTCCAAACCACTCCGGGCGTTGTGAACAACGCTGCCTTTACGGAGCAACTCATCGAGCTTCCTTCGTTTGAAGCGGGCATGGATTTTTTCTTCAATCTGGATGTCGACAGCAGGATCGACTACGGGTTATTTCCCTTCGTGCCCTACGATTCGATTCAGTTTAATCCAAGTCCACTCAACGTCGATCAGAGTCTGGTGAAGTTTGGCTTTGACCTCGACCCCGATGGCAATGGTGGAGTCGGTGCGCCGCCCGAGTTTGTCATTTTCGAGGACACACCGTTTGAAGAACGCCTGGGGCTACTCGACAACAACGAATCAATCTACGAGAAGCAAATCAGTGTTGATATGAGTGTCGAAGGCTCTCCTATCACGCAGAGACTTGATATCGGTTCGGTGCAACTGGTGAATCCCTTTGGCACCGGCGATAGTATCTTGGGCCCTAACGAACGCAACCTAACTGTCAACACGGGTATGGACGATGAGACCATTTCCTACTCTTACGAAACTGCCTTGCTGCGGATGGGTCTCGACCTGGATGGTATTGCCGCCTATTTGGGTACCTCAGCCCTGACCGGGGTGGGGGACTCCTTTACTCGAATCGAAGAAAAGTTTCTCGACGACAAGATTTCGCTTGCCATCGATTTGCTCGATATCAAGTACGGCCCCGAAATCGGTTTCCGCGAATCGGTCAACATCAATCCTGATTTTGAAGTCACGCTCAGCTTCGATCAGAATGTCGCACTCGACGTCGACGGAGTCATCTCGATCACTAATACCTACTCGGGAAAGTGGAGCGATTTGCCCGGAATTGCTCTCTTAGGCGATCAAAATGTGGAAGTGAGTGTCGACTTCAACTACCTCACGGGCGAGCAAACCAAACGGAGCGTGTTTTATTTGACAGACTATCTGGAGCTTACTCTGTTCGAACTGGAGTCGCTTGGAATCGAAGGAGGCCCCGAGTTTTCCTTGCCGCCACTGTATCAGGGTCGTACCAGCCTGTTGGGGAGTCTCTTGGGCGAGGTCGAATTGGAACTCACCGAACAGACCCAGACGATTGCTCCGTTCGCCTTCAATTCCGGACTTGCCGGTTCGAACTCCTTTACTCTCACACCGATCCCCACAACCATCGTATACCTCGCCACCAATGATACACTGTTCAGTTCCAACGTGAGTGCGTGGAAGACTCTGAGCGACCACATGACTCCCGCTTCCCTGATGGACGCCACTCTTGTCCTCGCTACCGGAGATAGTTCGGACCAATTGATCACCGACCTCGACCCGCTGGTGACTTCCAGTCCCAATTCCAATGTGCTTGGTGATTTCTCTGGGGGAGCGACTACCGTTCGTGGATTGGTGATCCCAGAAGGCACTGGAATTGTTCAGCACCAGTCCAACCCCGGGCGCACCTGGAACATCTCTTCAATCATCAACGACGGGGACTATGTCACCAGAGCACCCTCGCCAGTTGCCATCAACGGCGTAGGACTTACGATCAGCGGTCAAGGTGTCATGCACTTGCAAGGTCCACTGGATCTAGACGCCGTGCTGTTTAAACATGGTGAGGGTCATCTGATCCTTATGAGAAATACGGCAGTTGCTACGCAAAACACGCTGGATACCCAGCAATTCGACAATGCGGGGGATGTCCAAGTCTCGCAAATGGCGCAAGTAAATCTCGTTGCCACTCAAAGATTCGACAATTCGGGTTCGTTTTATGTAAGCAATGGCGCGCAGGGCACTATCACGACACCCCTCATAGCCAACGAAGGTGTCATTGGTTCCTGGAACGATTCCTCGCTGCTTGAAATCAGTTCGCCAGACACTTTTGGGCAGATCAACTTGCAGAGCACGAATGGCTCCGGACTCTTTCAGGCCAACTTCGACGGTACTCTGCGATTCACCCACACGGTGTTGCTAGCTACTCCGGGCGGAACCCCACAGCCTCTGCGCTTTGAGGCTACCAATGGAAGCGCCATGGAATTCGATGGACCCATTCGAGCTTTTGAGGCGGGGGTAGCGGAATTGTATGTCGACGAAACCAGTTCGATGGTCCTCAACGGGGTCGAAGTCAAACGCGAAGACGGCAACGTCACGCTAGTGAACAAAGGTGTTGTCGATGTGATGTCCGGTGGCAACTTGTTCTATTACAACCCAAGCATCCCCTGGGGACCGGGGGAGGAGCCGCTGATCATCGGGATCAATGTGGAGAACGACGGAACCATCCGCATCCATCCCAATGCCAAGTTCGGCTTCAAGGCAGAGATCGCCAACTATACTCCTGGCGGGGCAACTCTGGGGCCTGGTACCTGGGAAATCCTCGGTGCCGTTCCCGCCAATCCTTTTCCCAATGATGGTCAGGCCTTTGCTCCCGGAAGGGCGGAATTGGAAATCAGTATCGCTCGCATTACAAACGAAGACGCCTACCTCGGCCGCATCGATTTTGGCGACACCAATGGCGACGGCATCCACGACGGTTATTCCGCCGAGGATTACGACACCGAACTTTCGGTCAGCGAGGCCAACGTGCTCTTGAGCGGGGCCGCCCGTTTCAATTACTTCAACACCATTCGCGAGAACCGGGGCACGTTCACGCTCCGCAATAAAAACCACTTCACCACTGCCGGCGACTTGCACAACAGCGGCACGATAAATATCGAACTCGATGCACGGCTCAATGTTTCCGGCAATCTGGTCGTCGACGAGGGAACTGTGTTCGTCGACGGTAGTTCGATATTGGACGTCGGCACCAATTCCGTCGAGGTCCTCGGGGGGAATATCACCGTCGATCGCGGGGCTGTTCCCCTGTTTGTCAACACACCCTGGATCATTCGCGAGAAATGGCTGGGCGAAGGCGAGATGGGCAGTGACATTATCCAGGAAGCGCGGGTCAGTTACGGCGATGCCTGGTTCCCCACCCTGGGCCCTAATGCCGACGTGCTGCTCGATGGTGAACAGGCAGTCTTCGAACCCTTGGCAGGGCTCAACCTGGTCCAGGGCAAGCTCTCTTTGGTCGGCGGCAATGAACTGCACCTGGCTCAAAGCCTAACAAACAACGGCACGATCGAACTCGAGTCGGCAGGCAAGCTCATCGTTGATGGCGATGTTCTTACCACGGGCATGCTTGCCATTGGGTCGAATAGCTATCTGGAGGTTTCAGGCGCGTTTACCACCTCGGGGGGATCGATCGATCTGGATGGCGTGGTCCAAGCGGCTAGCCTTACCATTGATACCGGTACCGTTCTCACCGGGTCAGGGCAGTTCGCCGGCATACTCCAGAACAATGCGATGGTAAGCCCCGGCAATTCGCCCGGAGTGTTGGAAGTGCTGGGTGACTACAGCCAGTCGACCACCGCGATGCTTGGTATCGAAGTCGCCGGCACGCTCACGGGAGTCGACTTCGATCAACTATTGGTCAGCGAGACCGCCACTCTAGAAGGGATATTGGACGTCTCCCTCTTGGGTGGCTATGCCCTGGAGGCGGGGCAGGAGTTCACAGTCCTCTCGGCTGGCGAACTGGTGGACAATGGCCTGGCACTCTCGGGTTCGTCGGCTAGCTTCTTCGACCTGATCATCACCCCGGGAACCGATGGCAGTGTTGTCCTCAAATTCCTGGGAGGCAGCTTCCCGTATCCTGCCGACTTCAACAACGATGGCTTCGTCAACGGTGGGGACCTCAGCACCTGGAATGACTCCTACGGACAAAACAATGGAGCCGATGCAGACGGCGATGGAGATTCGGATGGCTATGACTTTCTCGTCTGGCAACGACAATTCGGCAGCGTTGGGGTGCCGGCAGCAACCGGCACTGCCGTGCCAGAACCAGAGAGTGTGATGCTCCTGCTGATCAGTATGCTTGCTCTCTGCGTCGGCCAGCGTCATCGATTCGAATTGTGAAACTAAATAGCTCGACTTCGAATTGCTGCTTTACTCATCCTCCGAATAGCGATTGAGCGAAATCTTCTTGCCGATCTCAGCCTTCAATCTTTCCTGGAATGACTCCTTGTCGGTATTGGCGAGGATTTGGGTAATCACCTGTTTGGGAGATTCGTCCCAAAAACTCGCACCATGTTGGAAGTAGTAGCGGGCCGTGGCTCCTTGGGGCAACGCGATAGCTATCGTGACGTATCCCACGGTGAGCGCCTTGAACACACTCGAAGCGGAACTCGCGACCGCTGATTTAGAATGTTGCGATCTGACACTGGGGTCTCCTTTCTCGATGAGATTTGAGTGCTCTATGAGATGGAGGCCTCTTTTAATCTGTAGAGCTAGTAACTCTGTCACACCCCGTCAAAGCCAGAGGTTTCTAGAGATTCTTAGACGTCATGCACTGGACACGGAGGAGGGTGCAGTGGTTAAAATCGAATGCTATCCGTGCCAGGAGTGGTTCCAGGCCAGATTCCAGTTGAGGGAGTGAATAAAGTGCGCCATTTCCGGCAAACTCTTGCGAGTAGCTCAGTTCTTTTGTCACAACTGCTGACAAGGAATCGAGGAATGCACTGGCACTGGAAAGCTCGCTTCCTAATTGCCACTCTTGTGGTATTTACTTCTCTGGTGTTCAGCCTTGACCCAGTGTGCGCTATCGAAGCCGGGATGCCCAATCCGCCGAGCTCGCCGACGGTCGTGAAGGTGGGAATCTTCCTGGCCGACATCATCGACTTGAACGAGGTAGAAGAAACCTTTCAAGCCGAATTCATCATCGTGGCAGAGTGGGAAGACCCAAGGCTGGCTTTCGATCCGGCAGAGGATGGAACGGATATGAAGCTCTTCCAGGGGCTGTTCCAATTTAATGAAGTCTTCTCGGGTTGGTGGCCTCAACTGTTACTCGTCAACGAAATTGGGACTGGCGACACCAATGCCATCACCATCCAGGTTCATCACGACGGGCGTGTCCGGTACATGGAGCAGCGGAACGTCACCTTAGAGACACCGATGAAGCTGAAACCGTTTCCGTTCGATACGCAAACGCTGGAGGCGAAGATGATTGCATTTGGCAACTACAGCGGGCAGGTGCTGCTGGAAGTGGACGAACGGGTGCTGGGTGCCACGGAGGAACACATCGTAGGCAACGAGCGAGTTAACATCGCACAGTGGCGCCTGGTCAATCTCGACATGGTGGCTAAGCTCTCGGACTATCGCTATTACGGAGCGCCGGAGCAACTTTCTGAGATCCGACTAAACATCACTCTGGAACGCCAATCGGCGAACATCGTTTGGAAGGTGATCGTTCCGCTGATCGTCCTTGTTCTTTTGATGTGGGCGGTCTTTTGGATGGAAGTGGACAATCTGTCGGATCGATTGAATGTCGCATTCATCGGAATATTGACGATTGTGGCCTACCAATTTCTGATTGATGGTACGATGCCTCGAATTTCATACTTCACATTTACGGATACAGTGTTGTTGTACTCGTTCTTGGTAATGTGCCTAGCGGTCCTCGAGAGTCTGATTCTTTATTCGATGTGCAAATCAGGAAACAAGGAGGCTGCGGAGAGATTAGACCGTGCAGTGCAGTGGGCTTTTCCAATCATCTACTTCATGGGCCTCCTCATCAGTTATCTCTACTATACATACTGCTACTAGAAGCTTGTTTGCTACCTATCCGAGTCGTAGCATCCAGTTATTTTCTGGCCACCAGAAGCTGTGGGTAACTTGTGGTTCAAGTAGGCATCCAAGAGTTGTACCGGCAACTTCACGCTACGCTATTCATCCCCCGCATAGCGATTGAGCGAAATCTTCTTGCCGATTTCAGTCTTCAAACGCTCCAGGACTGACTCCTTGTCGGTGTTGGCGAGGATTTGGGTAATCACCTGCTTGGGAGATTCGTCGCCCCAACTTGCACCGTGTTGGAAGTAATAGCGGGCCGCTTGGCCAACGATGTACGAGCCATAGCCCGCGGCGGCACCTTGAGGCAATGCAGTCGCAATTGTGCCGTAGCCCACAGTGAGCGCTTTAAACACACTTGAGGCGTAACTCACCACCGCTTCACTGAGCATTACCCAACCAGCAGCTTTTAAGATCGATGTCACAAGAGCGCGGGCGTTGGAAGTGGTGATGTTCATGCCGTAGATTTTGCCAAGAGTAACGACCATCGTGGCATCGACGGCAGTTCCACCGAGGATATCGACCGCGGGAACCGGGTTTAGAGCAACCGCTAGAGATTTGGTGACTGCAAAACTCCAGATCACTTTCGACGCTTCGGCTTCACGCAGCTTGATTCGAAGCGCCCCCATACGATCACCTTTGTCCGCGGCAAACATAGCGGCATTGAGCGCGATCAGGGCCTTGCCCTCCGCATTCAGGACTTTCAGAATTCGCTCTTTTAGCTCGCTAACTTTGGGTTCCGGCTTGCGCCACTCGGTGCGCGTGCTGCCATCGGCCGCTTCAATGACATACTCCATCTCGCGGGGATTAGCCTGCGTGACGACGACATTTTCCGGATCGACGATGTTAATCAACCGTCGCCCTCGAAATAATTCCAAGAGTTCCTGAAGGTCCTTCCGGGAGTAGAGGTCTGCTTTGTTCAAAACCAGAATGATCGGCTTGTGGCTGGCAGCAAGTTCAAGCAGCGCCGAGTATTCTGTTTCATTGAGGTCAGAATCTGTGACGAAGAGCACCAGATCCGCCCGCGATGCTGAGGAACGCGCAATGGCGGAACGCTCATGGCCTTCCACTTCATTGAGACCGGGAGTATCTACCAATACGACTTGCGAATTGGCCAGACCAGGGACACAGTAGCCGATGCCTTCCCACGGAACGTGCCAGATATCCTTCGTCCAGCCTCCCTGCACATTCACCTGGGTTACATTACCGCCGACCAAGGCATTGATGAGCGCGGATTTGCCTGTGCTGATTTCGCCGAAGACAACGATATCCACTCGACCGGCTTCCAGCTTGTCGGCCATCTGCTGCAGCTCATCGAAGTCACGCGCCAACACACGACGTTCTGCTTCGGTACAGCCCTGATAGTTTTCTATCGCCCGGCGTACAGAGGACACAGCCGCCTGATAGTCGACATCGGTAGTTACGAGAGGTTTCGTGGATACGGGCGAGTCAGTCATTGTCGTCCTTGCCATAGAAGGACTTGGAGAGTTCGCTGCGACCATGTTGGATGATTTTGCGCAAGTTGTCAGGTCGCGTGAGCAATTGCCATTGATCTCGGGCAAGCTCGGCGATTCCCCCCGGAGGTGCCTTCATGTCGCGACGGTAGTATTCCACGAAAACATTGCCGATCCACCGTGTCACTAGCGCTTGCACAATTCCTTGCACTAGGCCACCAGCGATCGTACCGATACCTGGCACGGTTTTGAGCGCCGAGCCAATTGCGGCCGCCACCGCAGGGGAGGCGGCCGTAGCCCCAACCATCGCCACAAGATTCTTGCCCAATTGTTCAAGCATCTTCACTACGCCATCGGTGTCGATGGGCTGCTTGTAGACGTGCGCGAGCTCGATCACCATCTTGATCGTAATCGCGCTTCCACCCGCCAGATCCAAAAGCGGAAACGGATTGATCCCCGCCGCGCCTCCGGCAGCCCACATGTATCGATTGATGATTTCGTTGGCACGCTTGTCGAGCACCGCTCGAACGCGTTCTTTTGATTCATCTACAATGCCGCGCGATTGCAAAAGCAGATTTGCCAACAGTAATTGCCGTCCATCCTTTTGCACGATCTGCAGCAACCGCTCTGCCAATGGTGCCACATTGGGTGGCATCTCGATTTCTTCGATCACTTCTTCGCCGTCGACAGTGACGCGAACCCGCTCACGGGTAACCGTCGCCGCCCGCACGGCCACCACATCCGCAGGCACGATCCCCGGCAATTGTTCAGAGATCTGCAAAGCGAGATGTACTTCGTCGTCGGTGTCATACCAATCTTCCTTGTTCAAACACACAACGATGCGCTTTTCCATATCATGAAGCTGTTTTACGAGATCGACTTCATACGACTTCAGTGGTCCGTCCACGACCAACAGGACAAGGTCAGCATTCTTGGCTGCCAACGCGGCAACGGCGGCACGCTCTTCACCGCGAACTTCGGCGAGACCAGGAGTATCAACCAATATCACTTGTTCGTTCCCTGGCCAGGGAACTTCGCTCCGCACCGAGGTCGTGCCTCCGATGATGTCTGAGGCAAACACTTGCCGGCCAGCCAGCGAGTTGAGCAGCGACGACTTGCCGCTCGATATCGTACCGAAGGCCACGATCTCCAAGCGAGACTGGGCATGTTTTTTCTCGATCGCATCCAAGGCATGTTCGATCTCAGCACGCAATTCAGCCGACACCCCTTCATCAAGGGCAAAGTTCTGGCTCGTGCTGATATTCTCCCGCAACTCGGCCTGCTGCTGGGAAGCGTCGAGTTCGCTGGGATTCTGTTGCCGCCTCTCGCGAGTAATGTGCTTCTTGCGTGTGTTTCGCCAGAGCTTGAGAAACACATAAACCGAAGCACCCAGCAGCACCGCTCCGCCAAGGGAAACAATGGCAAGATAGACGTAACCTAGCATGGGATAGGATTCGTCGATCGTACGATAGCCTCCAACCACCGTAGGCAGCCAAGCCACGAGCACATACCCCACAATAGCGAGATAGATGATCACCAGGAGTGTTGTGCCGCGAGGAAACTTCATAGGCTTAAGTCTATCTGAAACAGAATGCAGATGAACGCGGATTTTGGTGATTACCGCTGAGAATCATAACCCGTCTCAATACCCGACCAATACGCATTCATCCGTGGCTGATTTCATATTCTTCCAGCATAGTCACTATTCTTGCGGCCAGTCCGTCAGCTCAAACTTGAGTTTCACATTTTCTGTATGCTCTCCGTAGTGTCGAGCCATTTGCTCAAGCAGTTTTCGCGGGGTCCAGCGACTGCCAGGAGCCTGCTCGTCGAGGGGCAGATCGGCTAGCAGGTAGGCGAAACGCCGTGTCAACGCCGAGACACGTTCGATTTGGCGGGCTTCTTCTGCGCCGGTCCAGTCGGGATGCGCTGCCTCGTAATCAGGCGGCATTTGGGTCGGGTTCAGGTCGATCTTCGCAAATGCTGGGTCAACCTTGGCGTAAATCTCGGTAAAAAATCCTAATTCTCGCCCTATCATATGTTCGGCATTCCAACGCGGCGTGTGTGTGCCATTCGAGGGGCGAAAGCTCATCTGATTCGCACTTAGCGGAGCAAACACGTCTTCAGTTACAGCACTCGCTGATTCCTTCTTCGCAAACAGCTCGGCAAGCTCCTCGGGCATTTCCCAGGGCAGATAATTCAACACGACCACACGAGGTTTGGACTCCGTTTCGTTCACTATAGAGCTGACGGCCAGAGTATTCCCCACAGGTCGAACAACTTCAAATGCCGATCCCAATGCAGTCAAGAATGGATCAACTCCAGCAAGATCAAAATTGAGTGCTGAAGTCTTATAGTGAATCGGAACCACTATTCTTGGCTTGACTTGCTCTACCAGCACGGCCGCTTGAGCGCCATCGACCGTGTAGGTACCCCCCACGGGGATGAGCAACACATCCACCTTGCCCATCGCTTTAAGCTGTTCCTCTGTGAATCGCGATTGTCCGATGTCGCCACAATGAACGATCCGCACTCCATCGACCTCGGCGAGCAGCATCGCAACAGCGCCGCGATTTTCACCTTGCTCATCGTCGTGCCAGGCCGGAATGCTTGTCACCACGATCGCATGTGGCGAGCGTGCCATCCTCAGTTTGGCATTCGTCCAGCGAATTTCTTCTTGATTAGGAAATCGATCCAAGGCCTGATAGATCTTCGTGAACTCTTCTGATTCGTGCAAGCCGCGTGCAATGATCGGCTTGCCACGGACAAGGTCCGGGTTGTTATGGTCTGGATGATTGTGCGTGATCAGCACCAAGTCCGCCGTCTGTTCGGGATCCTTGTAGCCGATGCTCAGACTGTAGGGATCGATGACAATCTTGAGGTTCCAATAGGTCTCGATCGAAACCATCGCCTGCCCCCACCAGCGCACGGCAACCGGCTTGCCTGGATCGGCATGTACCAGCGAATGACCAGCACACATCCCTAGAATAAGTAGAAATAAGTGCGATCGCATGAGGAGCCTCCCGGTCAATGATTAGGTCGATACGATGAAGAGACTAGTCTACAGAAACTTGCGCCTCAGCGTCAGCACCTCTGCCGACTACACCAACCCCCAGCGCTTCCGCAGAAACCATTCAGTACCTAATAGCCCCACTAACGCTGTCAACATGGGCCAACTGTCCCATAAACTTTTTTGAGTGGAAACTTCTTCCTCAAATTCCTCAAAACGATCCTGCAGGCGTTCAAGCAGGTCGGGTAGCTCCTCAGGTGCAAGACCCGCGCCACCCACGTCGGAAGTCAGATTCGCTAGTGACGCCATGAAGGTGGGCTCTGCGGCAGGTTGGTCGAGTTCCATATCACGATCGGGAACCGTGAAGCGCACTTCGGAAGAACCGAGTTCTTCTCTGCCCGTTGTGGCGGTGACCGTGAGTCGATAGTCACCGGGAATCGAAGTTTCATCGAAATTGCCGATATACTCCTTGCCCCTTGGAGTGACTTGCACCGTGGCGACGCTCCCGTCGGGCTTTTCTATTTCAACTTGGAACTGTGCCCCTGCCACGGATTCTTGTTTCTCGTCGAAAGCACCCACTGCAAATTCAATGCGACTCCCACGTTGATATCGCCGTTGGTCAAGTCGCGCCCACACATCTTTTCCCCCCGTGTCATCTTTGCGAGAAAGCCACATCACCAATTGCCGCCAAAAACGATCCTGTAGTTCAGCGTGACCTTCCATCGGCCAACGCCAGGTCGTATCGAAGGCCACTGCCGCCGTGCGACCATTACCCCATGCTCCAACAACGACTAACGGAGAATGTTGAGGATCATCCGCTTCGGCAATCACGGCCGCATTCGGTTTGAGACTTCTCGGATCGAATCGATTCGACCCGTCTAGTGGTGGAAGGTTGCTCCAATCAAGCTTCGCAGCGCTGTCTTCACCAATCTGGAAAATAGGGTGCAGGCTCCCCCCCTGTGGCAGAGGGTTCACGCGCAAGGGCCCCGTCAAATGCATATCGGCCCGAGGGGGCTCACCAAAATTTTGTCGTTCCGCGCGCCCCATGACAATCGGGAGAATATCGTCCATCGGCGTGTTGCGAAATCCGCCGGGGCCAAAACTGTGGAATCCTCCCAGCATGGCAAGCCCCGCTCCTTTGCCCACGTCGTCGGCAATCATCTCCCAGGTCTCGCGACTGAGTCCCGCATAGTCGACGTTCTGCAGGAGAAACACATCAAACTTCCCTTCGCGAAGTTGTTCGCGCAAATCGAACTGTTGACGTCGGTAATTGATCAACTCATAGTGAACATGTAAGTCGGCATAGGTGGCCAGGGCAGCGCGAACGAATCGAGGTTCGATCCCCGGTCCACCGCCGACCCGCTGCGAGCCAACGAGATAAAGCACATTGACGCCCCCCTTCATCACAGTAACAAATGTACTCTGGGAATTATTTGTCGTCGCGAGTTCCCCCGCTGGGGGCTCCACCGCGACGGCAATCTTGAATTCGCCAGGAGCCTGTGGAGTGTGCGTGAGTGTCACCGGATACTGCCGCTGGTTCGCGGAGATTCGCAGGGGCTCGGTCGCGACGACTTCCATCTCTCCCTCTGCATTCTCCCAGAGCAATTGAACCTTGACGGTTTGGTTGGCATAGCCATCGGCTGTGACGTTCGCCTGAATGGTCGCCGGTGCTTCGGCAAACAAGACGTTGTTGATCAGCAAATCATCAACCCGCAAATCCGATTGCAAGCCTAACGACGGCTTACCAAAGGTAAATGTGTAGAGGGGGATGCGATCAGTGGCCAGTCGAGCAACAGCCAACTGCGGGGGTTCATCTCGCGGCGGAAATGCCCGTTGGGCACCGTCGCTCAGCACCAACATCGCCACGATCCGTTGCTGCGATTCCCGGTCAAGCAAATCACCAATCGCAGAACCCATCGCCGTCTGCGAACCTTCAGCATTCTCCGGCAAAACAAACCCTTCATCGACTCGCTTCACCAATTCGGTTTCGTCCGCGAAGCGATAGAGTTTCACGTCCCAGCTTTCTGCCAGTTCAGCGAACTGGTCACCAGCCGAGGCGAGCGATGCTTTGAGAGCGTTCCACCGCGATTGATTGCCGAGCGAATCCTCAATCGACATACTCCGCGAATCATCCGCCAAGAGCAACAGCGAGCCAGGCACTTTGTTCACGATGGTAGTCACCAGTGTAGGGCGCAACATCGTCAAGATGAGCAGTAGTGCCGTCAGTCCACGCAGGATCATGAGAATCATGCGACGTCGGGGCAGGAGTGACCGACCTCGCGGCCCCACCAACAGCACCAACACCAGCAGTATCGCCACTGAGCCAGTGAACCAAAAACCTCCCACGGGATCGACAGACCAATTGGTCATGCTGGCCGCTCCTCACGATAGAAGCGATTGGAGAGCAAGTGTTCGCTGCCCCACACGAAGACCACCATCAGAATTGCCCAGGAAAACAATTCTTTCCCTCGGCGACCGATGTTGACATACTGTTCCACGTCATCGAGCGAGTTGGCCAAATGGACGCGTCCCTCTGGAAGCGCTGCAAGAATCGCCTCGGGATCCGCCTGCTCGAGACGACTCAACTCAGCGGCAGCGTTTACGCTGAATCCCTCGTCCAGCGAACCAGACCGCCCCCCGGCTGCAACACGATAGTTGCCGAGCTGCCCGGTCGTGCTGATGCGAATCGTGTCTTCTCCTGGAGGCAGCGTACGGCGGAGGCCTTCGCCATTTGGATCGCGCAACACAAAATCCGTCACGTGCTGCCGCGGTGATAATCGCAGGTTGACGGTTTCTCCGGCCCCATAATTCAGCTCTTGATCTTCATTGCGTGACAGATAACCCACGATGTTGTTCACTAGTGCGACAAATGGCCACGGTTCGGGGTGCGTGGGGAGCAAATTCCAAGGCTCCCGACCCACAGGCTGAAGTGGATCGGAAATCGGCGTGGTTAACGTCAGCACTCGCCCCTGACCTAAGGGTCGCTCGACGAGTGCCGGTTGATTGTTCGCATATTGGGCAACGACGTACGAATCGCCCGCCATCTCGGCTTCATCGAACTGCCAAAACCGCCACACGGGATAAATCTGCCAGGGAATCTCCTCAGCATAGTTTCGCAACGCTGCGAGCGCTGGATGGTCAAGTCGCCGAGGCCGAAAATAGGTTTCCTGCCGTGAGCGAAGCTTCAGCATCCCCGGCAGCAATTGTTGCGCAGACGGATTGTTGAAACCGCTAGGCGTGGCTCGATTGCCCAGAAAGATACCGACCCCTCCACCAGCACGGGCGAAATCAGCGAGATGATTCCAAACCTCATCGGCAAGTGGCGGGGGGTCCAAGAGACAAACAGCATCATACTGAGCAAAGTCGATTTTGGCGGCGTTGGCAAACCGGTCGCCCACTGTATCAAATCGCTTCTGGACATTCTCGCCTAGTAGGGACGGGCTCAGTGCCTCACGCAGAAACAGAGTATCAGCATTTGTTTCCCCTAACAGTAATACCCTCACACTAGGTCGGACCTCTACCGTAAAGAATCGTTGGTTGTCGAATTGCAGTGGATCCGTCGTTGATAGTTTCACGACACCTTGGTGCGTCCCTAGCGACAAGTCACTTAAGACAAACTCCGTATGACCGGTCCCCGTCGAATCAAGTTCCACAATCCGCTGGCCACGCTTGACCAGCTTGTTTGTCGAATCTTCAAGAAACAGTTCCAGCAAGGGCTGTTCGTCGTAGCCGACGCTTTCCAGATCGACATCCACACGTAGTTGCTCACCGGGACCAAGATAGCTTGCGCTAAGTTTCAACGGTGCAAGTGACAGATTGCGCGGATGTTCCACACCCACATCGACGACATAGATCCGCACGTCGGGAGCTTCTTCGAGTGATTCCCGAATCGTTGCCAAACCAGCTTCGTCGAAGTCCTCCGCCGCTAAGTCGCTGAACACAAACACCTCTTGTCGGCGATCTTCCTGCTCTGCCACCAATTCGATCGCATTCCGCACCGCATCGGCTAGCGACCGCGGATTGCTCTCGGCAGTGAGGCCCACAAGGCGGCCATCCGCTGTGGTCTTGTCGATCACAAAACTGTTCGTCGCATGACTCAAGTCGAGCACAGCAATCATCGTTTCGTCAGGAAATTGCTTTACCAACGACTGCGCCAACTCACTAGCCGCCGTCAGTCGTGTATGATTTCGCTCGACATATTCCATGCGGAGCGAGTTATCCATCACCATCGCCACGGCCAGCGGCGCACCCTCTTTCCCCTTCAAGCCACTCCCACGCAAAGTGGGTCGCGCAAGGGCGAAAGCAAGCCCAGCAATCAACAAACACCGCAGCGCCAACAGCAAGAGATGCCGAAAGTTGAGCCGACGACGATTCGCATCCTGACGACGCTTGACGAATTGCAGCGCGGCAAAGGTCACTTGCTTCGGCTGACGGCGCATCACCAGATGCAGAATGATCGGCAACACGATCAATCCTGCACCGGCCAGTAATGCGGGCGTCAGAAAACCCATGGTCTATCCTAAATTTCGACGATTGATCAAATACTCCGTCAACGCGCGATCGAACGGCATTCCCGTGTCCAAGGGCACATAATCGATCCCGCTCTGACGGCACTCTTTCTCATACTGAGAACGAAACCGATTGATTTCGTCCACATAGTCTGCCCGATAGGCGTCGGCATCCACTTCAATCGTCTCCTGCGTCTCCGGGTCGCGCAGTTCTACCAACCCCTCAAATGGAAACGAAACCTCCGCCTGATCCAGGATATGAAACAGGATCACATCATGCCCCCCATGACGCAGTCGCCGCATCGCCGCAATCACGGGCTCAGGTTCCACGAGCAAGTCACTGAAGATCATCACCAGACTACTATGCTTGAGCATCGCCGCTAGTTGAATGATACTCTGGGCGACATTGGTCTTATCGTGCGGTGTAAGATTCGCCAGCACCGAAAGGATGTTTCCAATCTGTTGGCGCTTGGACTTTGGTGGCAAGCAATCGACGATCTTTTCTCCAAAAGTCACCAGTCCTACGGGGTCATTCTGGTGGATCATCAGATAGCAAAGCGCGGCCGCTAGGCAGATGGAATAGTCAAACTTGGTCAGTTCCTGGTCGTGGCTGTAGGCCATCGAGGCACTCAGATCCATCACCAGATAACCGGTGAGGTTCGTCTCCGCCTCGAACTTTTTCACGTAGTATTTATCGGTCTTGGCATAGACCAACCAGTCGATATCCGACGGATTATCCCCAGGCACATACTTGCGATGCTCACTAAACTCGACGGAAAACCCATGAAACGGGCTTGCATGCATCCCCTGAAAGAAACCCTTGATAATAAACTGCGCGCGCAAGTCCAGCCGCGCGATATGCCGCACAACTTCAGGCTTCAGATATTTTTCAACCGTGGAGGACATGTGTGTTACCGCGGAGGCGCAGAGCCGCGGAGGGAGGGTTTCAACTAGAGTTTGTTAACCATGCGTTTAATTCCGGTTTTGAGTAGCGGGACATTAAAATTTATTGCTAATCCGACCTTGTAACCAGAAAGCTTGAGGTAGCTGAGTAGTTGGGCTTCGTAGACTGGATGCCAATCTACGACCGATTTAACCTCAATTACAACTTCTTGTTCGACGACGATGTCCATTCTATAGCCACATTCCACTTCGACTCCCTTATAAGTGACAGGCAATACAACCTGTCGAGAATACTTCAGTCCCCGCGTTTCTAGCTCCTTAAAAAGACATGTCTCATACGCAGACTCGAGCAGACCAGGCCCAAGATGACGATGCACCTCAATAGCGGAACCAATGATAACATCAGTAACCTGATTAATTCTCTGCGCCTCATCGTCTCCGCGGTTCATGATTTTCCCCTACCCCGCGTACTTCGGCATCTCCGGCACGGGGATCGCCTCCATCAACCGCGTGATCAGTTTCTCGGGGGTCATGCCTTCGGCTTGGGCTTGAAAGTTGGTGCTTACCCGATGCCGAAGCACAGGAATCGCTACCTTTTGCACGTCCTCGATGGCGACTGTAAACCGCCCATCCATCGCGGCAAGTGCCTTGCCACCATGAATCAAAAACTGTCCCGCTCGGGGACCGGCACCCCAGTCCACCAAATCGCGCACAAATTCGGGAGCCGAAGGATCCCCAGGGCGTGTCGCCCTAACCAGCGATGCGACATACTTGATAATTAATTCACTCACTGCCACCGAACCAACCAGTTTCTGCAAGTTGAGAATTGCCCGCGCCGAAAGAATCTTGGTCACTTCGGGTTTTTCTCCCCGGGTGGTCGAAGCCAGGATCCGCTGTTCCTCGTCCGACGTCGGGTAGTCCACTTTGATGTTAAACATAAACCGGTCGAGCTGCGCTTCGGGCAGCGGGTAGGTACCTTCTTGCTCGATGGGGTTTTGTGTCGCGATGGTAAAAAACGGATCGGGCAATCCGTAGGTCGTTTGTCCAATTGTGACTTCGCGTTCTTGCATCGCCTGCAAAAGCGCGGCCTGTGTCTTGGGAGGTGTTCGGTTGATTTCGTCGGCCAAGAGAATATTCGTAAATACCGGGCCTTCAACGAATCGAAAGCTCCGCCGACCGTGCTCATCTTCTTCCAGCACATTCGTGCCAGTGATATCCGATGGCATCAAGTCTGGTGTGAATTGAATGCGCTTAAATCCCAGATCCAGAATCTGCGAGAGCGTGCTGACCATCAGGGTCTTTGCCAGCCCCGGCACGCCTTCCAGAAGACAGTGCCCCCGAGTAAAGATGGCAGCGAAGATCTGTTCGATCACCTCGTCCTGGCCAATGATTACCTTTTGCAGTTCCTGCTGCATGACCAGTCGGTGCTGCCGAAAGTCTTTGAGAATATCCCCAAGATTGCGTGTCACTGAGTTTCCTTTCTAGGTGAGAAAGCTTGCGAGGTTTGCTGCCAGAATTCGAAATGCTCATGCCGATTGGTGTGCTTTCCTAAATTTGGTGAGCAGGTGAGTAGGTGAGTAGGGAAAAATACTTGGGGGAGAATTTCCAAAGATTACCTATACCCACTCACTTACTAACTTATTCACCCGAACCCGACCAATTCTATAGCTCCCCCCCACTACCGACAATGTGCGGGATTTATTAGGCGAGTGATCCGCTCATTGTTTTCCCAGTTATCGCAGCTTACGATAGAAGACAGTGGATCCTATTCTTTTCAGAGATGGGTAGAGCATGAGGCGACATCAACGTAGTTTGCTCAGAATCGTGCTGGCGGCAGTTTGCCTGTTGCCAGCATCTCTACCGCTGCATGCCCAGTTTCTCAACGACATTGCTGAGCCACTCACCGCTGAACAGGTCCGCGAGTCAATCAGTGGCGGGGTGAAGTATCTGCTGGAAGAGCAAAACGAAGCCCGAGGCACCTGGAATGACTTGGCTCCCTATCCCGGGGGCGTGACTGCTCTTTGCACAATCGCCCTGCTGAATTCGGGAGTCGATCCGAACGATCCGCAGATACAAGCTGCCCTCGCTTATCTTCGCGACATTCCACCGACTAAGACCTACAGTGTCGCCCTGCAAACGATGGCTTTCTGTGCTGGCGATCCCCAGCGTGATCAAATGCTCATCCAGCGAAACGTCAATTGGCTCGAGTCGATTCAATTGGAAAACGGCTCTTGGTCTTACCCTTCAGGTGATGGTGACAACAGCAACTCGCAATTTGCCGTGCTCGCACTACACGAAGCCGAGCGTGCAGGAGCCCAAATCAAACTCGAAACCTGGAAGAAGGCTGCCGAGTATTGGAGCGGAGCTCAAAACCCCGATGGCTCTTGGGGATACAAAATTGGCTGGGACGAAGGTCTCGGCAGCATGACCTGCGCTGGTATTGGAGCAACTGTTATCTGCAACGAACGCGCCAAACGAGCCGACGCCGACGTGAAGAACGGCTTGGTGCAATGCTGCCAACCCCATGAGGAAGAGGATTCCTTAGATCGGGCGCTCACTTGGCTAGGGCGCAATTTTTCCGTCCGGCGCAATCCGGGCCGTCGCGGCATGGGGCAAGTTTGGCACTACTACTATCTCTATGGACTGGAACGCGTGGGGCGTCTCACAGCACGGCGATTCATCGGCGAACTGGACCCCCACGATTGGTACCGTGAGGGAGCCGAGTATTTAATCCGAAACCAAGACCCCTTTAGCCACAGTTGGACCGGCCAGAACACCGCCGAAGACAACCCGCACATCGCCACTTCGATGGCACTGTTGTTCCTCTCCAAGGGACGCCGACCCGTCCTCATGGCCAAGCTTACGCATGGCCCCGGGGAAGATTGGGATAATCACGAAAACGACATGGCCAATCTCACCGCTCGTGTCGAGAAACTCTGGGATATTGATCTCACGTGGCAAATCCTCAATCCCGAGTCGGCTACCGTCGACGACCTGCTTCAAGCGCCAGTCCTATTTCTCTCTGGAAGCAAATCGCCAGATCTCGACGGCACGGCGCAAAAGATGCGCGACTACATCGATCGTGGGGGATTTCTGTTTGCCGAATCCTGCTGTCTCGATGGCAGTCGGTTCGAAGAAGGTTTTCGCAAGTATCTGGACAAAGTCTTCCCAGAGAAGGAATATCGCCTCCGCCGCGCCGGCCCCGAGCATCCTCTCTGGCGAGTTGAAGAACTCGTGCGACCCGAATCCCCCTATGTCGGCAGACTTTGGACGGTCGAATATGGCTGCCGCACCTGCGTGGTGTTCTCAGAGATCGACCTCTCGTGCTACTGGGAATTGTACGGACGCATCGGGCGACCCACATTTCCCGAGACGATTGAAAAGCGGCTCAACGATGCCATGGCTGTCGGTGTGAATGTGCTCGCCTATGCCACTAATCGCGAACCCAAGGGCAAAGAGGCCTCCTTCGTTGCCACGATCGACGCGGCCGAACTCGCCGCCGCCGGCAGTCGCGGCACGATCCAAATCGCCAAGCTCCAACACGGCGGTGGCTGCAACGATGCCCCCGGAGCGCTCGTGAACCTGCTCCGCACCGCCGCTCAGGGAGAACTCAAGCTGCAGGTATCAACCAACGAGTTCCAGATCACTGCAGACGATCCCAATTTAAAACGTTTTGTACTCGCCTTCATGCACGGCCGGCACGATTTCCGTTTCACGCCAAAGGAACAGGAGTCTTTGCGAGAATATCTCACCAATGGCGGCACCCTCTTTGCTGACAGCATTTGCGCGAGCCCGCAATTTGCCGCTGCTTTCCAGCGGGAAATTAAGCAGGTGCTCCCCGACTCACAACTGGAGCGCATCCCGGTCACCGATACTCTCTTCCGCGATTCCGCCGGCGGCTCCGACATCCGCAAGGTCAAACGCCGGGATCCCGTCGAGCGCCAAGCCGACCAACCCCTGGCCACCCGCACTCGTGAAGTCGAACCCGAACTGCTGGGCATTAAAATCGACGGTCGCTGGGCTGTCATCTTTTCACCCTACGACATCAGCTGTGCCCTCGAGCAACACGAAGCGATGGAATGCCGCGGCTACACCCGCGAAGACGCCGCGCGCATCGGCCTCAACGTGTTGATGTACACCCTAAGCCCCGACACCGAGTAGCCGTTGGCCGCGCCTCGCAGGGAAGCGCGGCCCTTTACTATCAAGGGAGAAGCATTCCCGGTGAATTCCACAACCCTTGCGATACTTGCAACTTTGCCGATCGCATCGGTTGCTCTACTCTTGGTCGGCTTGCGCTGGCCTGCCAGCCGAGCTATGCCGATCTGCTATCTGATTGTCGCCCTGTTGGCCGGTTTTGTCTGGCAGATACCTGCGGTAGTGATCGCAGCAGCCAGCCTGAAGGGTCTCCTCATCACGGCCAAGCTGTTGTTCATTATCTTTGGCGCCATCCTCCTGCTAAACACCCTCGAACAGAGCGGCGCATTGGTGAGGATCAAACAATCGTTTCGAAATATTTCGCCAGACCGACGCGTACAAGCGATTATCATCGCTTGGCTCTTCGGGTCGTTCATCGAAGGGTCCGCCGGCTTTGGCACACCCGCTGCAGTAGCAGTCCCTCTGCTGGTCGGCCTTGGATTTCCTCCCATGGCTGCAGTCGTGTCAGGGATGGTCATACAGAGTACTCCCGTCTCATTTGGTGCATGTGGAACACCAATCATGATTGGTGTTACCGACGGATTGCGTGGTGCTGGTACGATCAACGATTTTGCGCTTGCCCAAGGCTTCGAGTGTGGTGCACAACTCCAGCAATTGATCGGTGTCAAAGTAGCACTGCTGCATTTGATCGTCGGAACATTGATCCCGCTTTTTCTTGTCTCACTCCTGACCCGCTTCTTTGGAGTTGCGCGGTCCTATCGAGAAGGGCTTGCCCTCTGGCGATTCGCCTTGTTCGCAGCCGTAGCAATGACGGTTCCCTATTTCCTCGTCGCCCTTTTCTTGGGACCGGAGTTCCCTTCGATCCTCGGCGGCTTGATCGGGCTCACCATTGTGGTACCTGCTGCCAAAAAAGGCTTTCTGATACCCGACCCGGACAAACCATGGGATTTCGGTCCCCAAGAAACGTGGGAACCCGAGTGGACTGGCAGCGAATTGGGCGATCCCGTCGATAACGGACGCGGCTTCTCACTCTTCTCGGCCTGGAGTCCCTACCTCTTGGTTGCGATTCTCCTCGTGCTTACGCGACTACCCAACCTGCCACTTCAACAGTGGCTCTTGGGAGTTGCAATCCCCGTTCAGAGCATCTTAGGGACTGACATCAGCGATTCGATCACACCTCTCTATTTGCCCGGAGCCGTATTTATTGCTGTGGCTCTCTTCGTGGTCTGGCTTCACCGCATGCGGTTCAGAGAATTCGCATCCGCGGTCCACAAATCCAGCAAGACAGTCGTTGCCGCGTCCATTGCACTCGTCTGCACCGTCCCCATGGTGCAGGTGTTTCTCAATAGCGCCGGGGGAGAGGCGGGTTATCCTGCTATGCCGTTGGCATTGGCCGAAGGGGTTGCCCACCTGACGGGCAACGCATGGCCACTAGCCTCGCCTTTTATCGGCGGAATCGGAGCGGCCGTGGCGGGAAGCAACACAATAAGCAACATGATGTTTTCCCTCTTCCAGTACGACGTAGGACTCAAGATCGACGTTGACCCCACCTGGATCGTCGCGCTGCAAGCTGTCGGCGGCGCCGCCGGCAACACGATCTGCGTCCACAACGTGGTTGCCGCCTCCGCTGTGGCTGGCCTCGTTGGCAAAGAAGGACAGATCATCCGCAAAACACTTATCGTGTTTCTCTACTACGCGCTGCTTGCGGGCATACTGGGCTACTGGATCGTCTCCTGAATGGCAGTTCAGAATATCACCCGGAACCTTTGCGCACCTAACTCCCGTGGATTGCATTCCCCGGGACCCGCAGAGTAGCAGAGTCTCAAGCGATCGCCGATTACTCGCTCGTCGCTTTATCGAACACCAACCCAGCAACGTCTTTCGCTTCGCACCACTTAGGTGACTTTGACGACCACACCCGGCAATGCGGCTTCAAGCTTCCCTCGCGACCATGCGCCACCAGCTGATCAAACGACAGCGGGCCAATCTTGTTGTGATCCACGATGTAGTGCCAGGTCACCTTGGGCGGCTCCGATTTGGTAGTGCTCTCCGCTACTTGCTGCTTCTTCTCCAATGCTTGCTGCACGTCCGGAGGCAGATGCGCCATGATAATCGTCGATGCCGCCGGATCTTCGAACAACCCTTTCACACGATGCGCACCTACCCAGGTACCATCGGCTCCCTTTCGCACGGAGTCATCGGGCGTGATCTGATGCTGCCGCGCCATCTCCAAGAGTTGCTTGGATGAAAATGGACCCAGCTCGGACCCCATCAACCGGCAATACCATTCGGTCGCCATAACACCTCTCCCAGCGAAGTGTGCATTAAGAATAGATTGAGAAAAGACTCGCCGACATCGGCTAACTAATATTGTACACCATTTGGTGTCGAAATGCTATTTCAGTGCCCAGAGATTGTCTTCGATGTCGACGGGGCTTGGACGATTCGTATTTCCCAGTCAGACGAGACTCCAACTCTGGCTAGTCGCCACCATCAAACCCTGGAATCTCTCGTCATCCCCCCGCAAGCAGCCGCTCGACTTCCTTGCTCAGGAGTTTGCCGCGGCAGTGGATCGCGGCGACCCGACCATCACGTCCCAGTAAGACGAATGCCGGGATCGAGCGGATGCCAAACTTCGCGCCCATCGACTTCTTGTTGTAGGGGTGCCTGTCAGCCACCACAGTCCAAGGCGGGTTCTCCTTGCGCGTAAAAGATGCGAGCGCCTCGAGATCCTTGTCGACGCTGACCGCCAGCACTTCGAAGCCGGCGCCGTTGTACTTTCGCCAGTTGTCCAAAATATTAGGTATCTCTGCCTTGCAAGGTCCACACCAAGTCGCCCAAAAATCGATAAGGACAACCTTGCCTTTGTAGTCGTCGGAGCTGATCGGTTCTCCATCGAGAGTATAGCCCTCCATCAGAAAGGGCTTGCCAATAAGTTTCTTTAGCGGGTCGGCTTCGCCTGCCAGTGCTACGCTGGCCTCGAAGTCGAGAGATTTTTCGCCATCGGGATACACTGCGCTAAGAGCGAAAATCCGCCAGTCCTCGTCTGCGTTAGCACCAGGGTTAACCAACCGCAGGTGCAGCCACGTCTGGTGAAGCTGCTCCCCGGCCTCCACGCGAACCGGTATCTCAGCCACAGAGCCATCAAATTTTGGCCTACCGACACGGATCGCCTTTCCACCCACTTCAGGTCGAGGAAGATACACCAACGGAGACTTCCCGGTTTTGATCAAAGCCTGGGCCTCATCGGTGAGTAGCTTGCCAGCACCGATACGTTCTCTCGTGCGGAGGTCGGCGTAAAACGTCTCAGCAAGTTCCATAACCACCTCGCGCTGTGGCTTCTGCCTCGTAGGTTCGGAGACTTCCTCACGCTGAGCGGCCTCTTTCTGTTGTGCCTTGACGAACTCCCGGTCGGCCTCGCTCAGTTTTTTCAGCGGAACAGAAAGTTCTTTGCCATCGGCATTGCGGAGGAGGACCTTGCCCCCTTTCACCCCGACGTATTCCGCAGTGATGGAGAATTTGCCGCTCTCGTCAGTCCAGTTCCTCTCGGCGGCCCAACACGCGCCGACAACCAAAATCACCGCCAAACCAAACACCAACGATCTACCCATATTCGCGCAGTTCATCGATTCGGCCTTATGCAAGGAGAAAGAGACTGAACAAGAAAAGAGTGCGATTGCTCTCAGGCAAAGATTCTAAGCTGGCGAGATATGCTAAGTCAACAATTCTAGCTCCCGCTTTCGCAAGAAGGCGTTTAACGGCTACTCCGAGTCAACACAAGCGATCGGTGGCGACTGGAATCCTTAGGCCCCCGTTTTGTGGCAGAAATAGTGGCGCGCTTGTTCGAGGAACGAAATACGTGGCTATTTCGGAAAGAAACCTATCTTGCTCACAACAAATGAACAATTAGCGGCTAGAGAATCTTTTCTCCGGCACTTTCGCAAGCTATCATCTCTCGAAGTCATTTTCGTCTCTTGCCTTGAGTAGCTTTAGTTTAGCTGGGAGTTCCGTATGGCTTTTGGGAAGTGGGTAAAACAATGCTTCGAGAGTGTTGTCGATCCCGACAAAGAGAATGAGGTCGCGGAATTAACTCAACTTCTCCAGGCAGGAATCAAGGAACGGAAAAGGTCTTTCGTCCTGGCAGAAGTATTGCAAGATCGAGTTTATAAGCAGAGACACTTGGATCAAGCAAGAAACGGCATCTACCAACGATACCTTGCTAGGGCTTGGGCAGATGGTCGTGTCCAAGAATCAGAACTTGAGATATTAAGCTGGGTTTCTAAGTGCCTGGATATACCTCCACAAACTCTGCGCGCGATCAATCTTGAAACTGCACGACCCAAGTTTGCCGAGGCCTTGGCCAAAGCTATGGACGACGGCATCATCTCAGATTTGGAAGCTGCAGAACTAACCGAAATTGCTAGGGCCGGGGGGCTGAGTCTGCCTAATTTTGTAGAGAAATTCTTCCACATCGAAGGCGAGCAGTTCTTACGAGGGATATTTGCTGCCGCGATTGCTGACGATCACTCTGCTGTAGACGTCCTCGAACAATTGGTGGCGACGGCCGCAAAACTTGGCCTATCTCGCAAGGTTGTTGTGGAGGCGATCAGGCCACAAGCAGTCCAATACATCGAGCACGTTCTCGCCGACGCCAAAGAAGATGATATTCTCACTTCTCAGGAAGAGTCAA
Source organism: Bythopirellula goksoeyrii (assembly GCF_008065115.1). Lineage (NCBI taxonomy): Bacteria > Pseudomonadati > Planctomycetota > Planctomycetia > Pirellulales > Lacipirellulaceae > Bythopirellula > Bythopirellula goksoeyrii. The sequence continues at coordinate 741,401 of NZ_CP042913.1, read as the reverse complement.
CGATACGACAGTTGATCGAGACATTTGAATTACCCATAGCCGTGCAAGTGTACATCGACGAAGAGCTACGGGAATTGCGGCTGCTCACTGACATCAAAAACGGCAAACTACCGTCAATTGCTGCACCACCCGGCGTAAACCTCAAGGCAGGAGAACTGATGCACTATCATGGTGATGCGGTCTGGCAGTTTCTACGTTTGCTGAAGAGCGGTCCGGATATTACCGAGCATCCAGGTGTGCTCGCAATAACGGATTCGCGATTGATCTTTAGATCCCTTACACGTTCTGGTGCGTTCGGGTTCGGAACCATAGTAGCGCACGATTCTTCTCGTGGTGTAATAGAAGTACAACGCCAGGCCAAACCTGTTCAGCGATTTATCTGTCATGATCAAAGCAGAATACCCGCAGCCATATTCCTAAGTGCACTGCGAATGGCAAATCAAACCTTGACAAGTCAAGACGACAAGCGACGCTCTCGTCATATTCCAAGGGATATAAGACAGAGAGTATGGCAGCGTTATAGTGGTCGGTGCGCAGAATGTAATGCGGGAGAGTACCTGGAGTTTGACCACATCGTGCCAGTTGCCAAAGGTGGCAGCAATTCCGACGTTAACGTGCAACTGTTGTGTCGCAATTGCAATTTGAAGAAATCGGACAAGATCTGAGATTTGTGTCTTAGCCAAGCAGAGCTACTAAATAGCATTTCAGATGTACACGAACTCGTCTCGTTTCGTTGTGACTTCGCATAATTTGTTTCCCTATTGGAAAACGTCACTTTGCAGGCGGGATCAATTCTCTCACATCTGCAAATGATTTCCGGTTCCCAGATGTCGCATCGCAGAAACCGATGGCGATGTACTTTGCGAAAGACACGAGTAAGCCCAACGACTGCCGCATGCCGCACAAGGCTTGTTCCCGCCTACAATTCTGTCCCTCGTCACTCAATTGGAACCAACCTCTTTCTCCCCCTCTATGGACCACAATCCCCCACAGCGACTTCGCGTCTCAGCGGTGAACAAACCGTCTTCTATCTGACTAGCACCTCGCACCTGTTCCGGTCACTCGCGTTCGCGACTAGCCAATCGTTATTGCACGACTGATTTCCATTGGCACAAAATTAGTTGTCGAAATCCATTGACCAATTTGGATATTGGAGATTGCCACGCACCAGGCAAGTTCTTTGACAATTCGGTTTCTCGCAGCTCAGATTGAATGCTCTGAGCCGTCAGCTCTCAGCCACAAAAGAGGAGTGATGCAAACTTTCTGGCTGATAGCAGAGCGGCACGGGCCGAGGGTTTTGTTTTGTAAGAAAAGAATTCCGACAGAACCGTCAGCACCCAAGCACGAAATGTATCGAGAACTCATGCGCAGCGTGCAACATGCAACTACGACAGGCAAAACCCGCATTGATGATTGCCAATTTCTAGGCTGGACAGGCCACTTCGACATGTTCGATCTGAAATCCAGCAGATCGGACATTTGCTGCCGCAGACTTGATAGCTTCTTCCAGCGAATTCGACTCGCGAGAAAAGAGAATAAACACGGCACCTTCGCGAGAAACAATCGTGCCATCGTCACAACCAGATCGATACAGGGAATCCCCCTCATCATCCGTTACGTCGGTGACCCCATCTAGGACTATTTTGAAATCGTAGTTTTTCATGGTTGCTCAACATGACCAACATAAGTGATCACCTACCGCTCCACCACCCGAATCAACAGCGGCAGCACCACCAAGTTCCCCACCAACCCCCCAACCATCGACAGACTCACCAGTGTGCCGAAATAGACCGTGGGAATGAAATCACTGGTTGCTAGAGTGGAGAAGCCAATTACCAAGGCCAGCGTTCCCAGCACGGCCGCGCGGCCGACGGTGGCTTGCACGGATTCGAGAGCCGCGCCAATCGGCTCTCCCATGCCTCGTAGTCTTTGATAAGACATCACGTAGTGAATCGATCCATCTACCGACAGACCCAGCGAAACAGCCGCGATCATGGCGGCGCCCATGTTGATCGGCACACCCAACCAACCCATCGCACCAAAGAGCCACACTACCGGCAGCACGTTGGGAATGAGCGTGACCAATGCCAAACGTACACTGCGGAACGCCAGTGCCATCACAAAGAAAATGCCAACGATTGCCGCGGCAAACGTGGTCCACTGATCGCGGAGCAAACTCTCGATCAACTGCGTGAGCAACACATAGAAGCCCGTGACCTGGGCCTGGGGAAACGATTCTTCTGTGACTTCGCGCACCTGAGAGATCAACTCCGCTTTTTGCCGGGCACCCAGTCGCTCGGGGGCACGGAGCATGATTCGCAAATATCTCTGTTCAGCGGGTGCCTGAGGATTATAGATCGCCCCCATGAATTCAGGCATCCTCCCGCGCAGCAAGCCAGCCCCGGCACGAATCGCCATGTCCGCGCCAAAGTTGAGTTTGCGAATCCCCCCGCTTCCGGCATCGAGCGCGTCGGCGAGTGATAAAACTTGAGTCAGCCCTGGTGCCTGTTCACGAAGCTTTGCCTCGAAATCGAGAACCTGTGTAAGAAACTTCTTGTCCAAGCGTTTAGGAGCGGGAATCAGAATATCCCATACCCCCGCTCCGCCAAACTCTTGATCAACGAATCGGTAGGACTGGACCAACTCGCTCTTTTGTCGGAAGTTCTTCGTGAAATCTGTCTCTTGCAGCAGCTTGGTCGCACCAATTACGGCGGCATTGGTAAGCAGCACCGTGACCATGGTCAGCACCAAGTGATGCCGATTGCTCCAAGCAAATAGTGATTGCAAAGCACCCTCCAGCCGCGAAGGCTGATGGCTCGATTGCAACTGATCTCGGTTGGCTCCGAATAAGATAATCGCCGGCGCGGTCAAAGGAATCGCCACCAGTACCATCAGGCTGCCAATGGCCATCATCAGCCCGAAGTCAACGACCGGTTTCACATCAGAGATCATCAACGACGCGAACCCGACGGCGTCCGTCAGACACGCGAAAAACACTGGAGCAGCCAGAATTTGACCCGCGCGCAGCAAGGCTTCTTGGGGTGCATATCCATCGGCAAGTTGATCCCGATAACGCACGATCACGTGCATCACGGTTGCCACGCCGACCACGGTCACAATCGCAGCGAGCATCGAGCTGACCATGCTCAGTTGCAAACCCCACACAGCCAACAAGCCTCGCGTGAGTGCAAGTGCCACCTGTACAAGTACCAACGGCAACACCAACCACCGCAATTCACGAAAGCAGGCAAAGATCGTCGCAAGCAGCAATCCCAGACACCAGGTATTGAGTCGCTTGCCGTCAGCCTCCAACAGATCAAAGGCTTCGCCGAGCAACACGGGCTCACCAACCAAAATCCCGCCCGGATACTCCTGGATGAGCGAGCGAAGTTGTCCGACAGGTTCGCCAATCGACGCCGTCGATTTGCCTGACTGATCCAACAAGCAAACGATCCCCGCCGAATCCATTTCCTCATTGTGGGTATAACCTGCAAAGACTTCCTTCAGTCGTTCGGCTCGGTTGTCATTCTTGATCGACGTACCCTCGGAGTCCAACAATCCTGGCACGTCGCCGAGCGAAACCACGGCAACGATGCCGGGAATCTTTCGCGCCGAGGAAGTCAATTTCGCGATCCGTTCGAGTCCTTCCGGTGTCGCCAACTGAGCATCTTCGTAGATAGCCAGCACAATGGGGTGCTCGCCGAAGGCTTCTTGCAGTTCTTGATAAGGGGCCAGCAGTGGATCGTCCGACGCAAACATCTTCTCCAGCGAACGATCCATGCGCAAGTCGCGGCTGACATAGGCTCCCCAGACTCCGCCCAGAATCGCCAACGCCAGCAGCCACCAACGGAAATCAATCAAGCGCTGCAGAAGGCGTTGGGTGAGATTCGCCATGAGAGAATCGGTATTCCTGGGAGGGATGGTCGAACACGGGGATTGGCAGTATGGACGCTGCTAGGGGGATCAGCAACTACGCATGCAAGCGGTGATACTGGCCTCCCGTTATGAAGCGTTTCAACAGAGTCACTGTTACGGCAATCTCGGCAAATCATCTTCCCCGCAAACCGAGCTTCCTCTACGGTCGATCGGGCTGAACAGCGTCGTCGTAACCTGTTACCCAACAACACCTTAAGAAACGCTATCAGTAGTCAAAAGTGCCTTGACCCTCGCGCCCGCTGGCACCTATAATCCGCCGCCCCAAATAGGGGGTCGTCACTTTTCGTAACCCGATGCGCCGTAAGTTGTTCGGTGCAGACCGTCGGTATCGCTTGGCAGTCTCGTTCGTAGGACTCTCAAGAAAAGCCGCCACCAGGAAGAAGAGTTCTCTGAATACCGCGCGCACGACAATGCGTTGCTCGCAATTTCTCCGCAGTCAGCGGACCGTGTCGCTCTGCGCGCTCAGCATCCGTGTGCTTCTTCTCACTGTTTGCTTACTCGGTGGCTGGACTCAGTATTTCGTTGCGAGTGGTTCTGCCGCCGAACAAGTCATAACTGTGAACACCGAGTCGATCACGGTCGCTGCTGATTGGTGCACCCATTGGCAGCAAGGGAACTACGAAGTCTGGCACTTGCGTGGCAATTGCTACGTGAACCAAGGTTTGGCTTATGCCCGCGCGCCGGAAGCTGTGTTGTGGATCGACAGCAGCCAAGCGTCGCAATCTGGGACCAAGGTAGTCGCTTATTTCGAGTCCGCAGGAGAAGACCAAGTTGTCGTCGACGATCCCACAGAAGATTCATCCAATCGAAAAGCAGCGACCCGACAAAACTTGCCAACCTGGTTCAAGCGATTTGAGACCTCGGGATCCTTGAAGATGAAGCTCCCGGAGGCAACCCCGTACTCGAACATTCCGCCGCAGATTTATCAACGGGGACTCATGCAGTTCGACCCGGCGCGTCAGGAACAACTGCTGATGGCGCAATACACGGAATTTGTGCCACCTGCCGTAGTGGTCCCTGCCAGCCCGACAGGGATGCGGCGGATCGAATTCTTTCCACGTAGCGACAATCCTCCGGAAATCCAATCCAAGACCTTGGCCAACGGCGAACGCTCCATCATCGCATCGGGTGGAATTCGCATCTTGGTCGAAGGCCTCGACAGTAGTGCGGTGCCGGCAGCCTTTGGGCCTGTTGGCACGATCGATCTCACCACCGACCGCGCCGTGATTTGGACTTCTGGCGGTGATCTGAGTTTCGGGGGGCAATCGACGCAAAACCCAGATACTCCGCTGGAAATCTACATGGAAGGCAACATCGAATTCCGCCAAGGGGATCGTGTCGTCTACGCCGACCGCATGTTCTACGATGTGCGGCGGCAGGTCGGCGTGATTCTCAATGCCGAGTTGCTCACACCGCTTCCCAAGACAGAAAGCTTTGAATACCAAGGCTTGGTACGTTTGCGAGCAGCCGCAATTCGCCAACTCGACGAGGCCCATTTCTCTGCCACCGATGCACTGGTGACCACCAGCCGACTCGAAGAACCAAGCTACGCTTTTGGCGCCGACCAGATCACTTTCCAAGACATCCAAACGCAAACCTTCGATCCCCGCACGGGAAGTGTCACGACCGAACATCGTCAGCTGGCCGAGAGCCGCGGTAACTTCGTGTACCTCGACGGTTTTCCCATTTTCTATTGGCCAACGATTGCCACCGATCTGAGCAAACCGAGCTTCTTCATCGACAACGTTCGGTTCGGCAATGACCGCGTGTTTGGATTCCAATCAATGGTCGATCTGGATGCCTACCAGCTCTTCGGAATTCGCAATGCCCCCGCCGGAACCGACTGGGGATTGAGTCTTGACTATCTCAGCGAGCGCGGTTTCGGCTATGGGACCGACTTCACCTACGAACGCAGTCAGATACTCGGATACGAAGGACCCGCAATTGGTGCTCTCGATTTTTGGGGTATCAAGGATCATGGCACCGACAATCTTGGTTTCGGCCGGCGCGATATCGTACCAGAAGAAGACTATCGGTTCCGTTTGTTTGGTGAACATCGCCAACGACTCACCAGCGGTTGGGACATAACCGGCGGCATCGGCTGGCTCAGCGATCGCACCTTCCTGGAGCAATACTACGAACAAGAATGGGACGAGGAGCCCATTCCTACCTCGGGTTCTCGGGCGAAGCGTTTGGTTGACAACCGGACGTGCTCCATTGAGTACAACGTGCAGGTGAATGATTTCTTTACCGAGACCGAGTGGCTCCCCAGGGCAGACCATTACTGGCTAGGTGAATCGTTGCTCGGAGATCATTTGACCTGGTTCGAGCATACGCAGGCAGCCTACGCCAGGTTGAACTACTACGATCCTCCGACGAATCCTGTTCTCGCATCGCAAGTGATTCCTGGACTTCCTTGGGAACAAACGGGGACTCGCGACGGCGAGCGTCTCGTCACTCGCCAGGAACTGGACTTGCCGTTTAGTGTGGGGGGAGTGAAAGTCGTCCCGTATGCGTTGGGCGAGTTGGCTCAATGGGGCGAGGACTTCAATGAAAATCAAATCCAGCGGGCCTACTTCCAGACCGGCGTGCGGGCTAGCGTTCCTTTCTGGGCCGCCTATCCCAACGTGCAGGATGCCTTGTTCAATCTCAACGGTTTGGCCCATAAGGTGGTTTTCGATTTGGAAGCTTCCTATGCCGATGCGAATCAAGACTTTACGGACTTGCCGCTGTACGACCCGCTTGATGACATCTCAATCATCGAAATGGACCGACGCCTCTACGGCACAGCATTGACGCCCACGATCTCAGGCGATCGTACCGATGCCCGGTTCTATGCGTTTCGCTCGGGGATGCAGGGATGGGTCACTTCGCCGACAACGGAAATCGCCGACGACCTGATGGCTGTCCGTGGGGGTATGCGGCATCGATGGCAGACCAAGCGCGGTGGACCTGGTCGGCAGCACATTGTCGATTGGCTGACCCTCGATTCGAACATCACCTTCTTCCCTGATGCGAATCGGGATAACTTTGGCGCTAACTTTGGTTTGTTCGACTACTACCTCCGCTGGCATCTCGGGGATCGCTTCACGGTCGTCTCCGACGGGGCCGCTGACTTCTTTAGCGGGGGACTCCGCACGGTCTCAGCGGGGGTGATTCTCAATCGGCCGACGCGCGGAAATGTTTATCTGGGAGCACGTTCGATCGGCGGACCTATCGAGAGTAACGCCCTCTTGGCCAGCTACAATTATCGCCTCAGCCCGAAGTGGATCACCTCGGCAGGACTTTCGCTCGACTTCAGTGAGACGGGCAATATCGCCCAGAGCATTTCCGCAACGCGGATCGGCGAATCGTTGTTGGTCTCTGCAGGAGTAACCTCCAACACGGGCCAAGACAATGTTGGATTTCTCTTCATGGTCGAGCCGCGGTTCCTGCCGAAACTCAATCTTACTAGCCGCACGGGAATCGAAGTTCCTCCGGCCGGTGCATTTGGACTTGAATAATGGTTGACGAAGAATTCGAACAGGATGAAGAAGTCGGTGCCTATCTCCGACGCTCGGAAAGTTGGCTCCGGAAGTTCGGCAACGCCTGCCGGGGAATCAAGGTTGCCGTACGGGCGGAGGTGAGTTTCTTCGTGCACCTGTTTGTCACGGCGATTGTCCTGGTGACGGGTCTGCAACTGAGTCTCTCGCGCCTGGATTGGGCACTCTTGGTGTTATCAATCGCGGGAGTGATCACAGCGGAACTCTGCAACACTGCCATTGAGCGCCTGGCCCGCGCAATCACCGGCAAGGAAAACCCAGAAATCCGTGACGCACTCGACATGGCCAGCGGCGCCGTCCTGGCTGCTTCTGTTGGCGCTGCCGTAGTAGGCCTGATCGTGCTAGGACGGCCGCTGTTGCGGATGATGTCCTGAGAGAGTCTAGAGCTGAGAGTCTAGAGTCTAGAGCCAGAAAGATTGGCACTTGTCTCTCGGCTTTTATGCCAGATTCCTCAGATTGCGGAGCTCCTTTCGGAAGTACAAATGCGGTTTGCCATCCGCTGAGTTTCTAGAAAACAAAACAAAACTCGAAGACAAAAATGAGTTTTTCAGCAGTTCTGTGAAGATTTTCGATTGGTTTTGTAATCAAAACCTCCCCTCGCGCTCCCAGAACTCCTCACGACTATCTCCATCGTCACCCTGGCAGGTACCGACGGATCTCTCTAGCCGCGTGGCTGCTGGCCTTTGCATGGAATTGGTTCGATTGTCAAAGAGCGTAGATAGAGGTCAGTGGTCAGTGGCTAGTGGAGAGCTCTTGATTCTATTTCACTCCTGCGCATCAAAGTGGTGGGGTCCTCACGCTTCGTTTCTTGGAAATCGAAAATCTAAAAAATAAATAATTCATTTTGCCGAGCACGAATCGCCACAATTCGTTTCAGAGTCGATACTTGCGAGATCGCCTCCTTCTCACGTTTATGGAGTTTTTGAAAAAAAACTCCGCCACACTGGTCGTTACTTGGTCTTCCAAAGTGACAAAATCAAGCAGCGCGCAAACCTAGCGCAAGCAAGCCCGTGAGATTCAGCGGGCGCTAGTGCGTTCTTAGGATCTATCGCACGATCCATTATCTAGATGCGGGGGAGAATTTCCACAACTTTTTTTGGGCCATCTCGTGAGCGGATCGGCGCTAGCCGCCGGTGATTAAGGCGTTGGTTGCGGGCCAGATCTCAAACTCAGAATCTTTCACTCCGTGCAACAGCATGTTCATCCGGCAGAGGTTGTAGGTGGTGATGTTCTTTTCCTGCCCGTAGATTTTGCCGATACCGCCGCCAGCCTCCACCACGCGGTGCCGGACGTTCAAGAGCAAGGAGCCCGAACAGCAGGCGAAGTCGAGCACGCTATCCAAGCGCTTGCGGGGGCCGGTCTCGGGTGCCTGGCCGTCGAGGGTGACAATGGCCGAGAGGATATCGCTGATGCGTTGGGGCGTATAAAACTCCCCCGCTTTATTGCCGGAGCCAGCGGCGAACTGGCCCCCGTTGCCCACCGCGTCGGGGTCGGGGAAGTCCTTGCCCAGTTCCTTGCGCGCCGCCTCCTGATAGTTGTCCGAGAGCTAGCGCAGAAACAGGAACGCGAGCATGTAATCGCGAAAGTCGTCCGCGTTCATCGCCCCGCGGAGATCGTCGGCGATGGCCCAGAGGATTTTGCCGAGTTGTTTTTGGTCGTTGTCGGTCATTAGGTGGGGGCCGCACCATTCTCGGCTTGTTTTCGGAGGGTCTCGGCGGATAACCGAAGTAGTTTCCCATCTTTGTAGATCACAAGATTTGTGCCCGTCTGGATAGCCGTTTGGCGGGCCAGCGCCGCCGCCCGGCGCATGGCTTCCAGGGAAGCTCGCAAGTCGGGGTTTTTGGCTTGGGAGATATCTTTAGGGTTCATGCTGATTCGCTCCATTGGATTAACTTGGGCACCTCGCCTTCATTATCATACACGGCCCAGGCATCGACCGCCGCCTTGTAACGCCGCTCCAGATTTCGCAGTCCCGCGGCGAAGCGCCGGCGGATTACCGGTTCAGGCACATCGTGACCCCCTTGTCGCACTCGCTCTGCCACCCGGGCCACGGCCATTTCTGGGTTGGGAAGTCCGAGAAAAAACAGACTGACATGATAGCCCAGGTCGCGCCAAGCCCGAATCCGCCGCACAAAGCCAACGCCTGCCAATGTCGTCTCGAAGGCGAAGCTCTCGCCGCATGCCACGCATTGGTTGATTTCAGCAACCATCAGGCGGCCCGCCTTGACGGCCGCCGCCTGGGGCGCGAACGGGGAGAGTCCCGCCGCGATCAGATCGGCATTGATGAAGTGGGGGCAATTGGCTTCCTCGGGGAGAAAGGACCGGGCAAAGGTCGTCTTTCCCGCTCCGTTGGGCCCGGCGATGATAAGGATGCGTTTTTCACTCATTCTCAGCCCCACGCAGGTCGTCGGCGATGGCCCAGAGGATATTGCCGAGTTGTTTTTGGTCGTTGTCGGTCATTTGTCATACCCAATGAGCCGCGCACGAAGTAAGCGCGATTCGTTGATTCACTGATTCGTTGTCCTGCCATCGAGCGCACGAAACACACGCACGCGATCACAGCTTACCAGCTTACTTCGTGCGCGGCTCCTTTTCTTGCGACGGGGGGGCCTTGTACCACTCCATCATTGTTCCCTGCCCGTCGATTGTGTAGCGGATTTTTTCCTCGACTGTTTTTGCGTCGAACAGGTGCAGCGTGCTCCCGTGGCGCGTCCAGCGCTTGCGCGTCGGTTCGTCCAGCCCGGCACGGTTGAGCTCCCGCGATGCCCGCGCCTTTAAGTCGCTCATCAGACGCCCGGGCTCGCGATCCGCTTGCACCACGACATGCACGTGGTTAGTGCGCACGTGCAATGCCCGCAGATTCCAGCCTTTCTCGCTGCAGATTCCGATGATCGCATCACGCACCACTTTCCTGCGCGGCGGGTCCATCAGCCAGGCCGGTTGACTCATCGCCGTCTGTTCCTTCTGCAAGCGTCCGGAGTCCGGCTCGACAAACGGCGTGCCATACTCATTGTGCTTGGCATCCACCGACCCCATCCCCTTGCCTGTGCCGTGCAACCACGTACCGTAGGTTGTCCAGGTAAGGAAGTAGGCGAGGGGCGTGGCCATGGTTCGATTTAGTCGGTGTGGTGGAGTGTGGTAAAGTTGAGTGTGTTGTCGCTTACTTCGTGCTCGGTTCGGCAATAGGATAGCACATCCAGAGCCGCGCACGAAGTAAGCGCTCCCTCCATTCGCACGCGAGGTAAGCCGTTTCCCCAACAACCATTTGTTCACGTCGCGTCCCCCGTCGAGGGAAAAAGCTGCTGCATCAGGCCCCGCTTGTGGGTCTGGAGGGATTCGATCTGGGCCGCTTGCGCGGTGATCTGGGTGTCCAGGGCTGTGAGACCGGCGGAGATGCGTTGCTGCTTGGCCAGGTCGGGGCGGCGCAAATGGATTTTTCTCAAGTCGTAAAGCGATATTTCTCGCAGCGTGCTGCCTTCGCTTACGGCTGAGACGTTGTCACGAACAGCTTGGCTCGCAAGAGATTGGAGATAAAACTTGGCCAGGCCTTTGGAACTAATCCTAGTGGTGCCTTGCGTTAAATTCGCAACTCGTACCTCTTCGGGAACAATCTGTGTCACGCCAATGTTGCCTCGGAGCGAGAAAACTATGTCGCATGGCGCCACTTCTGACCTCCGATATTTTTTGGCAATGATATGTGAAGTGCGGGATAGATTTCCCAAGCAAAGAGGAGAATTTAAGTCAGTGCTCTTGATGTACGGCATTCCATTTGGAACGTTAGGCATTGCGAAGAATAGATTGAAGATGACGCTGCTGGATACTTCTAGACGGCCCAGTGTAATGGTTTCGTTGCGAATGGACGAGTGGCCTGCCGATGGGGAAATTTGCGGGGGATTTGAGGAGAAGAGGGGAGTAGAGGTTAGAGACTGGAGGCTGGAGACTGGGGGAAAGCACCGGTGGGTGGCTCCAAGCCGCTCACAGGGGAGGCGCAAGGCGGTTGTCGGTGGAAGAAATGGGGAGGCTTGCGAGGTAGGACCTGCCGGGCGTTGCCCGGCGGCTGGGGGGAAAGGGGCTGGTGAACTGCGAATCTTCTGCGGGTTGAATTGCTACTGCTTGATATTAGACTTGAGAGAGTCAGCCAAATGATCTCCGCTCGCTCATCACTCGGGAGAAAAACTCATGGCAAAGAAGATCAGTAGTTCCGTTGGGAAGGGTGGCAAGAACATTGTCGAGGATACCTCTGGGCAACTGGCGGCCGTCGACTCGGTAGCGGACAACGAGGGGAATCCCGCTCCGAGTGCCGAGTTGGACTTCAGCGCACCGCCGTCATCGACCACTCAGACTTGGGCCGTTGCGTTTCCTATCGGCGACGAGTTTGTCTACGATCCAACTGAGTTCGGCCCCGCGGTGTCGCTCGATTTTCAGCTCGATGTGCTGGCGCGGGAGGTCAGCGGAAGTTCGCACGTCGATATTACGTTGGCAATCTTGCAGAACGAATCTTTTCTCGCCACGACGAGAGCCGATACACCGCGAGTCGATGGCACCCAACTGGATTGGACTACCCTGAGCCAAAGTGGGTTGCGGGCCGAGGACTTTGCGGCGGTCGACGGTGGGCGAGAGGTTCCTGACTTTAGTCAACCTTTTCAATTCGGATATGCCTTCACTGGCGAATACTCGACGACGGGCCTTTCGGTCAAACTGGGAATCGACAACATGGAAGCAACGGTGAACACGATCCCCGAGCCAACGTCGATTGCCTTGGCATTTGCGATGAGTGCGGCAGTTCTCTGGCATCGCTGGTGGAGCAACGATGGCGACGGAAGCGGTGGGTGAGAATGATTTGCGTAGTGCGACAAAAGGTCGCGGGCTTTACGAGATCAGCTTATCCAACTTTATGCACTACGTACACTCTACGCGATCTGCTTCGCTGCGCTTCGCATCGCGGCTAACGAGTGGTGAAATGTGGTGTGCGACGATTGACCCTGCTTGGATGTGGTAGTAGGATCGGGGCGTTCGTTCATCTCACCCTTATGGAGACGATTGCCATGAAAACTTTACTGTCAGTTGGCCTGTTGGTTGTTCTTGCTTTGAGTCCGTTGTCGCGCGTTCGTGCCCATTGCGAAGTCCCTTGCGGGATTTATGACGACCCGGCACGGTTCACGTCGATGTTGGAAGATGCGGAGACGATTGCCAAAGGAATTCAAGCGCTGCAGGATCTCGCTGGAACGCCCAACCCGCAGAATATCAACCAGATGGGGCGGTGGATTACGACCAAGGAAGACCACGCCACCAAAATTCAGCACACGATTGCCCAATACTTTCTGACGCAGCGGATTAAACCCGAGGCAAGCAACTATGTCGATCAGCTCAAGACAGCGCACGCGGTGATGGTCGCGGCGATGAAGTGCAAACAGTCGGCTGATCCGACGACGGTCGATGCTTTGGTCAAGGCGATCAACGCTTTTCAGGCGAGCTACGGCACTGGGCCGTGAGCGGTTCGCGCTAAAACCTATTTTTCTTGCTCCGTGCTAGTACGCTCAGGGACTGAAATCCCTGGGCGTTTTTCTTTTTGGCAAACACTTTGGTTGGGTGGTACGTAATGGGAGATAGGTCTCGGTGGCCCAGGGGGGCCCACCGAGATCTGCGAACTGCAACGAAGCAGTGGGACGCAATTAAAGGAAAGTCGAAATGTCGCACTCAAAGCCGTACGGAAACGTTTTCTTTTCAATCCTTCTTGTCTCGCTAAGCACTGGAAGCGCCGTTGCTGGAGGTCCGCAGATTGCGTTTGACTTTGGGCGAATCGCTGAATGTGTGGAGATTGGTGGCGACGAGGTTTTGCTCACGCCCGGCGAGAAGCTTGTCGAACTGAAGCTCCGCGTGTCAGTGCATTTGCTCGCGGGGAAGATCGGCGACGTGGAAGAGGTGCGGATCGAGGTGGGGGATCGCGAAAACTTGATGCGGGTGCATAGCTTTTCTCCTTGCACTCAAATGGCCAGCCACTTGGGAGGCGACATCGAATGGTCGAAGACAACCGAGGAAGGCCACTCGCTGGGTGCCTCCTTGGGAGGTGAATTGCCGACGCCGGTGGGAGGGTTGATCGCCCATGTGACGCCGACGATCAGTGGCGGCATGACAAACGGCGAGAAGATCACCGAGAAGCAATTGCGGCTCGCGCCGAAATTTGCTGTCGTGGCAAGTGGCACGATCAACCAAGAGCATGGGGTGTTTTTCAAACTGCGTTCCTCGACCCAAAGCTCGCTGGAAGGGACCCATGATCTGACGGTGAGGTTTCGCGTGTCGGAGAAGTGGCGCGGCGATTCGATCCGAGTTTGCTGCCAGGCGACGGGGACGGAAAAGGTGCTGTGGATGAAGCAGCAGGCGACTTGGGCCCACACTTGTGCGCCGGTTGCACTCTATCTGGCCGGAGATGCCGAGGCACGTCAGGCGGCGATTCGGTATGTGGATGGGAAAAATAGAGGGTAGGGGTTGGTGGATGGTGGCATGGACTGGGCATTCCTGTACCTAACTGACACATTGAACGTAACCAATCCGCACACTTCTATTGAGATATGTGCCATCTGCTGAGTCTTTTCTTAAGCGACCTTTCTTCATTCAGAGGGAAAACCAGCGAAAAATTGCCTCGTTCGAAATCATCACTTTTTCTGATGATTTGGCACAAATCTTGCGGGAAGAATAAGTCGAAAGGGCTCATTAGTTAGAGTAAACGTGGTGCAATCATGAAAGTTAATTTGCAAAGACAGCAGGTGGAGACATCCCAGCTCTTGCGTTGGGGTGCAGAGATTACTGGAGCAATTCTTTTTTTCGGCTGGCTTGCTTTCATGGGTGGAGAACTCGTGAAGACACGATTCGAAATGCCCGCTAAGGAAGCCTTCTATCAAGCGGCGTCATTGGTGCTAGTCTTTACAGGCTGTGCATTCCTGTGGCGTCACGCGCTGGTCGGAAGTGCACTGGTATTCCTGGGCACAGCTTTGTTCTTTGCAATTAATCAGATTGCTGCTGGAGTATTACCGGGATGGAATGCTCTCTGGTTTGCCATTCCTGGGGTGCTGGCCTTACTGGCTTGGCTCCTAGATCGACAGCGACGTGGCACTGGCCAGCAGTAATCGATGAGAAGTGGGTGCGATGGTTGAAGACGGTTCTTTGGGACATATCAATTGACCGTCCAGAAACTTATAGCCTTCTAAATCGCACCCACGGTTTTTTCTTGTTTGTAGTGGTTCGGTGCGGGCGACCTTGTCTAGAGAGAGGTTGCAACTTCTTGACCGAGCCAGCAATCTTCCAGGCTTGAGAATCTGGGTTCGTTTTCGCACATATTATTTGGCGTCCACAGTTTCTTCGCCGTGGCGAGTGGAAAGTGCCCGCCAAAGTCGTGGGTTGATGTCGTCTGCGAAAAAAGTTGCCGAGCCATCGGCGCGGGCGGCATTTACGCCGCCGGGGTGGAGACTACGGGTGGAACGCCAGCCGAAGGCGGCATAGCGTTCGGTGATGGGTGCGAGCAACTTGGCAGAAACGCAATCGAACTCCACGGAGTTGGGTGTGCGATAGTGGTTGTACAGAGACGAGCGGAATTCGCCGTTGGCCCAGGAAAAACTTGGGGGGTCGGTGAAGTTAAATAGTCCAGAGGAATCGCAGGCTGTTTGATTGAGCGGCGCTGCCGTTGCAAAAACGTAGGCAAACCGCTGGTCGATATGTTCTCGAGGCGTTAAGGGGGGAAAGGTCTGTCCAAGTAGGGACTCTGCAAGAAAGATCGTGTTGCTCGTGCCGTCGGCGATGTTGGCCAGTTGCATTCTTGAATTGATGAAAAACACACCGTCGGCTGAGTGGGGTGATCCGCCATCGTTGCCACTCCCGGAGCAGGCTGCATAGTTCGTCGGTCCGAAGCTCGGATGGACTTGCTCTTGGCGATCGCTGGGGCACAGCAAGAGTGGGAGGATTTGCTCGAGAGCGGGCTTGTTTTCGTCAGGGATGGAAAAATCTTTGCGATACATAGGAAGTGAGAGATCGAGCTGCGCGCGGAGCGACGACGACTCAAGCTGTGGGAGGATTTGAGCAAAGGCGCTCCACCGATAGAAGGTGTGCGGTGTGGCATGATCCGCCGGATCGGCCTGGGCAATCGATCCAGAAGGAAGATGTCCGGTAGTGGACTCGTAGTTGTGCATCGCCAGGGCAAGCTGGCGGAGGTGATTGATGCAGGTGGTACGGCGGGCACTTTCTCGAGCTGACTGAACGGCAGGCAGCAAGAGAGCCGTCAGAATGCCGATAATGGCGATAACGACGAGCAACTCGACGAGCGAGAATGCGAGGCGCTTACTTTTTGGTCGGCGAGTCTTCATGCTACTTTCGGTATTGGACCTCGAAATTAGTTCAGACTTCTCGTTGACAGAAGGAAACAGTGTAAACAGAGGGAAATTTAGATTGCCACAACAAGCACAAGAATGCACGGAAAAAATGCATGTTGGAGACTACCAAATCTCCTTTTCGTGTCTTTTAGTGTTTTTCGTGGCTACTCAATCATAAACGCCTTTCGATTATGTTGCCGAACGAACCCTACCGTGGCGGTACCTAATAATAGCAGCAACAGACTTGTCGGCTCTGGAACTGTGAAAGTTGAGGCGGGAGGCGTGTAGCGGACGATAGCGGTAGGTTGGAACGAACCGACGATTCCTTGGTTTCCAACGGCGCGCTGCCAGAGCAGGAAGTCATTGCCGTCGGTATCCAAGTCTCCGTCTTGGTCACCATAGCTTTCGTTGGCATAGGAACTTTGAAAAATCTCTAGGTCGGCGGCATCGACGACATCATCCCGATCATTGTCTCCCACCAGCAAGGGAGTCGAAGTGATGCCGTTGTAGCGAGTGAGTTCCCCGGGGAAAGTAGTGGGGCCCCAGAAGGGGTCGCCGGTATTATCATTGCCTAGGTTCGTCACGATTAAGCTACCATCGGCGCCAACTAGCAGGCCAGAGGGGTAGGGTAGAGGGGCACCGAACGGTGCGCCGCTAGTCACTATTTCTCCGGCCACAGAGTACTTGATCACCGATTGGCCGATCAAGCTGGCGACAAAGAGGTCGCCATTGGAATCGAATGTCAAGCCATTAAATCCAGCAGCTGGAGCGGGAATCTGCAGAGTGACGTCTCCCCCTGATGCGAAGGTTGAGCCTGTTGATGCAAAGTCATCGGTGGGACTCCCCATGGGCGCATCGTATTTCAGGACCGAGCTGATTCCGGTCTGATTGAATTCGCTCACATATAAGTTGTCCGCTGCGTCAAATGCTATTCCGGCGCGACCCGTGTTGGCCGAGTCGGTGCCAAGCGTCTGCAGGCGGGTACCGCCGCTGTCGTAGCGAAAGACTTCGTTACCTGGCAACTGAGTGGGGACTCCTTCGACGAGTGCGATTTCTATAAATTCAGACACGAAGAGCGTGTCGCTGGCAGCGTGATATCCGATACCGCCAGGTGCGGTAACGTCGAAGATAAAATCAGTCGTCGCGCCAGTCTCAGGATCTACTTTCACGACGCTCGCAGCACCGCCGAAACCACCTTGAAAGTTGGAAACATACAAGAATCCTCCTGGTCCGAAAGCCATAGCCGACGGAACGTCTAGTCCCGTGGCAGTGACAACTCGCAGAAAATCACCAGTCGATTCATCGAAGGAGAGGACGCGATTGGTAACTCGATCCGCCACAAACAACTCAGCCGCTTCCAGAGTTGAGAATGCAGTCGTAAGCAGTACGCCACAATAAACAAGCAGGGCTACAAAGATTCTGACGAGAGTACTCAAGGTAGAAATCTCCTAGTGTTTTTGCCAATCAAGGTTGCGTTCAATTAAGAGTGAGTCGTGAAACCAGAAGGAACTGCTCAAGGATGAGCAGCCGCAGGAGGGAGGAATGGGTAGGGAGAGTTGAGAAACTGGCTAGTTTCGACGGACTATTCCTTCCAGGATTGTCACCCTTGAACAATTCCTCGTCAATGCGGTGACGACGTCACTTGGAAGGATTTTCTGTAGTTCTGCAAAAAAGTGGGGTAGTAGCTAAGTTGACTGCCTCCCGTAGACGCGCATCAAAAAGCCGGACGGCCTCGCGACCGTCCGGCATAGGCGTCTAATGGAACTTAGTTGCTAGGCTTTCCTGCGCCGCTTGAGTAGTAAGGCGCTACCACTGAAAGCCAGCAGAACCAAGGTTGCTGGTTCGGGTATTGTGGCATGTTCACGGAGGACAATTCTCGCCATTCCCGTTTGGGGATCAAATTTATGAGGCGGAATCTGGATTCCCAGCCAGAAGAAAACGGTTTGGCCGGGTAGCACGCCGGGTGAATTTTTGGCAAACCAATCCAGATTGTCCGGAGCCACGGGCTCATCCATTTCAGGTGGATCGTCGAACAAACCATCATGCGTTCTCGGTGCTGGATCCGTCTTGAAGAAGAGAAAATCGAATTCGTCGGATTCCATGAATTCGCCAGATGCAGGATCTCGCATGCCTATAGTCATGTGAAAATCAGTCCAGCGCCAACGCGTTTCGTTGAGAACGTCTTTGTCGATTCCCAGCATAACTGGCTCGAACGGTCGTCCTGTAGAAGGATTGAGCTCACTTAGAGGAACGGATACCTTTAGGTCGATATCCCACCACAGGCCAGCGGTTGTTGTGGGATCTCCAACTGTTTCTTTGATACTCCCGGTTGCCAAACCCAGATGTGCATTCGGATCATTGATCTCGAAGAAATTGAAACTCGTGACATCCACGTTGTCCTCCCCACCGGCAAGACGTAGAAACTCAATATTTTCCACGGTGGGCATTTCGCCAGTCGTCGGTGGGGGATCTATTTCATTTGGTAGGTCCTGGGCGAAAGCACGATTGGCGGGAATTGCCAGAATGGCTGCCAGCATCATTAAGTAAGTCAGGTGTCGAATGTTCATTAGATCATCTCTCTTTCTACGCAGGTGATTAGTTAGTCAAAAGCAACTATTCAAAAGGCGAAATACCTGGCTCTACTTTGTTCCTCATTCAGATTTTTGATTCATAGGCAACTTTCATGGGTCTTGAGATGAAAATTCTCCAATAGGGAGGTTACTGCTCCATCGCGCACGAGGAGGCCAGGAAAAGAGTCGCAGAAACTATCGTGCCGACAGGCCCCGCACATGGCGAAGAAATCCCCCTTACAACAGGTCGTTATAGACCAACCGTATCGCAAGTCAAATGATTTCTTGTGTAAGAGCGTGAAAAAAATGATTGCGGTGAATGCACTACCCCCCAAAAGGATTAGTTCTCCTTGGATTCTGGGGGGATGTCGCAGTATAGGAAGAAATCTGGCACCATAAACTACGCCACTACTGACTACCATTTACCAGATGACAGAAAGCTTAAGCCAAGGTTACGGCAGAAGTTTGATCTCAATGTCTTTGTAGTAAACGGTGCTGCCTGGATCGTGAGCCTGCAGGGCGATCGTACCACTGGCGAGTTTCCGGCCAGGAGATTCTTTGAGGTGAGGCATGTCATCGGTTTCGGTGAACTCGTTGATCGTCTTGCCGTCGATCTCTACTGTTATTTTCTTGCCGTCAACAGTGATGAGGTAATCAAACCACTCGTTGTCTTTAGCTGTTGCCTCTTTGACATCTTGAACGGCATAGATCGAACCCGTTCTACGCCAATCACTTTGAGAGTTGTTCACCTGAATTTCGTAACCTGTATCAGGCCAACCTTCCTCCTGGTACTTGGTGTGGACATAGACTCCCGAGTTGGCACTCGGCTTAGTCATGACTTTGAGCTTGAGTTGGAAGTTTTTGAAATCGTGGTTGCCGACATCTCCGGTATAAAACAAGTGACAGCGTTCCCCATTAACGACCAACTTGCCATCCTCGACTCGACAGGAATCTTGGTTCTCCTCAGCAGGGGTCCAGCCGTTCAGGGTTTTGCCATCAAAGAGCGACTGCCATTGGCCAGTTTCTGCCGAGTCCTGTGCTAAGGCCGGAGCAATAACCAAGGCATGCAGCAATATTGAGAGAATGAATACGGATCGAATTAACATGAGAAAACTCCATAGAGACATGAGTCAATGGGGAAAGAGTAGCCGAGGAGGAAACCGAGGCTCTGAACGGGTTCTTGCGAAGGCAAGTTCACTTCATCTATCATAGGGGAGAGCAAACGCTCCTGGAATAGAGCGAATGCTAAAATCTGGCAGGAAATTGATTTCTCTGGCCAACCTACTCACCCCTAAAGTTTTCGATTCCATTGTCTGCTAGTAAAGGATATTCGTCATGAGCCATTCAACTCGTCGCAGCTTTCTACAAAAGGGGGTTGCCTTGGGGGCGGCCCTGTCTACTCCTCAACTACTCACGGGAACGCAACTCTTTGGCAAAGATGCCAACAGCAAGCCAACGATCGCGGCAATTGGCGTGGGAGGAAGTCGGGGACGTTATAGTCGGGGTGGCGAGATTGCGCGTCAGGCGTCGCGATTTGGAGATATGATTGCGGTCTGCGAAGTCGATGACCTCTCTGCCAGCGAGTTCAACAAAGGTTTTGACAATAAGCTCAATACTTATCGAGACTATCGCAAGCTTTTGGAAAAGGAAAAGCCCGATATAGTCGTGATCGGCACACCCGACCATTGGCATACGCCAATTTCGCTCGCCGCATTGCATTCGGGTTGCGATGTTTATTGTGAAAAACCTTTGACGCTTACTATCGAGGAAGGCTTTTTGATTCGCGATGCGGTTGAGAAGACAGGCAAGACATTCCAAGTCGGCACGCAACAGAGAAGCGAATTCAATCAGTTGTTTCTCAAGGCAGTGGCCATCGTGCGGAGTGGTCGGCTTGGTGAGGATGTGAACGCCTACGTTGCCATTGGAAGTCCTGATGCAAAGGGAGGACCTTTTGAGACGACTTCTGTACCAGAGGGTATTGACTGGAACATGTGGCTTGGTCCCGCGCCAAAGAAAGATTACTGCGACGAGCGCCGCAAAGAGTTTCGCTGGTTCTATGAGTACTCCGGAGGCAAAATGACCGACTGGGGTGCACATCACATCGATATCGCTCAATGGGCTTTGGGATTAGATAACACCGGCCCAACCTCTATCGTCGCCAAAGGCGAGTTTCCCCCGGTTGTACCCAACGACTTCGATTGGGATTCGTTCCTGGATGGAAAGATTAGTTTGCCAAACTCCTACAATACGGCCGTGAAGTTTAATATTGACCTCAACTATGCCAATGGCTCCACAGTAAACGTCAACGACTACTATCGACGCGAGGATGGCACGCAGTTCCCCAATGGTATTCTGTTTGAAGGGAGCAAGGGACGTATCTACGTTAATCGCGATAAACTTACCGGAAAGCCGGTTGAAGAATTGACGGAAGCTGAAAATGCGCAGCTCAAGGATGATATGGTGGCGCTTTACAATGGCAAAGAACCTGGCAATCACATGGGCAATTTCTTCGAATGCGTTGCCGATGGCACTCAGCCCGTTGCGGATGTCGCGTCCCATCATCGTTCAATGACATCTTGTCACTTGTGTAATATTGGTCTCATGTTGGGTCGAGAACTCAAATGGAATCCGGACGAAGAACACTTTGTTGACGATCCGGCAGCAGATGCATTGATCAGCCGTACTAGCCGGCCAGGATTTTCGATGTAAGCGAGCCAAAGGGTCCTCAGCAGAAACCATGGCCTTCCTACCATGGAAATATGAGGGATGTTGCGAAATCTACACTAACGGAATAGAGGAACAGTACTATGTTGCTTCGAAGTTCATGCACGATCGGTTTGCTGTTATCCACATGGGCCGCTACTACCGTGGCTGAGGATTGGCCGCATTGGATGGGGCCCACTCGTGACAACGTCTGGCATGAGGACGGGCTGATTGAAAAGTTTCCTGAGGGTGGCCCACCGGTGGTATGGCGCACGGAGGTCGCAGGGGGTTATGCCGGACCCGCGGTCGCCGATGGAAAAGTATTCATAACAGACTATTTGACTCCCGACGAAGTAAAAATTGCCAACTTCGAACGGAAAAATTCTACCGGTGTCGAACGGGTTCTCTGTCTCGACGAAAACACCGGTAAAGAACTTTGGCGGCATGAGTATCCGGTGACCTACACCATTTCCTATCCAGCAGGGCCTCGTTGTACGCCGACCGTCGATGGTGACAAGGTCTATACACTGGGTGCTGAAGGCGACTTGTTTTGCCTCGACGTGAATACAGGAAAAGTTCTCTGGTCGAAGAATTTCCCAAAAGACTACAGTGCGAAAACGTCGTTGTGGGGATATTCCTCTTTTCCCCTAGTGGACGGCGAGAAGCTGATCTGCGTTGTGGGAGGCGAGGGAAGTCACGCCGTCGCGTTTAACAAGAACACCGGCGAAGAACTTTGGAGAGCACTCACCAGTACCGACCAGGGTTACGCTCCCCCAGTGATCATCGAGTCTGCTGGTGTGAGGCAACTCATTTTGTTGTGTCCCGATAAGGTAGCATCCGTCGAGCCCGAGACGGGCAAAGAGTATTGGACTGCCCCCTATTCGGCAACAAACGGGCTAATCAGCATGTCGCCCGTCGTCATGAACGACTACATGTTCCTGGGGGGGTACGACAAGCAGAATCTACTGCTCAAGCTTTCCACCGATAAGCCTGGCGCAGAAGTCGTATGGGGCAATGAGTCGAAAAAGGGGATGTCCCCCGTCAATGTGCAACCGTACTTGGACGGCAAGATTATGTATGGGGTTGCTCATAAGGGGAGTCTCATGGCGGTAGAACTTCCGAGTGGAGAACACCTCTGGGAAACAACAGAGCCGGTCAGCGACAGGCCTGCCAACAGTGGCACAGCTTTCATCGTACGGCAAGGTGATCGCTACTGGCTGTTCAACGACAGCGGCGAGCTCATCATTGCCCGACTTACGCCCGAGGGATACGAGGAGATCGACCGGGCGAAGATCATCGAGCCCACAAACAACGCCTTTGGTCGGGAAGTGGTATGGTGCATGCCAGCCTTTGCCAACCACAAACTATTTGTACGCAACGACGACGAATGTATCTGTGTCGATCTGGCGGCAAAGTAAAAGAGCTTGAGAAATCCCAAGGAGATTATTATGCAACGTCGAGATTTTCTTCAAGTTTCTGCGGCAGCGACTTGCCTGGGAAGTGCCACCACTTGGGCTGCCTCCGAGTCGGGCGATGTCTCGCGAGAGTACTACGAATGGCGCACCTTCCAACTCTCCAATGCCGTAAAGCAAGCCCTGGTGTCGGCCTATCTTGAACGGGCGGCCTTGCCGGCTTGGGAACGACTTGGAATTGGCCCCGTCGGGGTTTTTAGCGAAACGGGGCCCAATGCCACTCCGTCCGTCCACGTGCTGCTTCCTTATGCATCGATCGAAGAGTTTGCCGGCGAGCGACAAGGACTTGCGGAAGATAAGACCTATCGACAAGCGGTGACCAAATATCTGGGATCTTCACAACAGAATCCCGCTTTTGATCGGATAGAAAGCTCGCTCATGATTGCGTTTGCCGGGATTCCAAAGCTGGCAGTGCCAGAGCGGAAGCCCCGTGTGTTTCAACTCCGCGAGTATCACAGCCATAGCGAAGAACGCGCTCGCCGCAAAGTGAAGATGTTCAACGATGGCGAGATTCCCATCTTTCCCAAGATTGGTTTCGAGAACGTTTTCTATGGTGAAACGCTCGTTGGCCCACGACTCCCCAATTTGAAGTACATGCTGTGCGCCGAAAGTGTCGAAGCGCACGACGCCAATTTCAAAAAATTCCTCACGCATCCTGACTGGATCGCCATGAAGGATCGGCCGGAGTACGCAGAAACCGTCTCAAAGGTCATCCAGACCTTTCTCTTGCCGACAGATTTTTCTCAAGTCTGACGCTCGATGGCCAACGCAAATCAAGTTGCCGTGATCGGAGCGGGTGCCGCTGGAATGCTCGCCGCCG
The DNA here is from genome assembly GCF_008065115.1 of Bythopirellula goksoeyrii. NCBI lineage: Bacteria > Pseudomonadati > Planctomycetota > Planctomycetia > Pirellulales > Lacipirellulaceae > Bythopirellula > Bythopirellula goksoeyrii. The sequence continues at coordinate 717,998 of NZ_CP042913.1, read as the reverse complement.
CCAGGGCAGGGGAGCGCGGCCTGAAGGTGGTTCTGCTGGAGAAAAACTCGAAGGCAGGAGTCAAAATTCTCATGTCGGGCGGCACACGCTGCAATCTCACGCAGGCAACTGATCGGCGAGGGATTGTCGAGGCCTTTGGTCCGCAGGGATCCTTTCTACATTCGCCATTGGCAGCATTGGGACCCGACGAACTTGTCGCCCTCTTCGAGGCCGAAGGGGTTCGCACCAAAATCGAAGCAACTGGAAAGGTTTTTCCGAAAAGCAATCGGGCGATCGATGTCCGTGATGCCCTCATGGGGATGGTGCGACGAGTCGGGGTAGAAGTTCGTCTCGGCGTAGGGGTCACAGATATCGCTACCAGCGAAGCAGGTTTCGTCATCCAGACCGATCGCGGTGAGCTCGTTGCCGACAAAGTGATACTGACCTGTGGCGGACAATCTTATCCCGGTTGCGGCACAACAGGCGATGGCTACGCCTGGGCCAAGCAGTTGGGACACAAGATCGTGCCTCCCCGACCTGCGTTGGTTCCACTACTTTCGGATGCGCGCTGGGTCCACGAACTGAGTGGCGTAACGCTTTCTGATGTGAGAGTACAAATCGTTGGTGGCGCAGCGGCAAAACCCGTAGCCGAGCGCCGTGGTTCCTTCTTGTTTACTCACTTCGGTCTCTCGGGGCCGGTGGTGATGGACGTGAGCCGCGCAATTACCGCACGACCAGACGCCGACGATTGGCAAGCCGTGTGCGACTTTCTGCCGGGGCAGACTCGTGAACAACTCTTGGAGACTCTTGCTAAGGAAGCGACGGCCGGTGGCAAGCGAACCATAGTTGCTCTGGCATCGCAGTGGCTACCCCAACGACTAGTCGAGGCACTTGTGGAAGAAGCCAAGTTGCCGAGCGATCAGCGAGTTGCCGAGCTCTCCAAAGTCAACCGAAGCAAGTTAATCGACGCCATCAAGGGGCAACGGATTCGCTTGCGAGGATCGCTTGGCTTTAAAAAGGCCGAGGTAACCGCCGGTGGGATCGATTTAGCAGAAGTTGATTCTCGCACGATGCAAAGCAAACTTGTGCCCGGACTGTTTGTCGCCGGGGAAATCCTCGACCTGGACGGCCCCATCGGTGGCTACAATTTCCAAGCCGCTTTTAGCACCGGTTGGCTAGCAGGGGAAAGTGTTTAGGGGCGATAGTGAAATGTTCGACGGGACAACTGTTGATCATCGCTGAAACGATGCGAAATAGCACATGCATGGCAGTCGAAACAGCCGATAATTTCGCTCCGTCGTACGATTCGACGGCCAGCAGAAACGACACTTCGCCGATCGCGGGCAGTTTTTATGCTACTTATAGAGCAGAAAGCCCTTTGGGGAAGGTCTCTTCGTCTATTTGCCGGACATTTCCCATTTAGACACCGCTCGACGGGGTTGAGATGTTATAATGCCGTGGAATTGAAGGTCTTGCCACTTGTTATGTGGCAAGACGAAGAGCATCATTTTTTTGGGATTCAAATCCATGGCTGAAGGTACTATCAAACGATTGACGGACAGAGGTTTCGGTTTTATTGACGTCGGAAGCGGCAAGGACTTGTTCTTTCATTCGAACAGTGTCGAAGGAACGAGTTTCGACGAACTCCGCGAAGGACAAAAAGTTAGCTTTACCGAAGGTAAAGGTCCTAAAGGTCCGTGTGCAGAACACGTGTCCGTTGCCTAAAGTTGCCACAACTTTAGTGGAACCAATCAGAAGTCCAGAGAGCCGACGAAGAAATCGTCGGCTCTCTGTGTTTCTAGAGATGCCGTGACTCGGAAGGGCCCCATAAGCGACGACACTTTTCAAGCGGCCTCTTGGCACCGGATGGCTGGCAGGGGAGAGTATTAGGGTTGAGGGTGGAGTGTTGAGTGTCGAAGAGAACTTGGATTTCTCAACCCGAAGAGGCATGAGCCGATCAATCGGACAAGATTTGACGCTAAGTAGTATTCGTGGCCCTATTATCTCACAATGAGTTGGATAGCAGTAATTCAATCTATGAGTCGTACGACGGATTCGAAGCAAATTTGGATCTTCGGTTTGCGCAGACGTCGTACCACAATTCCCTCTGTTTGCGTCTATGTTGGACAAGGATATACTTGCTTCAGAACCTCCTAAGCGAATAGCTAGCAACTAGACTTAGTTACTTGGAGGCACAGCGTGCGTTTGGCTGACTATTTTTCCGAATTTGTATCAGAGCTAGAGGCTGCTAGGCTGTCGCAGGGAAATCTGACATCGGAAGTGTGATCTCCGAATCTACTTTTTCCCGCTATACTCATGACGACTCGTGTAAGGCTTGTTATATACATCTAGACCCACCTCAGTCACAGAATATCATTGAATCCAACATAGTAGACTTGAAAAACGGCCGAACCATATGAATCGAGTACCCGTTTCGGGTCAAGGTAGACTTAGACAACTTCAACAGGCCAACAGGGATAGAAATCTTGAGTGGGTCGTCAGAATTTGTACAGCGACTATTGGCCTGTCCACTCACCTAATAACCCTCTGGATTGAAGCGGGGTCGAAACTAGTATCTAAGAACTCGTTCTGACCCATTTCTAAGTGTCAGCTCAATGAAATTACCACAGTTTGGAATCAAGGCTCTCCTGGCCATAACTACATTGGTAGCATTGTGGTGTTCAACGTTGACCGCCTACACCGGTTCGGATGATATCCAAGTATTCATCTGGACAGCTATCATCGTAATGTCGGGAGCTGCAGCAGGAAGTTACAGCGGGAGGCGACGTGCCTATTGGGCAGGATTCTGTGGTGCAATGCTGCTGATGTCAATGAAAAACGTTTTTGTCTATGGAGCTGCTTTACGCTGGACCTCAACTGCTGCAAGAGCCCTGACGATATTCTTGAGAGAAGACGCTTCCTATCAAGAACCAATAATTGGGAATGTAGATTCAACGTTGATGCTTATAATATTTATTGCTGCATCTGCAGTGATCGGTTGGCTCAGCGTTTTCGTATACGATCAATGCTCCAAAGCCGAGTGACTTTAGCATAATGTTTTTGGTTCAAAATACTTACCGTTGAGATGCCTAAGGACTATCAATTCTCAACGGTTGCCACGACTGCAGCCGTCGGCGGTCATAGGAAACACTGCGAGAATAGGAGTGCATCTACCACACGTCGAATTGAGACGCAGAAGCTAATTGGCAATAACCTTCAATAATTGCTCAATCATTGTTCTCGACTTCCACGTCAACCACAAAATCCCCTTTGAGAAAATTGCGGCCCAAGAGGAGCGGAAACTCCATGTGCTGGCGGTTGTTAAGGGTGACTAGTACGGTCTTTTCAAAGTCTTTGTAACGAAACGTGAGTGGCACTTTGTAGCGTCGCTTGCGATCATCGGAAGCGTTGGAGGTTTTGATAATCACATAGCCGGCGATCTTGGCTTCGAGCCAATGAGATTCTTTGTTGCCATTCTTGATGTTGAATCGCACGACTTTGCCGATGTTGTCGGCCATGTTGTCGGACTCATTCTCGATCTTCATATCTTCGATATGCAACGAACACGATTTGGCACCTGAGTCAACTCTTGCCCGAAAGAGCAGTTCGCTCTTCTTTTCCATGATCGTGGCGGTGGCGCCAATCACACGCTTGTCCACTTTGGGGGTTTCCTTTTCGGTTTCTTCAACAACGGGAGGTTCCTCTTCGATAGTTTCCTCGGGCTCCTCTTCTTCCGAATCGTCGACTACTTCGACTTCTGCACCTGCTGCTTCTTCGGCCTTTGCTTTCTCGTTTTCAACTTCTTGCTTCTTCTTCTCTTCGTCTGAAGCCTTCTCATCCGAAGTTTCGGCTTCCTTGTCGGACTCCTTGTCCGAATCAGGCTCGGCCTCCTCTGATTTCTGACTGGCCTTCTTGCTGGAAGCTTTCTTCTCGGGCGGCTCTTCGGGTTCGCTCTCTGGTTCGTCGCTCTTGGTCTCTTTTGCTGCTGGCTCTGCTTCTTTGGCTGAGGGCTCTGATGCTTCGGCTGAGGGCTCTGTTTCTTCGGTTGAAGATTGCGACTCCTCAGAAGTTGACTCCTCCTCTGTGGCACACACGGCGTGCCGCATATCAAGCAACACCACTCCATTGGCAAGCAACAAGGCAAGCACCATCAGGCCGAACCGTTGAAGCGGTAGGCACTGCATGAGGCAAATGGATGCTGAATTCGATCTCACAGACGATAGTCTCCGCAGGGTGAGTTAGCTCAGGTTGAGATACTGCTTTCGCACTGCTCAGAGCATTGCGAGCCCCTTATTCTTACAGGTAACCCTCGGAAAGGGAACCGCCGGAACAACCCTCAGGAACCGCAAAAATATGTCTTTTGAGCCGCACAAACGGGGCAAACTCGCGTAGCAAGTGAACTATAATACTATGATTGGCCACGCGCAGTCGCTGCGCCAGCATTTTCAAAAAGTACATCCAACCTCTGGCAGGTTAAAGGTTTAGCATCGTGAGTGCTCGTGTTTTGAGTCAAATTTGGGCCGCCATCTTTATCCTCCTCGGGATCGTGGCGTTCAGTCTACGCTATCAGGCCAGGCACGAGGTCCAGGAGGGGCTTCAAGACAGTTTGTGGAGGCTCTCCTACGACATTAAGTTCGAAGTCGATAGCCCCGAGGCGGAGGTGCGGGTTGGCTTGCCGGACCAAGACTCCTCAGCAGCGATCATCGAAGTGGAGGAAAAATCTCACATCAATCTCGATGCCGAGGATTATACCTCCCCCTTGAACAAGAATCGTGAGTTGATTCTAACCACTCAACTTACCGGAAACTATCAAGTGGGTGCCGAATTCGAGATCCGACTCAAACCGCGAAATGCCTGGGACGAACAGCATCAAGTCTCCGGCCTATCATCAACTGCCAGATCCCGTTTCTTGCGCAGCGATGCTACGATCGACACCGCAGGTGCCAATGTGCGGGAGGTCATGCAACAGATTCCCCGTGGCGAATTGACCGATAGTGAATTGGTCCAGCAGCTTTTTGATTTTTGTTCTCAGAGTTTTAAGCCGGGGAGCAGCGCAGATGGTTTCGATGCTGTCGGATACGCCCTAGCCAATCATCAAGCCACACCTTTGGGTCGTGTTCGCACCTTGGTCACACTGTGCCGCGCCTATAGAATTCCCGCACGTCTTGTCACTGGATTTGAGCTTCGCCAATCTGATTCGGCTAAGCCGCATGTGTGGGCCGAAGTGTTTTACGGCCATCACTGGGTTCCGTTTGACCCGACCTACGGCCATGCCCGTCAGATGCCCTACAATTTTCTGCCGATTCGACACGATGGCGAAGAGATTGTTCGTGGCGAAGGGATTAAAGACTTATCGGCCAAATATACGATTCTTCGATTGCCCCCTCCGGCCAACGTCCTGCAAGCAGAAGTCCGCCGCCCTTCGCAAGTACTCGACCTGACACGTTTGCCGGTTGAAATGCATGAAATTATGTCGCTGATGTTGTTGCTTCCCTTGGGAGCGCTCATCACGGCCATATTCCGCAATCTCATTGGCATGCGGACGTTAGGCACTTTCGCCCCCGCGCTGCTGGCAATGAGTTTCATCTATGCTGAATTGGCAACGAGTTTGGTGATCTTGATCGCCGTACTCACAGCGGGTTACTTCGGCCGTATAATGTTGGATCGTCTGCATCTGTTGATGGTGCCTCGCTCCAGTATTGTACTGACGATGATTATCATGCTGATCGTGTTTGGAGTTTCACTGATCGACTATGCTGATCCAATCTCCGGGGTACGAGCAGTGTTGCTGCCGTTGGTTATTCTCACAACTCTGATCGAGCGCTATTTTGTGACCACTGAAGAAGATGGTATGGCGTTCGCCATGCAATTGGTGGTTGGTACCGCCGTCGTGGCTGCCTGCTGCTACTTGATTCTGGGTTGGAAACAAATTGGAGCCCTGTTACTGATCTATCCTGAGTTGCATTTCTTCACGATCGCCGCCTTCATCTGGATCGGTCGATACAGTGGTTATCGGCTGGTAGAACTTTGGCGCTTCCGTGACATGGTGAAATAGGTGGTGGTGAGTAGGTGAGTTGGTGATTTGTCATCCCGAGGTCCTCCGAGGGATCTAGCTCAAATTCTTCGCCACGTCAAACTTGATAATTGAACTTGAAACGACAGAAACGTGAGTTTTCGGACACACTCACCCACTCAAAGCATAATTCATTTTGCTCTTGCAGCTTCAGACCGTTAACAAGATCGACCGCTATGGATAACAACTCGAATCGATTCTGGGCCTGGCCTGATGAGCTAAAGCGCCGGGGAATCCTCGGAATCAACCAGCGCAATCTCGATATCATCCTGGAAAGCAATCCGCGAGCGTTTTATCCGCGGGTCGACAACAAACTGCTTACCAAAGAGATTTGCCAAGCCAACGGTATCCAGGTTCCTGAAACGTATTTCATTATCAAAGAACACAGCGAGTGCCACCGGTTCCTGGATCTGGTGGAGGATCGTACCGAGTTCGTTGTAAAACCGTCGAGCGGAGCAGCCGGCCGCGGTATTGTGGTCGTCGCGGGTCGGCTGGGCAACAATTTCTTTACCTCTTCGGGACGTCTGATTGAATGGACTGACCTCCGGCATCACCTCTCGACAATTATCTCAGGGCTTTACTCTCTAGGAGGTCAGGCAGATTCCGTAATCGTGGAACGGCGAATCGTCAGTCATCCCTTGCTCAAGAGCATTGCCGTTGAGGGAACTCCCGACATTCGTGTGATTCTCTATCGTGGTGTGCCTGTGATGGCCATGATCCGCCTGCCGACAAAAATGTCCGGAGGACGGGCAAACTTGCATCAGGGGGCCATCGCCGCGGCAATCGAACTCAATACGGGCCGTACGTATGGCGGCGTCTGCCGCGATCGGGCCATCAGCATGCACCCTGACACAAATTTTCCGATCGCGGGGATCGAACTTCCCAATTGGAAGGACGTGTTGGAAGGCGCGATGAAGCTGAGCGACGCGTTGGAGATGGGCTATGTTGGGATCGACTTTGTAATCGACGCTGACACGGGCCCCGTGGTATTGGAAGCCAACGCACGACCGGGATTGGCAATCCAATTGGCCCATCGCGAAGGTATCGTGCCACGTCTTAAATATATCGATTCGATTCCCATGGCAGATCGTACGGGTGAAAATCGCTGGGATGTGATCGAATCAATCGCCACCAAGAGCAGCGACTTCTGGCGAATCTAGGCGAGAGGGTTGCGTAAGCTCTCGGTATATTTGGCGCATCCGGTTGCCTAAGCCTACCGGCATGCTCGCATCCAGGGACTTGCGTTCGCGCCTGCTTCTACTCTTCGACGCCAAAGGCAATATCCATTGTCACCTTGTAGGAGGTGATCTTATCATTGGAAACCTTTGCTGTCCAATCGACTACTTTAATACCACTAATGCCGCGAACGGTCTTGGACGCACTGGTCAACCCTTCCTGGACGGCATCGTCAAAACTCTTTTCCGATTGGGAAACGACGGTAACTACCTTCGCAATACTCATATCAAGTCTCCAGATTGTTAAAAAGGGAAAGCATAATGAATAGAGACGCAGCACCTATCGATCACCTTAATGGTTCAACGAAGTGCTGACAAGTTGCTATCACCTGCCATGAATAGAAGGCTCGGCAGGCGAAAACAACTTTATGGGTTTATCGTGTGATTGTCGATTAATCTTGTTGCACCGACTCGCGCCGCAAGGGCCACCACTGTTGGCCCCGTGATTCTTTCGACCGGGTGGACTGTACCGGCAGCAACGAAGGCAATGTAGTCTACGTTGGTGATATTGGAATCGGCAAGACAGCCTCGCATCTGCTTGGTTAGCGTGTCTACGTCGGCCTCTCCGTTACGATAAAGTGATTCTGCCAATTTCAACGATCGGTATATCGCGGTTGCCTGCTTACGTTCTGACGGAGAGAGATACGCATTGCGGGAACTCATGGCCAAACCATCTGGTTCACGTATCGTGGGACAGATGACGATCTCAATTGGAATATTGAAATCCCTGACCATCTGCTGGACAACCAGCGCCTGTTGATAATCCTTGCGGCCAAAGTAGGCACAATTCGCGGGGATGATGTTGAACAGTTTCAAGACGACGGTGGCCACGCCGCGAAAATGTCCCGGACGGATTTCTCCTTCATAGGGTTTAGCAACGGCTCCGACTTCGACAAAGGTATCGTTGCCCGGTTGATAGACCTCTGCGACAGTCGGTGCGAAGACCAACGGACTGCCACGCTCAGCGAGCAATTCACAGTCGCGCTGCAAGGTCCGAGGATAGCGATCTCCATCTTCACCAGGACCAAACTGCGTGGGATTCACAAAAATACTTACCAGCGTCTGGTCGCACTCGGACTGTGACGCGTCGACAAGTTGCAAATGGCCTTCATGCAGCGCACCCATCGTCGGCACCAGACCAACTGTCTCACCGGCAGCCTGGGCAGCCTTTACGACGCTGCGGACCTCGGCGATGGTGGATAGGACGCGGACATTGGTAGATTCTGTGCCCAACAATTCGGACTCCAATTTGTTTAGTCTGGCCAAACTGCGCTAATCGCAGCCCGTGCCTCAGCAATCGCACATTTAAGATCGTCTGCATCCAAGCGTAGTAGCGGACCGTGAATCTTAGGAACTTCGCTGCATGACACCCCCCCAGGGGGGGCTATCGCAATTGTCAGGGCGGGTTGCACAAAGTCAAATCGTGATCGTGGCATTTGCGGCTGGAGTAGGAAGCTGCTGATCACGGGGACGATATTTTCTGCTTCGATGCTGTTCTGTGACGGGAGTCGTATGCGTAATTCACTGTGCCGCTGCCATTCTACCAGGGACAGGTGCTGGGAGTCATCCTCCGCTTGCGTCTTCGCGAAGATATCTTCCAAACGCAGAGCATTTAGCTGTTGGCATAGGTGGCTGGCCAACCAGTCGGCAAGCCCTGGGTCGTCAGACGTTATCACCACGTAGCGAGCAGCAGTGCTCAGGTGATTGAGCAACCCCGCGATGGTCCAACCTGCTAGTGGCACGACCATCTGGCCGGCAATCTCATTTGCAGGGACCAGGACAAAGCGGCGAAACGTCATTCGCGGGTGGGGAATGCTAAGCCCTGGTGTGTCGACGATTTCACTTCCGTAAAGCAAAAGATCAATATCAAGTGTGCGGGCGGCCCAACGAATCTTGCGCTCTCGGCCCTGTCGCGTTTCAATCTGCTGCAAATGGCTGGCCAGTATTTCTGCTTCCAAGCACGTATCAACCAATACTGCCCCATTGAGAAACTCTTGTTGACCGGCTGGACCACCTACAGCGGGAGTTTCGTGCCAGGTGCTGCGCGCAAGCAAGCGTGTTTGCGGCAAGGCAGAGATTTCTCGGAGAGCATTTCGCAATGTCTCCTCACGGTTTCCCAGATTGGCGCCCAGGGCCAGCAAACTTCGAGGCATGAGAGTTTACTCGAAAAGTATCAAGTAGGCCGAAACAAGCCGTACCCAGTTCCGGCAAGCGACGCCGAGCAAGTCTTCCTGCCGGAACAGCGCTACCGCTCGTTCCGGCCTACAAGAGCATATCCGCTACCAAAGAACAAGGGCCTGGGACAAAACATCCCAGGCCCTTGATCTCGCGTCCGTGCAAACAAAAAATCGGGGAGGACCTCCGAATCACGAACTGCGTTCGTCGACTGTCGATCCAGTCAGTCGTCGCCCCCCGGATTTACCAACACATATTTCAAACTCGCTGTTCGATTGAAACCGATCAAAGTTCCTGGTTCAGTACGGACGGGGGAACAAGTAAACTGCGCGCACCGGCACACATATACATACCACTTAAAGAAAACTGCCCCCCAAACGCGCCGCGTTTATCACTTGGGCGATTGAGTTCCTAACAAAACTAACAAGACAAACAGACCACAAGGTAACCCACGGTCTATTCAGTTGAATGCAAACTTAACTCTATGTCCTAAATCCAACAAAACATCTCTTAACCGAAAACTAATGTTGCGAACTTGCGCGAAAATGTCAAGCAACGTATTCGCATCAAATTTTTTTATTTTTTGACTGCGCTTATCCACCACCACAAGTTGACTACAAAGTACTTGACAGAGTTGAAGCTCTTGCTTCTGCCAGCAAGAACTTTCTCGGGGTTTGTCGCAAACTTTCTACCCACCCTAGAGAACTTCTGCATTCATACCACAAGAGATGTACTCTACTTTTCCGTAATAAAAATCCGTCTTTTTGATCCGTGTGATAATGCCGAGGAATATGCGATAATCTGGAGGTTGTACGGACACCGCCAAACGTTGCCGCCCACATTTTGTTGTTTGCCCACTCTCCAAAAGAAATTGTTCTCACCATTATGATCAGTGACCCGCCCAAAGATTTTTCTCAGTTGAATATTGTTGCACTGGAGAGCCGTCGCGCCGCTGAAATGATGCAGTTGATCAAGAAAAGAAACGGTATTCCCCTGGTGAGTCCCTCGTTGCGGGAAGTGGCGGTGGACGAGCAAAGGCCCGTAGTTGATTTTGCCAACCATCTCATTACGGGACAAATCGATGCGGTCTTGTTTCTCACCGGCGTGGGTATTCGGCAAATGCTTGATGCTCTCGAGCGGCATGTCGAGCGGCAGCGATTTCTCGATGCGCTATCTGACGTCAAAACGATTGTACGTGGACCAAAACCGCTCGCAGTGTTACGAGAACTTGGCATCACTCCGACACTTCAGGTCCCCGAACCCAACACCTGGCGAGAAGTGCTAGCAACCCTGGATGCCCATCTACCAGTCACCAATTTGGTCGTCGCCGTGCAAGAGTATGGCGTGCCAAACGTAAGTTTGATCGCCGGACTTGAAGCCCGCGGGGCGCGCGTTGTACCAGTGCAAGTCTATCGATGGGCGCTCCCGGAGGATCTCGGTCCTTTGGAAGAGAACGTTCGTCGAATCGCTGCTGGAGAGGTTGATGCCTGCTTGTTTACTTCAGCGCAGCAAGCAATCCATCTGGTAAAAGTTGCCGAGAACCTACAACTCGCAAGCGAACTTCATCAAGGTTTGCGGCGCACTCTGGTTGCTTCGATCGGCCCGACCACCAGCGAAATGCTGCGCAAGCTTTCGATCGCAGTGGACTTCGAGCCATCCCACGGCAAGATGGGACAGCTTGTTAGCGAACTAGCGGCAGTTGCCAGTTCGCTCGTCGTGCGCAAGCGAACCGTCTTCGACAAGCTCGTTGCTTTATCAACCCCTCCAGCTACCGAGGGAAAAACTCCGGCCTGGTACAATAGTCCGTTTATGAAAGCCTGCCGCCGCGAACCCGTGCCGCATACGCCGATCTGGTTGATGCGACAGGCAGGACGCTACATGGAAGAGTATCGTGCGGTTCGTGCGAAGATGAGCTTTCTGGAATTGTGCAAAAATCCAGCGCTCTGCAGCGAGGTGATGTGTACCGCAGTAGAGCGACTGGGAGTGGATGCCGCGATCATTTTCTCTGACCTGCTGCCGATCCTCGAACCGATGGGGATGGAACTCGAATTCACCGCCGGCGATGGTCCGAAGATCGACAATCCGGTCCGTGAGGCCACGGACGTTGATCGCGTGGTGGAACTTGAAAATGTCGATTCGCTGGGATTTGTGATGGAAACGGTTGCCCACACCCGCCGCGACTTGCCTGAGGAGATTCCCGTGATCGGTTTCGCGGGGGCACCATTCACGTTGGCTAGTTACGCCATTGAAGGAGGTGGCAGCCGCAGTTTTCTGCATACCAAGACACTCATGTACCGCGAGAGCGAGGCCTGGCATGATTTAATGCAGCGCCTCTCGCGGTCGATCGTGCTGTATCTCAACGCCCAGATCGCCGCCGGGGCGCAAGCGGTGCAGTTATTTGATAGTTGGGTTGGTTGCTTGTCACCTGCAGATTATCGAACGTTTGTGATGCCACATATTCAATCCATCGTCGAGGGACTTGCTCCTGCCGCACCACTGATTCATTTCGCCACGGGTAATCCGGCGCTATTACCCCTGATGGCCGAAGCGGGGGGGGACGTGATCGGTGTTGATTGGCGCATCGATCTGGCCGAGGCGTGGCAGACTGTCGGCTACGATCATGCCGTACAGGGCAACCTTGACCCGCTGGTGTTGATGGCCGACCGCGATACGATTCGTTCTCGTGCGGAAGACGTCCTGCAAGCCGCCGGAAATCGCCCGGGCCACATCTTTAATCTGGGCCACGGCGTGATGCCACAGACGCCCGTAGACAATGTGCGGTATCTGGTGGATTTTGTTCACGAAGCGACGAGTAAGTGAACAAGTCATTCCCGCGCTGGCGGGAATCCAGTTTCATACCGTTGCCGACCAACATTCCCGCCTGCGCGGGGAAAGACGGAACTTCCTTACTCGTCTTCCAACTTGTATTCGTCCGCTTTGGAGAGCAGACGATCCAGTGCCAGTTCGAAGCCTGGCATGAGCGGCGTTTCGTAGACACCCCCCTCCTTGACGACGATCTCTTCGTCCATGCCGCGAAACACCGTCATCACGCGGCGGAAGCGGTCGATCACCCAATACTCCTTGACGCCCGCCTCAGCATACTCACCGCGTTTGACCACGTAGTCTCGATGGCGGTCCCGGCTGGTACGCGAGACAAATTCAATGGCGACCGCTGGGACATCGTTGAGTGGATGCACGGAGCGACCCAGCCCCAGCCAAATCGCTCGATCCGCTCGGCGGCGATTCTCGCCGATTCGAATCTCTTGTTCATCCATTGTATCGTCCACGACCGAACCATTGGGATGATTTTCTTGATAGGTGACAATCATGTATCCAAGATAATTGTTTGGACTTCGCTGGCCTGGGTCGGCAGGAGGACTCACGATCAACACTCCGTGAACAAGTTCGTAACGATAAGATTCATCCCATTCCCGAATCGAGTCGTACTCGTCCGAAGTCATCATCATCCCGTTGGATTCGGGACCGATGTGCGTGGGAGGCGAAGGAATGTCGGCAACGCTCATGAGAAACCCTTTGTGAAGAGTGTGGCGGTATTCCTCCATTATCGCAAAAGACTTCGTTGCGTCAAAGCGGAATATACTTCAATCAGGCCACAGCGATGAACGCTGGTTGGGCGGATGAGGGGCAGATCTCAAAAGATATTGGCAATTTGAATGACCTGCGCATCACCGCTAGATCCGCGATTATCCTCGGCGAATTTCTTTCTTCGAAATTCTGGATGCGTGGCCAAACTTGCAGTAGTAGAAACTAGAATTCCCCCACTCCCGCAATATTCTTAAACAGCGGATCATTGCGGAGCGGATCGAAATCAGATTCGGAGGCAATAAAGTCGCGGAAGTTGCCGTCGATGTTTAATGCACGGGACAGGCAACGTAGCGATTGGCGACGATCGCGGACCAAGCTCCAGTAGCAGGCCAAGTTGTAGTGCAGGATCGCTTCACCAGGCTCGATTTCGACGGCTTGTTCTAATGCATCAATCGCTCGGGCTACGTCGCCGGTTCGTTTGTAGCACCAACCAAGTGCCATCCACACATGAATGTCGTCAGGGATCAGCTCCAACGATCGCTTCAAAGGAAATATTGCTTCGCGATAGCGGCGTAACTCTCGCAAGGATTCACCGAGCAAGTAGCAACCACGGGCATCGGCATGAACAACCTTGCCGCGGCGTTGGAGCGAATGGAGTGCGTGCTCAGGCATACCTAGTTCCAGGTAACCTTCCGCCTCTCGGCGGGTGCGCAGCAAACGTTCTCGAAGCAAATAGGTAGTCATGGGGAGTTATGACTCGGGCCAAAAAGTAATTGATTAGAAAAATGAGAAGCTAATTGATTTTACTCTCAAAACTGCGCGACGCAAAATAAATTTTTCAAATTGGAACGTAACTCGAAGATACATCGTGGGTAAGGCGCGAATTTTTGAGTGGGGTAACGATGACGATTAGTTGGAGGGGGAAAGAGGTGCGGGGAGAGCTTTATTGGAACGCCCTTTGCTGCGGCAAATGTTGGTCGAGAGTCTTCTGACATTTTCAAAATGACAGAGATTTGCTGGTCAACTCAAGTCAACTCAAGTCAACTCTGCAATAATGGAGTAATCCATAGACGGAAAAGTCTTAAGAACTCTGCGATGATAGAATCTCGATGAGGATATTTGGGTTCACCTTTAAAATCGACCCGTTTGTCAATGACAATGACGCAATCAACGCATTCTATGGTAAGTGCGATGATGCATCCGTCGCTGGAAGCGGAGGGAAAACGCTGATTCATTTTGATCGTGAAGCCGATTCGTTAGATGATGCTCTCCGTAGAGATGATGCTCTCCGTAGCGCTGTGGCTGAGGTTCAGGGGGAGGGTTGGCAGGTGCGCGAGATAACAGTGGAGCCTGATTGTCTGGCTCCGATGACAAGTTCTTGAATTGGGAATGCACGCACTTGGTACGGAGTCATTCCATGCGTCAGCTCATCTTTCATCCCCTCACGCCGCTGGTTCTGTTTTCTATTTCACTGGCAGTGTTGCTGATTACGTATCTTATTGCTGGAAGTATTCCGTCTCCTGAGTTCGAAGTTATCGTAACGTTTGATTGGGGGCTATTGTTGGCACTCTGGATTGTTGCTGATGCACGACGCCGAACTGGCATTCCATGTTATGATTTCGGTTTTATCTGCTATCTCTCGCTTCCCTTCGCTATACCTTGGTATTGCTTCTGGTCGCGTGGATGGCGAGGGGCGCTCACGCTAATCTTGCTTGTAGGGCTTTTCGCGTCTCCATACTTTGTTTCGTGCATGGTTTGGCTGTGGCTGTATGGATGACACAACCGATCTTTGTCCCCTTGCTTCCGCAACGGGATACTACGGACAACGAAGCCGCTCCTGCACGTTGCCCCACCGCAACACGCCTGTTGACTTTCTGCAACACTCCCCCGTGCTGATGTAGCACTTTTTCTCACAAACGCCGAGGAACTAGGCACTTTTCCTGTTTTCCACTCTCGCGGAACACGCCTTGCGAATGTCTCTTTCGCAGGGTCTGGCACCGGCGTGCCTCCCTCGATTCTTTTCTGGAACGGTCGGAGACACCCAAATCGTGCTGCGAATGTTGTTTACCATCTGTGCCGTGGCAACGCTCAGCTATGCGGCAAGCCATCTGGAACACGCGCATGCCGAGCGGGCCACCTTGCCGAAGTGGGTCCGCACTGTGGATGGCTGGGAACCGGCCTCTGTCATCACTGAGATGAGCCCGTCGCTTCCCTCGCTGCATCCTTTTCTGGTCGCGGGGTTTGAATTGGGGGCCTCGGTATTTGTGCTGTTGGCCTTTCCGGGGAGCGCAATCCGGCGGAATTCAGTACCCGGATAGCTTTTTTTCGCGAATTTCAGCTTTTCTTGCACGAAATGGCCTCCTCTGCGCCACTATTATCTGTGGAAGCGGAATTTCCGCAATTCTTCGCGCTCATATCAAAAACAGAGGTTCCCATGCGACTTACCCTCCGCACCATGCTGGCTTACATGGACGATATCCTGGAGCCGGCTGATCACGAAGATTTGGGGAAAAAGATCGAAGCCAGTGATTTCGCGGCGGAGCTGATTCATCGATCGCGGGATACCGTGCGGCGATTGCGGCTGGGAGCCCCCGAGGTGCTGGCCGATGAATCCGACGACGTGTTGGATGGCGACCCGGCTGCTGACGCAAATGCGGTGGCGGAGTACCTGGACAACACCCTCCCTCCTGAGCGCGTAGCCGAATTCGAGCGGTGCTGCTTAGACACGGGCACCACTGCCGACATGCATCTGGCAGAGGTAACTTCTTGTCATCATATTTTGACCATGGTTCTGGGCGAGCCGGCTGAGATCGATCCCTCCCAGCGACGCCGGATGTATGAATTACCTGAGCGAATGGGAACCGGTCAAAAGCTGCGTATCGAGCCATCCCATGCGCCGGTGGCTCAAATGGAACCGATTACCGTGGCCGCGCCGGTCGTGCCAGAGCAAGTCGAACTTGTGGAAACCGATCAAGCCGCTCCGGTCGTCGTCCCCTCTTCGATTGTGCAAACCGATGATGTCGACGACGATATCTTGCCAGATTATCTGCGCGTAGCAGCCAAGGGTAAGCGGCGGCGTCACATGATGGCAACCGCCGTAGTGCTCGCCATTTTGGGCGGTTTGACTGCTTTTGTGATTTCGGAATCGATGCGAGATACAAAGGTACCCGAAAGTGTGGCTTCCGCAGTAGATCCAGAGCATATGGATCTGGACATTTCCGTGGGAGACTCGGTCTCAACTCCGGCACCTGTTGCCGAAGCTCCCCCTCATGCGGCAACACCTGACTCCGACACTACTGCCGAAACCCCTGCATCTGGCGATGGTCGATACGGAGATTATGTTTCCCCTGAGGAGGCCGGTGATGCCCCCTCGTTTGAAGCCTCCACTTCTGGGCCAACATCGGTGGAGGATGGGCTGAGTCCTGCAACTGAAACCGAATCTCCCAAGCCCATACAAGAAGAGAACTCGCTCGCCACCACCAAATCGAATCCGCTGATTCCTGATGAGATTGAGTCAGGTTCAATCGGAATCGACTCGACTCCGATAACTCCCGGCACGGAGTCTGATTTAAACTCGCTGACAGATCTTGACGAGGGAGAAATGGCCGTTGGAACTGGAACACTTGACGACCCCCTTGGCTTGGGTCCCTTGCCAGGCGGAGAGGAAGCCGGTGCCAGCGAGGAAGACTCCGTACCTCCAGAACCAACCGGGCCAGTGCAGATTGGCACCTACGTCGGAAACAACGATGTCTTGCTCGCGTATGCCCCTGCTGACGATGGCTGGATTCGCTTGCCGCCACGCACCGCGATCACGGGGGATACCACCTTCTTATCCTTGCCAAAGTTTCGCACGCACGTCGTCTTGGGAAATATCAATGCCTATCTCTCCGGCGGCACGCAAGTCACTGTTCCTGAACAAGACTTCAACCCTAAGGGCGACGATCAGCGTTTGATGCTGGAAATGAGTTACGGCAAGCTGCTCGTCAATGCGGGGTTGAAGGGGAGCGATATCTCGCTGAAAGTTGGCGATGATCTACGAGAGTTTCATCTGGATAGTTCTGCGAGTTTGGCCGTGGATGTCCATCGGGTGTTCGTCCCCGGGAGCAACTACGAAGTAGACATCGCTCCGGTTGAAGCAGATTGGTATTTGACCAGCGGCAGCGTGGAATGGACCGATTCGACTGGCGCAACCGAGACTATTCGTGCCCCAGCTACCTGGAAGACGGTCAACGATGTGGATGAATCTCCTACACCCATTCTTGACCTGCCGCGTTGGATCGACCGCGAACCGATGACTGATCTTGAACGACGGGCGCGGGATCGCTTTGCTGAGGAATTGGTAATCGGGCGTCCGGTGGACCTACGTCTCCAGGAACTCAACGAAGAGAAGAATGCACCTCGCGAGGTAAAGACGCTATCCGCCGAAGCAAGTCTCTTCGTGGGCGAGTTTGCACCCTTTGTCAATTCGCTTAGCGACAGCGATCAACGTATTGCATGGCGCTCGCACATCGACGCCATGCGGCAGGCTCTGGCGCGAAGTCCGCATGTTGCTGAGCAACTGCACGAGACCTTCATTCGTCTGCGAGGTCGGGAGGACGGCGAAAATTTGATGCGTATGGTCCGTGGCTTCAGCCCTGAAGAGATCGGAACCACTCGAGAAGAGGTCAAACAAGGCGCGATCATTCAACTGATCCGTTGGCTTGAAGACCCTAACCTCGACTATCGAGTCCTGGCCATTTATAACCTGGACGAAATAAAGGGAACCAAGAATCTCAAGGACTATCGACCGGATGGCCTGCAACGAAGCCGCAAGATTGCGGTGTCCAAGATTAGCAAGCTCGTAGAAGACAATGAGTTTCTGCCTTCACGGTAGCTAGCTGCTCGACAGAACTTCTGAATCTCAGTCGTTGCCCTGGAAAGCGTGTCTTGCCAGGGCCGTCAAGATAGATGGTACGGCGATTTCTTTCTTTTACGCTATCTACAGGTTCCCCCCAAATGACAGTCAAATGGCCGAAACAGCCGGTTTGTCGCCGGGGATATTTCTCGCTAGAATGGGGTTCTGGGCAGAAGCTGACATGGCTGGCGATTGTGCGCCCTTTGGCCCGCATCGAGATGCCCTGACATAAGTGGCGATCGAATGTGGCCTCTCGACCTTTGAATTAGAACATATAGCAAGGAGTTGCACCGGTGCAGGTAAGTATTTCAATGCGTCATGGCCACCTGGGAGAGGCCAGTCAAGAGAAACTCAAGGCCAAGGCAGAGAAGCTTTCCCGGATATTCGAGCGGATCATGGCGATCGAGGTGACCGTCGACCTGAAGAACGAGCAAGCCCCTGAGGTAGACATTCACGTTTCGGCTGAGCACAAGCATGATTTTGTGGCGCACGCCACTTCGGAGAGCTTACAAGGTGCCTTTGATGGTGCTGTCCAAAAAATCGAACAGCAGTTGAGAAAATATAAAGAGCGAGTCCAGGAGCGTCATCGCAACTCGAATTCACGCCATCTGGACGTAGGAGTCCATCCAAGTGAAGAAGAAGTTGATGAACTAGTTGAAGAATAGTGGTTTGGATGATGTTTCCACAACTTTAAATAATATTTTTGTATAGAGGATAGTTCAAATTATGAAGTTTGTTGATTTTGTAAGCCGCGACGCGATTCAAACGAATCTCGATGTTGACAACAAGGAGCAAGTCATTCGATCAATGGCCGATGCACTGCTCAAAGCTGGAAAAATTGAAGAAGACCAACACGAGAGCATTGTAGAAGCGATTCTGAAACGCGAAGAACTAGGCAGCACGGGGATCGGTCGAGGAGTAGCGGTGCCTCATACTAAACATCCCAGTGTGAAAGAGCTCGTGGGAACCGTTGCGGTCAGCGAGAGTGGTGTCGATTTCGATAGCCTTGACGGCGAGAAAGTTCACCTGCTGTTTATGCTCGTCTCTCCTCCGGACCGTCCGGGAGACCACCTCAGGGCCTTGGAAAACATTTCCCGCCAATTGCGGGATGAATCATTTTGTCGGCTTCTAAAGCAAAGCAAAGCCTCCGACGACGTATGGCAACTCTTGGAAGAAGCTGACAACAACCAATTTGTATGATTTCCCATAAAGCCGCGACCGTTGGTCGCGACGTTGTCTGAAATCAGACTGTGAACGTGATGAACGAACAAATCGTGCGACGAATAGTGGTGATCACAAATGAGCAAGGTTTGCATGCGCGACCTGCTCAACTGATGGCTCGGCTGGCTCTCCAGTTCGAGTCGATCATCGATCTGGTGCGCGATAACCAACGTGTGGATGCAAAGAGCATCTTGCACATGTTGACCCTGGGGGCAGATCAGGGAACTGAACTAATTATTGAGGCCAAGGGGCCCGATGCTGAAGAAGCACTGGACGCACTCGTTCGACTGGTCGAGAGCGAGTTCGAGTCCAACGAAACAATGAGTCAGGAGAAATCGGGGTAGAAACTGCTCTTTGCTGGGAAACTAAAATAGAACCATTTCCCAACAAATTGGCATCCCGATGGACCTGGTTTGAAAAACAAGGGAGTCCCGTCCCGCGACTGGCTCCGGAGCGAACAAGATGATTGTAGGTTACTGCGTTTTGAGTGCTACGAACTCGCGTGTGATGCTGGTGCATGACAACGAGCAGGGCACCCACATGATGCGGAGCCCTGCGTGACAGATTCGACAATGCGATTACTTTCCGTTGGTAGGTAACATTGTCGAGGAGTGAGTCCCTAACGGTATTCCCTCCTTGTCCGGTGATAATCTTGTTGTGCTCTCAAGCTAGTCGGGACTGGCATGTAGAGTGAGGGCGCAATGGAACGCCTGCAAGGTATCGCCGTCTCACCAGGAATCGCCATTGGCGAATCGCTGGTTCTAGATAACGAGGGGTTTCGGATCCCTCGACGGTTCCTTCCGCGCGATGCCGTGGAAGAAGAACTGCTGCGACTGGGAAAGGCCTTCCATGCCGCCGAGGCGGAAGTCGAGCGCAATCGGAAAACCGTCTCCGAACAATTGGGGGACGATTATGCTGCGATCTTCTCGGCCCACTTGCAGATGTTGCGGGATCGCCGGCTGCATGATGAAATCGAAGAAATGATCCGGGTTCGGCACTACTCGCCCGAGTATGCAGTGAGTCGCGCCCTCCGGCGATACGCCAAAGTGTTTCAATCGCTCCAAGGCAAGTACATGGCCGAGCGAGCGAACGATATCTTCGATATCGAAAAGCGGATTCTGCGTAATTTGCTCGGCCGCAGTCGTGAGGAGTTGGCGAACATTACGTCGCCGGTGCTTGTACTCGCACACAACATCACACCGAGCGAAACCGCCAGTCTCAACCCTCGTTTTGTGCTGGGTCTTGTGACGGAAATCGGGGGGCCTGGTAGCCATACCGCCATTGTGGCCGAAGGATTAGGAATTCCGGCCGTGGTAGGTGTGGGTCCCTTTCTGACAGATGTCTCCGGCGGTGACACGGTCATTATCGATGGCGATCAGGGGCAAATTGTCCTACGCCCCGACGAAGAAACCGTCGCCCACTATCGTCACGAGGTTGAGGAGCAACGCTCCCTGGCCGCCAAGCTCGAAGCACTGCGAGATCTTCCGGCCATCACTATGGATGGGCAGGTTGTCCAAATGATGGGCAATATCGAATTCCCCCATGAAGTGGAGCTTTGTAAGCAACGCGGGGCGAACGGAATCGGTTTGTATCGCACCGAGTTTCTCTATTTGGGTCGGGATGACGACCCTTCCGAAGATGCCCACTACGAGTCGTATGCAGAAGTCGTGAACGACATGGGAGGTCTACCCGTTGTCATGCGAACGCTGGATCTGGGTGCCGACAAGATGCGATCGCTTCCCGACCCCGAAGACGAACGCAACCCCTTCCTGGGCCTCCGCAGTATACGCCTGGCCCTGCGAAACCGTGATTTATTCCGTACTCAATTGCGGGCCATTTTGCGAGCGAGTTCCCTTGGCGAAATCCGCATCATGTTTCCGTTGATCAGTACGATCATGGAACTACGCCAGGCGCGGATGGTGCTGGCAGATGCGATGGAAGATCTCGAAGAGGCCAATGTACCATTCGATCGCTCGATCAAAGTAGGCATGATGGTGGAGGTGCCGTCGGCGATCATGATGATGGATCGGTTCGTGGATGAGGTCGATTTCTTCAGCATTGGAACCAACGATCTCATCCAATATTGTCTGGCCGTGGATCGAAGCAACAAGGATGTTGCCAATCTCTACACGGCCGCCGATCCGGCAGTGATCCGCATGATCGAAATCGCAGTGCGCGTTGCCAACCAACATGGTGTGCCAATCAGCATGTGCGGCCAGATGTGTGGCAATCCACTCTATACGATGCTGCTCTTGGGATTAGGGTTGCGGAGTTTCAGCGTCACTCCCTCCGCTATTCCTGAAATCAAGCGCGCTTGTCGCAGTGTCTCCACAGAACAATGTGTGCGGGTTGCCGAACATGTTCTCAAATTGGAGAGCGCCCGCGACGTAAAGAATTTCCTCAAAGAAGAATTAGCAAAAGTATTTCCAGAGTTACCGCTCTAGCAAGAACAAGAGCAATCGTTTGAACACAAATCGTTATGGATCATTGCATTTTTCACATCGGACCAACGCATGGCGTTCACCCTCAGAAGGTGTCCTCGCCGACTCGTTCGTTGAAGTCTTTTCCGAGCGAATGCCGATCCGCAAACAAACACAATGTTTACCATGGGATTCGACTTCAGAATTCGGATCTCTACGGTGCAAGCCCCAGAAAGAAGCAAGATGAAAAAGGAGATGTTGATCAACGTCGCCCAGCCGGAAGAATGCCGGATCGCGATCGTTGAAGATGGCGTCCTCGAAGAGTTGTACGTCGAACGTAGCAGTCAAGACAACTATGTGGGAAACATTTACAAAGGCCGAATTGTCAACCTGGAGCCCAGCATACAAGCTGCCTTCGTCGACTTCGGCGTCGGACGCAATGGTTTTCTCCATATTAGCGATGTCGAGTCCCAATATTTTCGCCAGGGAGGCTATGATCCCAGCAAGCTCATTCAGCCAAGCGAAGGGCCCCCGAATTTAGACAACGACGACGAAGATTGGACCGAAGATGGCCCGGTCGAAAAGAGCCGCAATGGTCGCGGGGGGACACAAACTCGCAAGGCCCGTCCGGGTGTGCGGCCACGAGTAAAACCACCGATCCAGGAAATCTTCAAGCGGGGCGACGAAGTTCTCGTACAAGTCATTAAAGAAGGAATCGGCACCAAAGGCCCCACGCTTTCCACCTATATTAGTATTCCGGGGCGCTATCTGGTGCTGATGCCGGCGCTAGGGCGGATCGGCGTTTCTCGCAAGATCGAGAACGACGACGACCGCCGTCGCTTGCGAGATATTTTGCGCGAGTTGAACCCACCAAAGGGCTTGGGCTTTATCGTCCGCACCGCGGGCACCGACCGAACCAAGAAAGAACTGTCGCGCGATCTGGCCTATCTCCTCCGGTTGTGGAAAGTGATTGTGCGCCGCATCAAGAAAACTACCGGCCCCGTCGACATCTACGAAGAAAGCGACATGATTATTCGTACGATTCGCGACATCTTTAGTAATGATGTCGACGCGATCGTTATCGATGAACCGCAGGCCTATGAACGAGCCAAAGAGTTTCTGCAGATCGTCATGCCGCGATATGTGAGCCGCTTGTCGCTTTATGAAGGTAAAGAGCCTCTGTTCCATAAGAATCAACTCGACGAAGAAATCGCCCGCATTCACCAGCGACAGGTGCCGCTCAAGGGAGGGGGTTCGATTGTGATCGATCAAACCGAAGCACTCGTGGCGATCGATGTGAACAGCGGCAGCTTCCGCACCGATGGTTCTGCCGAAGAATCGGCGTTTCGACTCAACCAGATCGCCGCCAAGGAAATCGCTCGGCAACTTCGCCTCCGCGATCTGGGAGGGGTGGTCGTCAATGACTTCATCGACATGCGTAAGGAACGCAATCGTCGAACCGTCGAGCGTGTGCTGCGGGATGCCGTCCGGCGGGATCGCGCCCGGACCAAGATCCTCCGCACGAGCCCGTTTGGCCTGATCGAAATGACCCGCCAGCGGATCCGGCCCAGCCTGCGTCGCAGCGTCTATCGGGAGTGTCCGGCTTGCACGGGATCAGGCTTGGTCAAGAGTGCCGAGAGTATGGCGATTGAGGTGATCCGCAAGCTGCTAATGTGTGCCCACAACGAGCGAATTGCCCGGGTTTCGGTCCGGGTCGAGGAGAACGTGGCCAACTACCTCAACAACCGCAAACGGCGAGAATTAACGCGCATGGAGGACGAATACAACCTGCATGTACAGATCCTCAGCGATGAGAACGCCTCCCCGGAATTCCTGCGAATCGAGTGCGAAGACAACTCAGGACGCGAGATCCGATTTACCGAATAAGGCCGGCGGACTGGTTACTTCAGCACTAGGACCCTGTGGCGGTCTGGTCGCTTTAGCGACCAGTTCCCCACCCCCTCGACAGCCTTCCCGGCCTCCGGTAGGCTATGTGGTTTGGATTACGTTTGAGACTCCCCAGAGGGGGAGATTAGTTTCTCACTTCCGAAGAACTGACTTATATTTTTGCCCGGATCAGATCAGGTTTTTTTGCCATGTATGCAATCATCCAAGACGGTGGACGACAATTCAAAGTGGAAGAAGGTCAGGAGCTCACGATCGACTATCGCGACCTACCAGCCGGCGACAAGCTCACCTTTGAGAAGGTGCTGGCAATCTCCAACGGCTCCGGCGATTTGCAGCTCGGAGCACCAACCGTTGCCGGTGCTACCGTCACCGCTGAAGTACTGGGTGCCGACAAGGGTGAGAAACTGGTTGTGCAAAAATTCCGTCGCCGTAAAAACTCCCGCCGCAAGACGGGCCACCGCTCGCTCTTGACCCGCGTGAAGATCGCCAAAATCACCGGTTGATTGTCGGCCTCTGCCAGCACAATCCCGTGTGCTTTCCCCAGACTTTCTCTGATTCCGCCCTGGAGTTCCCTCGTCGAATCGCGACAATGGGATCAGAGGGCGAAGTTTTTCTTCGGAGTTAAGAGGGGAATGGAATGCGAACGGATTTACTGCGGCGCTCTGCGCTGATTTCTTTAGGGCTGTCAATCTTCTGGAGTCTGGTAGTACCGCTTTCGGCTCAGTCTCCCCCTGCGCCCATCGCCCAATCTGATACCTCTGCTGCCCAGAACCCCGTAGCCACTTCTCCTGAGGCACCAGCGTCAGCAACCGACGTCGACACGGACCAGATTGCTGAGAAGATCCCTCCTGCCGATGAAATTCGGCAACGTATATCCTCGCTGGAAAGTGCAACCATCGATGAAGTAACTAAAGCCAAAGCAACCGAGGTCTATCAGGAGACCCTTTCTGCTCTCGGAGTCCTTGAACAACAACTCGCTGAAACTGCCCATTTCCAGAGTCTCATTGAAAGCTACGAGAGCGACCTCAACGACATCAAGAAGCTCCAATCAGAACTCCCCTCGGAGGTACCTGCAGTCGATGACGACCAGAGCGTCGAACAGCTCGAGGCAGAAGTCTCTCATCGAGAACAAGAACTGAAACAACTTCGCGATAAGCTGGACGACTCGAATACGAAACTGAAGAAACGGGCCGAAGCTCTGGCCACTTTTCCTAAACAAATTGCCAACACTCAAGCGAAACTGGACGACATCTCCAAGCAACTCGATCAAGCAAAGGAAAAAGAAACAACGGATGCCGTCACTGGGGCCAGACTGACTTATCTGCAAGCCGAAAGAGCGGCCCTGAGCGCAACCCTGGAAACGATCAAGAAAACGCGAGAGTACTATGCGATGAGCGGCGACTTGGCACAGATTCGCCGTGACTATCGTGCTAAAAAGTTGGCGCAAGACGAGAAATATCTCGCAACACTCCGCGAGATCGTAAATCAGAGTCGGCTGACCGAAGCCAATCAACAGGCATCAGCAGCTGCGAGTGCTGCCGCCGTAAAACGGCCCGAGGCGATTGCTGAACTTGCCAACTCCAATGCTGCCCTTGCGAAGGATCAGGCAGAAATAGTCAACAAGATCGCCAAGCTGGATCAAAAACTTGAAGCAACCGATGAACTCCTTGAAAAAGTCTCCAACGCTAAGAAACTCAGCGAAGAACGTATCGCAGCGGCTGGTCGCACCGAAGCCAGTGGACAACAACTGCGACAACAACAGGAGCAGTTGCCCGATACGCAAGGCATTGCCCGAGAAATCGCGCTACGCGGATCGGAACAATCAGACGCCATCTATTCGCAGTACGAAATGCTCGAGGAGCGCAATGCGGCCGAAGATGCCGACCTCGACGAGCGTGTCTCCCAAGTATTGGAGAACGTTCCTGCGGATCAGCATGATGCTGCTGAACAAGAGGTTCGCACTCTGCTTGAGTCGCAACGCACAATTCTCGACTCCACGATCGACAACTATGCAAAGTATGTTGAGAAGCTAAATAATCTCACCGCAATGCAAGGGGAACTCAAACGCACGACCCAGGAGTATCAAGAGTTTATCGCCGCGAATGTGCTGTGGATTCGCAGCTGTACTATCCCTAGCTTGTCCGACTTGAAACCCATGGCTGGGGCACTTGCCTGGAGCCTTGATCCGAGCAGTTGGCGGGATGTGGTCGCCACCTTCTGGAAACATTCGGGCAAGTCTCCCACAGTAGTCGGATTATTTGCCTTGGTGCTGCTGGTTTCACTGTACTACCACCGCCAGATGCGCGTCCGGCTACGTGAAATTGGTGAACAATCGGCCAAGCGCACTTGCACAAAGATCTGGCCCACGTTCGAAGCAATCTGGATTACGCTATTGCTGGCACTTCCCTGGCCGACCTTATTGGGATTCATTGGCTGGTGGATCGACAGCCCACTGAATGAATCGGAATTCGTGCGTGCACTTTCGGTGGCGCTCAAGTTCACTGCTGTCTGCCTGTTGCTCCTGGAATTTCTCAGGCACCTTTGCCGTTCGGGGGGTCTGGCAGACGCCCACTTCGACTGGCCGCACGCCTGTTTGAGTCAGATTCGGCGCATGATCCGTGGGCTCATTTGGGTGGGCATTCCCTTGACACTTTGGCTCACGGGGCTGGAGACGCAGAATGTGGAGAAACTTTGGAGCTCGACACTCGGCCGCGCCTGCTTTGTCGCCATCATGCTTTTCATGACTCTCTGCTTCTATCGTATGTTGCTCGCTTCCAGTAGCCCTTTCAAACAAGTTCTAGTAAAAAGGACGAACACAAGATCGGGTTTCTTCTACAATCTGTGGGCGCCGGTTGTTGCTGCTCTGCCACTGTTGTTGGCAATACTTGCCGTCATCGGTTACTACTACACAGCCCAGCAAATCTCACTCCGCTTGCTGCAATCGGCAGCAGTGATTCTTTCGCTGTTGGTGCTGGGAGCGCTCACGAAACGTTGGATCCTACTCAACCGCCGACGACTGGCTAGAGAACAAGCCCGGCAGAAAAGGGCCGCAGCCCTCGCCGCAGCTGAGGCGGCACCCGACTCCGCAGGAGAGGCCCCACCACCGGTCGACCCGCTAGAAGACGAAGTGGACCTTGTGGCTTTGGGAGAGCAAACCAACAACCTCATTGTGAGTGTATTGGTACTGGCGGGAATATTATTAGCTTGGTTCATCTGGCAAGACCTCCTTCCCGCGATATCCTACGCTGCCGCTAGCCCTGTCTCTACTAGTCTATTCGGCGAATTGTTCACATGGGGAAATGTCATTCGCTTCCTGATCGTCGTCGCAGCCTCGTTCGTGATCGTCCGCAATGTACCTGCCCTCTTAGAATTCGCTGTTCTGCAACACTTACCCATGGATTCCGGCGCGCGCTATGCCGTCACGAGTATCTGCCGCTATACCTTGGTCGCCATAGCGATGGTGCTAGCCTACCTATCGCTCGGTTTCGATGGGAGCAGCATTCAATGGCTTGTCGCCGCCATGGGTGTTGGCTTGGGATTCGGCCTTCAGGAAATCTTTGCCAATTTTGTCTCAGGTATCATCTTGCTCTTTGAGCGACCAATCCGCGTCGGCGACATCGTCACGCTCGACGACAAAACCGGCACGGTGAGCCGCATCCGCATGCGAGCCACGACGCTGGTCGACTGGGAACGCAAAGAGTTCATCGTTCCTAACAAAGATTTCGTCACCCAGCGGCTGCTGAACTGGACGCTCAACGACATGACGATTCGCGTGAATATCCTAGTCGGCGTGGCCTACGGCAGCGACACCGAACTCGCTTGCAAGCTACTGAAAGAAACAGCGGTCGAACATCCCATGGTCCTCAAAGAACCCGAGCCACTAGCTGTATTCTTCGGCTTCGGCGACAGTGCACTCAATTTGCAACTCTTTGCCTTTGTTTCTAATTTGGAACAGCGCTGGCACGCGATCCATGAACTACATTCCGCCATCGATAGGAAGTTCAAAGCCGCCGGCCTGGAGATCTCCTTCCCTCAGCGAGACCTCCACATCCGCAGCCTGCCGACCGATTGGCACCAGCAGGGGAGTGCAACTACGGCAAGTGGCCAAACCAACGGCAAAGCCGCCGAAAGCTCCAGCAGCAAGTCGCGCGAAAAGTAACGTGCATATTTCCTAACCCTTCCACAACGCAGCACGCGGCACCCCAGCGACATCAATGAAATGATAAAGCGCAGAGTGCGCAGAGAAAAACTTCTTTATCTCCTCTCTGCGCCTCCGCGACCTCTGCGTTAAGATCCCCTTCTTCTGCAAATAGAGCCAAAGGAAAATGCAACCATTCCTGTCATCCATCCAAATCGGTCGACCTCGCGAGTACGACGGACAATCAACTAAGCCCTGGTCGTCGGGGATCGATAAGCACCTCGTTGAAGGGCCAGTGTTTGTGAGCCAAACCAATCTGACTGGTGACCAGCAAGCTGACCTCGTCCACCATGGCGGCACTGAAAAAGCGGTCCTCGCCTATGCCTTCGAACACTATGCAGTATGGAATGCGGAGATCCCTTCTGTGGATTTTTCCCCAGGAGGCTTCGGTGAGAACCTCACCATCAGCGGACTTGAGGAAACCGAATGCCACATCGGCGACATCGTCCGCATCGGCGATTGCTTGCTGCAGATCTCCCAACCGCGTCAACCCTGCTGGAAGCTCTCACGGCGCTGGAACATGCCGGACTTGGCTAAGCAGGTGCAGCGCAATGGGCGAAGCGGTTGGTACTACCGTGTTCTCGAAGAAGGCACGATCGAAGCGGGCAACCCGGTCGAACTCGTCGAGCGCAACCACGACTTCACCGTCGCCTGGGCCAGCAGCGTGATGTACGCCAAACCGAGGAGCACCGAAGATGACTTGCTGCTGGCAAACTGTCCAGACCTCTCAGCATCATGGCGAGAGACGCTCAAGAATCGCGTCGTCGGCAAGGTATCGCCGGTGGAGAAGCGGATGTTTGGGGAGTGATCCATTCGTCTTTCATAGGATATTCAACCGTCGCAGGTCTCCTTTGCAACATGCGAATCAAACTTCGATTAATCAAATTGAGACACAATCTCATTGCCTTGAGATCTGAATCCTCCACTGAATCCAATACAATAATACGATTCAACTTGGCTAGTTCGCCATGACGAATGTAAACTAGGGGTCACAGTATATTCTCTGTAGCAATCCCCAGCGCTGTGATTCAGTAATCGATCGGAAACTAAAGTGCGTCGGCAACGAATTCATTACTCTGAGGTGGTTTGCGGCAGGTACATGACGGCGTTGTTAACTTGCATTTCATTGCTGCAAGTTCCTCTGCCTATGCTGCACAATCATGAGAGTTTCGAATCCCTGACCAGCTTGGCAGAGCACGTTGGCAAGCGACATGCCGCCTCGCCGCCCATTGAAGAGGAATTGCATTGGCACTTCGTCTCTCCGCGTGAGTTGAATCAGAGTGAGGGATCGGAAAACAACTCGGATTCCTCTGAGGTAAGCGTTGTATGTCTCACCACCAGTGGTTCTACTACCGCATATGGCGAGAAACTCGCTGCTAACCCTCTTGGTCGGACACTGTTTCACACTTGCGAACTTGCAGAGGGCATCAGTTCTCCAGCCTATCGAGTTAAAGAACTGGACCAACTGTTTTCTTCTCTCCGGCCATCGGTGCGCCTATGCGCGCTGCTTTGCGTAGTGCGCTGCTAAGTGTATTTCGTCCTCCCGTGTTCGAGCACTGTTTTCTCGAACTCGTTCCCTTGACAAGCGTTTTGCTTGTCATGACGAAATCTCCAAACACAAGCAACTACAATGAATCGCACCAGATTAACGAGCGCCCTATTTGCGCTAAGTGCCGTCCTGATCACCACTTGGCTACTTCAACAGTATTGGCCCGCATCAACTGAGAATGAGACTTCCGAGGTCGTGGCACCTGCTGAAGCGATTCCTTTCGTTCGCATGCCACAGGAAAAGCGTCTTGCCGCTGGGATCAAAACGCAAACAGTCAAGCGTGGCGATCTTCCGTTGGTGCGCACGCTTCCGGCGCGTTTAGCTTATGACGACACCCGACACGTTGCTGTGCGAGCAGCAACAGACGGCGTGATTGAAGAGGTCCTCGTGAAACCGGGCGATGTCGTTTCAGCCGGCCAAACCATTGCCGTGCTGCGGAGTCCCGCAGTGGGAGCCGCGAGGAGCGAAGTAATGACTCGCACTGCAGAACATGATCTGGCCAAGACAGCCCGTGATCGCCATTTGAGAATCTACCATGGTGTGGAAAATCTCGCTGCTTCGATCGCCAAAGGTGAGTCTATCGAAAGAATCGAAGCGCAACTCCAGCAAGCAACGTTGGGCACCTACGGCGGTGAGCTGCTCACGAAGTACAGCAAAGCCATCCTGGCAAACCGACTCGCTCAATCTGTCAACAGCATCCGCGATACCGGGGCAATCAGTGGCCGAGTCCAACACGAGCGCCAGAGCGAACTACAACAGGCCCGTGCTGAACTAGAGGCGGCCTTGGATCACTCCCTATTCACAACTCGGCAGGCTTACAAGCAGGCTGAAGCAGCGGAACAGTCTGCCGAGCGGAGCCTTCTTGTTGCCCGTCAACAACTCGTCACACTGCTTGGTACGAACCAAAGTCTGGAATTGACCCCTGTCGCCAATGCACATCAAACAGATCTGGCGCGACTTGCCATCCGTTCTCCCATTAGTGGCACCATAGAACGAAAAGCCTACTCTACGACCGAACGCGTCAATGCTGGGAGCGAGCTATTCATCGTAGCCGATACTTCACAGCTATGGGTGAAGGCCGATGTTAGGAATCGCGACTGGATCGCAATGCAACTGAAAGAAGGAGATCCGGTCACAGTCACGACATCAGCCACTGAGGATGAGCGACTGTCGGCAACCGTCTATTTCGTGGGCCGCGAAGTGGACCCAGCCTCGGGTGCCATACCGTTGGTGGCGACCATCTACAACAACTCGGATAAGTACCGCCCCGGCCTATTTGCACGGGTCGAAGTCCCGATAGGCATTGCCTCCAATACACTCGTCGTGCCCGAATCTGCAGTCGTTGATCTCGGGGGCGTTCCGAGCGTTTTCATCGAGGAGAACGGCGGATACCGACCGGTTGCCGTTGAAATCGGCGCGCGATCGGTCGACTTGGTCGAGGTTCTCTCGGGCGTCCGTGAGGGTCAACAAGCTGTTGTCGCAGGTGCTTTCGTCCTGAAAAGCGAACTTCTGCTGGAAGGGGAGGAGTGAACGATGCTCAAACGCCTAATTGTTTTTTCCCTTGAGAATCGGTTCCTAGTGATCATTTTGGCACTGTTCGTCGCAGGTGCCGGAGTGCGCAGCGCACTGCTCTTGCCCATTGATGCCGTACCTGATCTGACCAACACTCAGGTCACCATCATCACCGAAGCAGGATCATTGCCTCCTGTCGAAGTCGAGCGGCAAGTGACCTATCCGATTGAATGGGCGATGGGTGGACTGCCAAAAGTCGAAGAAGTTCGCAGTGTCTCCAAGTTCGGCCTCTCAGTCATCACGATTGTGTTCGTCGATGGGACGGATGTTTACTTTGCCAATCAGCAAGTGAGTCAACGCCTCGCCCAAGCTGCCACGCAAATCCCCGATGGCTACGGACCCCCTGAACTAGGACCCATGACTACGGCACTTGGCGAAATCCTTCAATTCGAAGTCCGTAGCGAGACCCGCTCGCCGATGGAATTGCGCACGATGCTAGAGTGGGACCTTGCGCCTCGACTGCGCGAGGTTAAGGGCGTAACCGAAATCAACACGATGGGAGGTTTCTTCAAGACCTTCGAGGTTCGACCTGATCCCAACCAGCTCATGGCCTATGATCTGACCCTCAGCGAACTCTACAAGCGTATCGATGCAAGCAACGTCAACGCTGGCGGCGGCTACGTAGTACATCACGACGAGCAACGCTTTATCCGTGGGCAAGCACTGCTCAAGGGAGTCGATGACTTGCGCAACATTGTGCTCCGTCGCACTGAGGGAGGTTCGCCACTTTTGTTGTCGGACGTTGCCGATGTGACCATTGCTCCGATGCCCAGGCAAGGTGCCGTGAGCCGTGATGGTCGCGGCGAAGCAGTGACAGCGATGGTGATGATGCGGATTGGTGAAAATTCGCGCACCGTCGTGGCGAGAGTCAAAGAACGACTTGACGAGATCCGTACCACGCTGCCCAGCGATGTTCATTTGGAAGTCATCTACGATCGCGAGGACTTGATCGGCAGGACACTCCACACAGTAACCCAAAATCTGCTTGAAGGTGGCCTCTTTGTCGCGGTCGTGCTGCTCATCATGCTGGGCAGTTTAAGGGCAGGCTTAATTGTAGCCCTAGCAATTCCTCTTTCGATGCTGTTCGCTTCCAACTTGATGCTTGCTGTTGGCATCTCTGCCAGCTTGATGAGTCTCGGTGCTATCGACTTTGGCTTGATCGTCGATTCCTCGGTCATCATGGTCGAAAACTGCGTCCGCCGTCTGGCGCACAATCCGGATGGGAAAAGCCGCTTGGCAGTCATTCGCGACGCTGCGATAGAGGTTCGCGGGCCAACCATGTTCGGCGAGTTGATCATCGCTGTCGTCTATGTACCCGTGCTCCTGCTGGAAGGGACCGAAGGGAAACTTTTCCGCCCTATGGCATTGACGGTGCTCTTCGCTTTACTGGGTTCTCTTGTGCTGTCGATGACCTTGATGCCTGCCTTAGCCTCAATGTTTTTGCCAAAAAAGCCCCGCGAAACGGAAGTCTGGTTTTTAAGACTAATCAAGCAGGCCTATCTTCCCCTAGTCCGCTTGGCAGTCGAAACCCCCCTAGCCACCGCCACGACGGCCCTCTGTGTGTTCGTGATCAGCATTCCCATCGCCCTGAATCTCGGAGCGGAGTTCATGCCTCGTCTCAATGAAGGAGACCTCCTCGTTGAAGCGGTCCGCTTGCCCAGCGCATCGCTAGAAGGAGCCGAGAGTATGGCGAAGCTGATCGAAACCTATCTGCTCGAATTTCCCGAGATTAAAACAGTGTTCACCAAGACTGGCCGTCCCGAAATCGCCAACGACGTGATGGGCGTTCATCAGTCGGACGTGTGGGTCATGCTCAACCCCCGCGACCAATGGCCGCAGCAGAAAACGCGGGAAGAGTTGATTGCTGAAATGGAGTCCGTCCTCACGCTCCATGTACCGGCTGTCGCCTTCGGATTTACCCAACCGATCGAAATGCGTGTGGATGAATTGGTCGCAGGGGTGAAAGCCGACGTCGCCATCCTGATCTACGGCGACGACCTCGAAACCTTGGCACTCAAGTCCAAGGAGATCGAACGAGTTCTCCGGGATATCCCTGGTGCCGCGGACGTTAAAGCCGACATCCAGTCTACGCTGGCAACGCTAACGATCGAACCTCGGCGCGAGGCACTTGCCCGCTACGGAATCGACGCGGCAGAAGTGATGGATGTCGTTGCTGCAATTGGCGGACACCCTGTGGGAGAAGTTCTCACAGATCGAGCGCGATTCCCCATTCGTGTGCGACTACCGGAGAGTTGGCGAAACAAAATGGAAATGCTCGGCCAATTGCCGGTCGCCGAAGCGGGGGGAAAGCCTGTTCCTCTCGACGAGCTCGCTGACATTCGCCTGGAACAAACTCCTCCCACAGTGGAACACGAAAACGGACGACGGCGCACCTTCGTGTCTGCTAATGTCCGTGGCCGCGACGTGGCCACCTTTGTTGCCGAAGCCAAACGTTCTGTTGAGACCAAGGTCGAGATGCCACCCAACTACGAATTGAAGTGGGGAGGGGACTTTGAAAACCTCCAGTCCGCAAGTCAACGACTGCTTTTGATCACACCCATTGTACTGTTGGTCATATTCCTCTTGCTGCACACCACGTTTCGCTCGGTGCGCCTGGCAGCATTGATCTTCCTCTGCGTCCCGATGGCTGCCAGTGGAGGTGTCTTTGCGCTGATGCTGCGCGGCATGCCATTCAGCATCGCGGCGGGGGTTGGGTTCATAGCCCTCTTCGGAGTCGCCGTACTCAACGGATTGGTTTGGGTCAGCGATGCTGAAAATCATCGCAAAGCAGGTTACGACTCCAAAACTTCTGCACTGATGGCAGCAAATGACCGCCTCCGCCCCGTACTCATGACTGCCATGGTCGCCAGTTTGGGCTTTCTGCCCATGGCAATCTCGACAAGCGACGGAGCAGAAATCCAGCGACCATTGGCGACCGTGGTGATCGGCGGGCTGATCACCAGCACGCTGTTGACCTGCCTAGTGATCCCCACTGTCTATGCCCGTTTCGCGGCGCACCCAGGCTTTGAGCTATTAGAAGAATAGGGGGCACAACATCAGCCAATTCGAGCTTCATGGTTCTTTCCCTCGTAGCACCAACATTGAATTGATTCAGTTTTATTGCACTTAATGGCTTACTAAAGTGTAAATCAAACCCGGCTTAATATGCCTTTCTTTTTGCATCCGCCGCTTTCCCAAATCCAAGCAGTTTCAATGCCAGAAATCGACACTTTCACCCCGTTTGCGGTACTCGTGAGCCTACTGATAGTCGGAAGGCCAAAGCAATAAGAGGGTCCATTACTGCTCCTCTGGACCGTCTCTGAAGCCTGCAGGCTACAGCTCCTGCCGTCATCAGCATTGCTGCAGATGCAGGCTCTGGTACCCCGATGGTCTCCACCAACAATGTCGGAGCAGTAGCGGGATCGGAGACGCCCGCAAACATGGCGGCCACCTCTGGACTTCCCGGAACGATCACAATCGCCACAGGATTGCCTGAGCCTGTGTTCGGACCAAGAGAAGTGACCGTAGCAGTGTTGATTGCCGAATGGCGGATTAATTGGTCGACCGCTTCGGTGATGCCGATGCTCATAACTGCCACCACAGACGATAGGGTCATTGTAAGTGTGCGGAACATTGTGGAACCTCAACCTAGATAAGATAAAACATTGTCCCAAGGGACCAGTGGCGCCGCAGGTCGTGAATATGCGAACCTAGACAGCCAAACTTCAGATGTGGTAATTCTGCTTGTGGAGTATAGCCATGGGTGGAGAGAGATGCAAAAGTGCAAGTGCGATCATGAAAGAAAAGCTGAACATTGGCACGCGCACAATCAAGGACCATAATCTTGGCCTAGCAGCCAGAACTTACTAGTCTTCAAGCATTTGCGGGAATTCAAACAGAAATTTCAATTCGAGCTCACTCTGAATTATGCCCGTTCCTTTCACTTCCCCTAGAGTATTGCTGAAACTTGCATCGCTTTGGAACTAGAGATGATTGAACCACTCGTCGCGCTTGTCATTGGCCGCAATCGCAGCAGCAATTGCAGCGCCGATAAAACCAGCACAAACAAATCTCAATACTAACAGATGAATCTCATCGTCTGCTGCAACAAACATTCCTCTTTTCACCTCCAACACTTCACTAATGGCATAAGCGATCACGACGAAAGTTCCAATTAGCGGCCCGCAGATTACGAAAGCTGCAGCGGCAATTGGACTGGTTCGACCAAGCGACATGCGGTGCATCAGAAGCAGCAGCAAAATTGAAATCGCACTAGCAATGAACAATAGATAATCTGCCGCACTGCTCTTCCAAGCTACGGATATCTCATCTCTGTATAAGGACCAGAGAACCAATGCAGTGACACCAATACCTAGCACCGAAACAGAAATGATGAAACGAAAAGGCATGTCAGTATTTGATGAGAGACTACGTCCTGGATCCCCCAAAAAAGGCTCTGAAGAATTCGGTGAAGCAGAGTCTTTGGCATCACTTGTTTGCCTGGGTCTTTTAGGTCCGTGTGGAATGATTGTGTTTTCGGTTAAAGAGCCGATGTTTTTTCTTGATGAAGCCCCATATTGCCGCAAAATTTCGTAAGCACGATTGATCGCCTTAATCCTATTTTCTGATTGTTCGCGAATCAGAGGATCGTTTGCGGATTTATCAGGATGCCAAAGCTTGGCAAGGTCGCGGTAGGCCTGCTCAATATCTTCCGGCGACGCGCTTGGGCCGAGATGAAGAATTTCCAAGGATTCTTTGATTGCTTTATGCATCGACTCGCACCGATATCTAGCACCTTAGAGCAGAAAGAAAGTCAGGAGAGCGCATTCGCACAGGCACATACAACCACTAGAAACTTGGCCAAGCAGCCTGAACTAACTATTCTACAATCACTTGCAGCGATTCAAACAGAGAATTCCATTCAAGTTCACGATTGGTTATACCTGTCCGAATTGCCCCCACTTGCCCCGGCCAAGTGTCTATGTGCGCAGCACGAGAGGTACACCACTGGAAAATCACGCTCTATTGACTCTTCAGTGAAGAAACGTTGGACCACAACGACACGACGGCACTACGAGATATCCGTTGCTTCGCTCGTGAAGTGTTGCCTCGGCGGTGAAACTGTCGATGCCGAATGGTCTTGAGAAACTAAATTGCTTTCTCTTCAGCACGGAAATTCTTTCTAGAGTTGGCTAAGAACTCATTAAGCCTCCGTGGATCAAAAGGCTTGATCAGATGGACGTCAAAGCCTGCTTGATAGGCTTTTTCTATGTCTGAATCTTGTCCGTAGCCTGTTAATGCGGCCAGCAAAGTGTCAACAGGAGGATCTAGACGGCGGGTCGCCCTGGCAACTTCGTAGCCTGGCATATCGGGGAGTCCGATATCTACCACTGCCAGGTCAGGCCGTTGCTCGTCGATTAGTTGGATACCCTGTGAGGCATCTGCCGCTTCGAGAACCTCATGACCGTCGAGTTCGAGCATTTTTCGAAGCGTTTTTCGATTCATTTCCTGGTCCTCTATGAGAACCACTCGCAATGGGGGAACTCGCAGATCGCAACTGGTTTCTTGCGGCAAGACTTTGTCTTGCGCCAAAGGAAGTGTGACTTCAAAGGTGGTGCCTTTGCCTGGTCCATCACTGTGCAGACTTACCTCACCATCATGCTTTGCTACGAAATCGCGAACCAACGACAATCCCACACCTAATCCGCCCTCGGTTCTTGCCAATTCTGAATTGGTTTGGAAGAACAGATCAAAAACATGGACTTGGTGCTCAGCCGAGATACCCTCACCAATATCTGTTACTGAGATTACAGCATTTCCATCGCGAACCTCGATTTGCAGCGAGACATGCTCTCCGAAATAGGAGTGACGAATCGCATTGGTCAACAGATTCACTTGCACTTGCTGGAGTCGTGCACTATCTCCATTTACGACAACAGGTGACGAGGGTAGCTGTAACTTCAGGGGACATCCACGCCTTTCGGCAAGCGGTCTGACTGCCTCGGCGGCGTTTCGGGCTGCTTCACACAAATCCATAGGTTGGCGATGCACGAGCGCCTTGTTCTGTGTGACCCTAGCAACATCAAGCAGGTCGTCCAGAAGACGAGACATTTGCTCCACTTGTGCACTCAGAATTTCTTCTAACTCGTGGGCTTCGGAAGAATCTAAATCCTTTTGGAGTTGAAGCAACTGAAGTCCGTTCTGTAAAGCTCCTAATGGATTGCGAAGCTCGTGAGAGAGCATTGCCAAGAATTCATCTCGCCGCTGGACTTCCAATTGGGCCTCTGCCTGGGCGGCCTTGAGCTTTGATACGTCTCGCTGGATGGCCATGAAGCCGGTCAATTCACGGTTCTCAGAGAACGTCGGCCTGGCATCAATGGCGACCCAATAGGGTTCCCCCTTTTTGGAGTAATTCAGGACTTCTACACTGAATTCCTCTCCAGCGGAAATTTTCCTGCGCATGAGATCGATCGTAGCCGGATCGCTCTCGGGACCTTGCAGGAGATGCCCCGGCTTACGGCCCACGAAGTCATCCAAAGTGTATCCGCTGATCCGCGTGCAACCCTCATTGATCCATTCTGTATACCCCTGGGCATCAGTGAGAATGACTCCATTGTCCGTATGCTTGACAACCAGTGCCAGCTTTTCAATTTCTCGTTCAGCCGATTTGCGAGACGTGATATCCCGACAGATCGCCGACATCCCAATGACTTCTCCCGTCTCACTCCGTATCGGAGAAAATCGCAGGGAGATCTCGATCAGTCTGCCGTCCTTGGTGCGTCGGTGTGTCTCCAAAGTTTCGACAGATTCGCCACGCTTCAGCTGATCAAAGTATTGTCGAGCTTCGTCAGTAGTATTGGCAGGCAAAATCAGCGAAATATCTCTTCCAATTGCTTCTTCTGCTGTGTAGCCAAACAGTTGTTCCGCTGCATGGTTCCAAGTTTCGATGATCCCCTCGAATGATTTTCCGATAATCGCATCGTCTGAGGATTCTACGATGGCAGAAAGTCTTTGAAGCTTGGCATGGGTCTGCTTGAGATTGGATATATCAATCAGAGTCATCACCACACCCATCGTCTTTCCATCCGTCAGATAGGGGTGCAGACGCAGGTGGAGCCATTTCCCTTCCTGGTCCAGGACCTCTCGCTCCAGAGGTTGCTCTTGATTCAAGACCTGTTGAACATCAGCCAGTAGATCGGGATGTTTAAGATTGTGGGTGAACACAGAAATCTTGCGACCAATATCCCGGCTCATGAGGTCAAACCACTTCTCTACCTTCCCCGTAAATTTTCTGATGGTCAGATTCTTGTCTAAAAAGATCGTGCCGATCTCGGTGCTTTCCAATAGATTGTCCATATCATTGGTGAGCTCCGTCAGTTCGGCGATCTTGTTCTGGAATTCAGCATTTACCGTATATAGCTCCTCGTTGACCGAATGTAATTCCTCGTTGGTGCTTTGCAACTCTTCATTGGAAGCCACCAATTCCTCATTCGTAGCCTGCAACTCTTCGTTGCTCGTTTCCAACTCTTCTACTGTGGCTTGCAGGCTCTCCTTGGTATATCGCAGTTCAACTTCGAGGTCGTTGAGGCGAACTTCCGAAAAGTCCGACTGTGAAATCTCGTCAGTTGGAGTAGGTGAAGGGATTCTCTCGCGGGTCTCCAAGGAAATGCAGAACCATACCTGGCGCATGGTTGGTTCCATTAGCTTTTCGATCTGAATTAAAACTTTCCTGGTGCTTCCCTTGAAATCCAAGGAGACTACGGTGGAAATTGTGTTCTCAGTTCCATGCCGAATGCGCTGAATTGCCGAGCCCAGAATTGGCTTCAGATCCCCCCGGACCATTTCCAGTAGATCGGTGGTGACACGTCCTGAGCGAGGCTCCAAGAAGTCTTTTCCTTCCCCAAACACGTGCAACAGATTCCGCTCTTCATCGATCAAGAATGCTGCAGGCATATATCGAGCAAGCAACTTATCATAGGCAAGCAACAGGTTGCGTTGGGGTGTCGGTGAGGGCTGGTTTGCATTATTGGGTTTTTGTGCCGTCAATGGCTCGACAGAAGTTCCCAGCGGGAGACGAATTTCCGCAGGGAGGCGAACATCGCGACGTTTGCGATAGACTTTCCAGCGATTGTTGCAGACATCAAATTCTTCCTTGAGTTCTCCCGGGCTTTCACTGGGCCCCAGAATAAGAATCCCCCCTGTACGCAACCCAAAATGAAACAAAGAGAGCGCCTTCTTTTGTGCCAGAGGCTGCAAGTATATCAGGAGATTTCTACAGCTAATTGCGTCGAGTCGTGTGAATGGGGCGTCTTTGAATACGTTGTGCTTGGCAAAGACCATCATCTGACGCAAGTGGTTGTTCACTTGAAAACCTTCTGCGGACTCCTCGAAATATCGTTTGATCCGTTCTGGGTCTACTTGCGAAAGCGACTCCTTGGGGAAAAAACCTGTTGCAGCGAACTCCAATGAATTGGGATGGATATCCGTCGCGAAAATCTTGACATCGAGGTTCTTTCTCGCGGATCGCAAAGCTTCGTCAATAAGTATCGCCAATGAATAAGCCTCTTCACCCGAGGCACAGCCCGCGACCCACACCCGGAGTTCGTCTCCATCCGCTTTCTTGGCTATAAGTTCTGGAATAACTTCCGCTTTGAGAAAGCTAAAGGCTTCCGTATCTCGAAAAAAACGCGTCACGCCAATCAACAAATCTCGATAAAGAGCGTTCAATTCTTCATGGTCGTTTTCCAGATTGGAAACGTAATCATCGATATCGGCGGAGTGGAGAAGCGAGACTCGCCTCTCCACTCGGCGAACCACTGTATTTGGTTTGTAATGAGAGAAATCAATGCCGTACTCCTCTCGTATGAGTCGAAAAATCGCTTCCATGCCTCCCATGCGAGGAGGTACAATTACTTTTTCAGCAAAATCCTGCGGGCTCAACGATTGGTTGATGTAACTTGATAATGCTTCTGGCATGGCAGCGGGTGGTAACACCACATGCACGCACCCTGTTTCTTGTGCGCTGCGAGGCATGCCATCAAACTTGGCGGTCTCTTCCGTTTCAGCCAACACCAAACCACCCGCTTCGTACACATCCCGAATCCCACGAGATCCATCGCTCCCCGTTCCAGAAAGAACCACCGCTATCGATTTACGTCTGGAATCCTGAGCCAAGGAACGAAAAAATTGATCAATGGGAAGAGAAAGCGGCTCGTCTGGATCGACGTCACTCAAATACAAGTTACCACCTGAAATGATCATGTTTTTTCGCGGTGGATTGAGATAGATCGTATTAGGCTCGACTGCCATATCGTCTTCCGCCTTGCAGATCTCCATTTCTGTATGACGGGCGAGCAATTCGTCCATCAGGCTGCGAAAATCAGGAGAGAGATGCTGCAGAACTACAAAGGCCATTCCCGTATCGGCTGGCATCTCCTTGAAAAACTGTTCAAGTGATTCAAGGCCACCTGCGGATGCGCCTATGGCAACTACATGGAAATCTGGTGGATCTAGTGCAACTCCTGCCTTTGTTGATGCATTGCTGCGCTGGAAGCTCGATTCGCTGTTTTTCATACAAGACACCTTCTTAAAGTCCCTGAAGTGCTTCTATTGGATGAAAATGTACGAGAGATTCTATCCCCCTCTAAACTGTGGAACAGATTTCAGATTGGACTGAATTTTTCGCTATCGACGCTACGCAAGAAGTCACCGATGGGTTTGCGGATCGGACAGAATGTCGTTGCCCGAAAAGCTCCTAGCAAGAGAGGTCAAAGGTAGGGTGAAGTCCGGGCCTTGCGTCCGTCGTTTTCTTCACGATTTCTGAACTCGTTCTTTGCTAGCACTTCACAATCGACCCAACCTGTTGTGTGATAGCAGGTTACAAAAAGTACAAAATCAGGTTGACGAACCGCCCGCGAGGTGTATGATCGTCTCCCTCAAAGCTGTATGTGGTGTAGCTGACGGGTATCCGCTATACTATATATAGTTAAATGCCTGAATTTTCCACTCGATTCTGTCGAGTCAATCCCATAAGAGACGCAAAATCTGGTAGGACGCCGCTCGCCCTTGTGGTTTGGTCGGCGGAGAATTCATTGGAGGGAGCCGGTGAGGCGGACCGATCCCTCTTGTGGCATGAGTGTACTCATGTACACTGATTGATAGGTATGGATACCCCCCAGTTTCTCGTAATAGAAATATTTCCGACACACAAACAGGAGGTTTCGCCGTGGCTACAGTTGAACTCGGATCAGTTCGTCCTCAGTCCAAAAATGGAACTCACACAAAAGATGGGGCTCCGCGTATGGCTGCCAATGGTACTCAAGTGGCTGATGCGAAAATGGCCAAGCAATTTCATGGCCGATTGAAGATCGATGAGACCTTCTGTCCCACCGACGTGGCGGATCCGTTTGACACGGTGAGCTGGGAAGTTCGCTCAGCGGCCATCAAAGGCGAGAACGGCGAAATCCTGTTCGAGCAGACCAACTGCGAAGTTCCCTCGTTCTGGTCGCAGTTGGCCACCAACGTGATCTGCAGCAAATACTTCTACGGCGAAGTCGGCACCGAGGAGCGCGAATACAGCGTCCGCCAATTGGTCCACCGCGTCGCCCGCACGATTGCCGATTGGGGCCTCGAAGACGGCTACTTCGCCAGCCCCGCCGATGGCGAACGGTTCTACCGCGACCTGGCGTGGCTCTGTTTGCACCAACATGGTGCGTTCAACTCGCCCGTGTGGTTCAACGTGGGCCTCTACCACCAGTACGGCGTGGTGGGTGACAAATGCAACTGGCGTTGGGATCCGGTCACGCGCGAAGTGATGCAGCCAGAGAATCCCTATGAGTTCCCTCAAGGTTCGGCCTGCTTCATCCAGCATGTGCAGGACAACATGGAAGACATCATGGAACTGGCCCGCAGCGAGGCGATGCTCTTCAAGTTTGGTAGCGGTACGGGCACTGACCTGAGCACCCTGCGGTCACACCGCGAAAAACTTTCCGGCGGCGGGCATCCCAGTGGTCCGCTCTCCTTCATGCGGGTCTACGACCAAATCGCTGCCGTCGTGAAAAGCGGAGGCAAGACACGCCGCGCTGCCAAGATGCAGTCTATCAAGGTGTGGCACCCCGACGTGATGGAATTCATCGAATGCAAGTGGAAGGAAGAGAAGAAGGCTCGTGTGCTGATCGAGAAGGGTGGCTACGAGTCCAACTTCAATGGTGAGGCATATAGCTCGATTATGTTCCAGAACGCGAATCTCTCGGTTCGCGTCACCGACGACTTCATGCAAGCGGTCGAGAAAAATCAGGACTGGACGACTCGTTGGGTGACGGATGCCAACAAAGCGGGTCCAACTTACAATGCCCGCGACGTGATGAATCGGATGGCCGACTGTGCCTGGCACTGTGGCGATCCGGGTGTGCAATACGACACCACGATCAACAACTGGCACACGTGCCCCAACAGCGGCCGCATCAACGCCAGTAATCCATGCAGCGAGTACATGTTCCTCGACGATACGGCTTGCAATCTGGCGAGCATCAACCTGATGAAGTTCCGCCAACCGGATGGCAAGTTCGACGTCGAGCGTTTTCAAGCCGCTTGTCGGGTGTACTTCATCGCTCAGGAAATCCTGGTCGATCATGCCAGCTATCCGACCCCCGACATTGCCCGTAACAGCCACCTGTTCCGACCGCTAGGGTTGGGCTACTCGAACCTGGGTAGCTTCCTGATGTCCAACGGTGTGGCTTACGACAGCGATGCCGGTCGCGGGGTGTGCGGAGCGGTTACTGCGCTCCTACACGGGACGGCGAATCTGACCAGCGCCGAACTGGCTGAGGCGGTAGGCACATTTGATGAGTACCAGCCGAACGCCGAGCCGATGGGTCGTGTGATGCAAATGCACCGCGATGCCGTGGAAGAGATTGACAGCGAATGTCCTGACTATCTGGTCGATGCGGCCCGCAAGCGGTGGAACGAAGTGCTGTCCGCTGGCAAGGTGCACGGCTTCCGCAACGCTCAGGCGACGGTACTGGCTCCGACGGGCACGATCAGCTTCATGATGGATTGCGATACGACCGGCATCGAACCAGACATCGCCCTGGTGAAGTACAAGCAATTGGCCGGTGGTGGTATGCTCAAGATCGTCAACCAGACCGTGCCGCTGGCGCTAAAGACCTTGGGTTACGATCAGCCGGCGATCGAGTCGATCCTGGCCTATATCGATCGCGAAGACACGATCGAAGGGGCCGTCGATCTGGAACCCGAGCACCTAAGCGTGTTCGATTGTGCCTTCACTGCCCGCAACGGCACGCGCAGCATTCGTTGGCCAGCCCATGTCACGATGATGGCCGCCGCGCAGCCGTTTCTCTCGGGGGCTATTTCCAAGACGGTCAACATGCCACGCAATACCACGCCGGAGGAGATTGCTCAGGCGTATATCGACGGCTGGAAGCTGGGTCTCAAGGCGCTGGCGATCTACCGCGATGGCTCGAAGGAAAGTCAGCCTCTCAACACGGGCACCGAGGCCGACAAGGCCAAGGACAAAGAGGCCGCCCTGGCCGGCAAGCCGCACCGCAAACGGCTCCCCGACACCCGGCAGTCGATCACCCACAAGTTCAGCATCACGGGCCACGAGGGTTACCTCACCGTGGGTCTGTTCGAGGATGGTCGCCCTGGCGAGTTGTTCATCTCGATGGCCAAGGAAGGTTCGACGATTGCCGGTTTGATGGATGCCTTTGGCACGGCCGTCTCGGTGAGCCTGCAATATGGCGTGCCGTTGGAAGATTATGTTCGCAAGTTCTCTCACATGCGGTT
Source organism: Bythopirellula goksoeyrii (assembly GCF_008065115.1). NCBI lineage: Bacteria > Pseudomonadati > Planctomycetota > Planctomycetia > Pirellulales > Lacipirellulaceae > Bythopirellula > Bythopirellula goksoeyrii. Next base: position 674,424 of record NZ_CP042913.1, on the reverse strand, counting down.
TGAGCCACAGGGCTACACGAAGAACCCGGACATCCGCATCGCTAAGAGCATCATCGACTATATCTTCCGCTGGTTGGGCATTACGTTCCTGCCCGGTTACAAGGAAGCCAACGGTGGTGTGCTGCCCAAAAAGGAGTCCTCTTCCAAAGAGCCTCAACCTGTCGCCAAGAAGGCCACAGCCAATGGTGAAAGTGGAAAGGGGAAAGGGGAGACCAATGGCCACCATTCCCCCAGCCCCGAGTCCCCAACGAAGGATCTGGGGAGCTATCTCTTAACTCCAACCGACGATATGGAAGACACCGACCGCAACGACCAGTTCGCCGGCTTCCAAACCGACGCCCCGTCGTGCGACAGTTGCGGCATGATCACAGTACGCAATGGAAATTGCTACCTGTGTCATAACTGCGGCAACTCGATGGGATGTAGTTGAATGCGGAATTTGGATTGCGGATTGCGGAATGAATAGGTTCCGTGATCCGCAATCGTTTCTTGCATGTTCCGTAGCCGTGCCGCAACGCGTCACACGGATAAACGACTCCCCCTACAGAGTTATACTGCAACAACTCCTCACAAATACCGTGCCAGAAAAGTTTCTCTGATACTACTGGTTTACGCGAACTGTAGGATTGTCGGCGAATTATGAGAATTTCCTGTACAGCTCCAAATTCGTCTCGTGTTTGTTTTCCACTCGGGGTATAATGAAGGTGTAAGGGCAACGCGGCCGTGTCTATTTTCGACGGTCGGTTGCTGACCTCTCTCTCACGCGTAGCTTTAGGAGGGCAGGAAAATGCAAGATCCGCCAGACCAGCCGATGCGAGAGATGGCGGCGTGGCCGTCTCTCGGAGAATTCTTTCTTCCAACTTTACTTTCTTAGCTATCTTGTAGAATCAGCGACGAACCTGAGTCGAGTTCCGGAGCCTAGCCGAAGGCGCCAGCAAGCAGTGGACTCCATCCCGATCGTTCCTCCGACATCTGCTATTTGCCCCTCGTTGGGCTAACACCATTAACGAGCAATGTCATTAGTCAGGAAGGATCGCCGAGTCGGCCCTTTTGGGTTTTGCAGCGCAATGAGGACAGTGGCCTGGCAAGCCTGATCACGTTTGCTCGCTCAAACAACTTAAACTTTCTCTTTCAGCCCTCGCTGACTCGACCCAGAGCAGCGAGGGTTTTTCATTGATCGACCTGCTGACTAGTTTCGCACTTTCTCAAGGGGACGACGGAAATAAAGAATTTGAACAGGCAAGAACTGAGATAACAGAGAAACTTGTCCTTGTTTGATTTCCCACTCTGCGAATCTATAGCCACAAGAAACACAAAGATGCACAAAAAGATCGTGATACCTCTTCGTCCTTCTTTTTTGTGACTCTTTGTGCTACTAACGATTCAAATCTTCGCAGCTTTCACAAATTATTCTTAAAACGCAGAGTTCGCCGAGACGCAGAGGAAAGCTACTCATTTTCTTTCTCTGCGAATCTCAGCGTCTCGGCGACCTCTGCGTTTAATCATTAACCTGGAATTCTCTTGTTTGGCCATTCTTTAGGTGTCGGCGGCTGAATTCAGCCTTGTTTGGTTGCGGCACAAGTCCGCGCTGGGTTTTTCGTGGCTATCCTATAACCCTTTTCTGTTTCCTCAGTTCCCTCCTGTTCAAAATCCCGCAGAGAGGAAAACAAGTGGGCATAACAGATACTCTTTCTGACGATATTCGTGCTACTAACGATTCAAATCTTCAAGGCTTACGTAAATTCTTCTCAGCAGTAATCAAAGGAGAAATTAGACGCGGACAAACGCGGATTTAGGGGATTGCCACGGATCATTCGTGAGTTGAATTCTCTTGACATCTGCGTAAATCCGTCCGATCAGTGCTCATCCGCGTCTAATTTCTTGCTTTTTATTTGGTTGCGGCAAGTGGCCGCGCTGGGTTTCATCTGTGAGAATCCGTGGCTAGAATTACTTTCTCGTGTCTGAGGGAGTCCGGATTTCTGTCCGTTTATCGCAGGGAGAATTCAAATGGGTGGTTTGATTTGGTTTATCTTGATTGGCATCTTGGCGGGGTGGTTGGCCGGAACCTTCATGAAGGGGGGCGGATTCGGCATACTGGGAAATCTCATTGTCGGCGTGATTGGAGCGATCGTAGGGGGATTGGTCTTTGGGCTCTTAGGGTTTGAAAGCACAAATATCTTGGGCAGTCTCATAACCGCCACGGTTGGTGCCATTTTATTTATTGCACTGCTGCGGGTCATAAAGCAAGCATGAGTCTTGCATGTCGAAAGTGAGACTGAATTGTGCGTTGTGCAATGAAACTTCTGATATTGGCCAGCATCCTTGTTTGCAGCACTGCACATGTTGTAGCTGAGGTTGTGCCAAAGCCGGAGATCTTGCCCCGTTCAGCTTGGGAGGCCCTTCCTGAGGACAATCGACTGGAAGTATTGAAGCCCAACGGAAAGGTAAAACATATTAGTGTGCATCACACGGCAGTCGATAAACTTCGGGGCAATGGTACCCCTGAGGCCGAGCTACGGATTATCCAACGCGGCCATCGGGACGAGAACCACTGGGGCGACATTGCTTACCACCATCTGATTGCTCCCGATGGCCGTATCTTCGCAGGGCGTTCGACAAAGCATGCCCCGAACAGTGGCACCCGTTATCAGAGCGAATCCCAATGGCGTGAGGCCCCAATTTTCACGGAGGAGGAGGTGGCCCGTGACCCGCAAAATCTCGGCGTAGGAGGCACTAAATCGCTTCCCGAGAGTGCCACCGGACCAAGGCCGGGGCACGTGGCGGGACACGTCACAATCTGCTTGCTAGGAAATTTCATGGAGGCGGAGCCGACCGACGCAGCTAAGCAATCTTTTATCCAACTGGCTGCCTACTTGCTGCAAGAACACCAGTTGACGATCTCCGATCTTTGGTTGCACCGCGAAGTGGCCGCGACTTTGTGCCCTGGCAACCAATTCTACGCCTGGTTACGCGAATACCCTCAAGGGGAGCGCTATTCATTGGGACCAGGACTCAAAAGTGTGCAAGCGCTACTGGAACGCTGAGTGGTTGCTGACAGTGCTAGCAGACGATATCGGGCTAGGCTTCCTCGGATGTTGTTAGTAGCATTGCCCCTCCCAATTCTGCTGGCATGAAAGAATCTTAGCCGACTCTTTTTGCCAGTTCACCCAAGAATCGGTTAATCTGTAAGACAAGTCAGGAGGCTGTCATGAAAAGTCAAAAGCATTGGCTGGTTGTCGCTCTATTCTTCTTGATGTCAGGCAATCTTGCAGGCGCCGCCGCGCTGCCAGATAGCCTGAAGATCGGGGATACTCCTTTGTTGCTCAATGGGAGTGGGGCACGCACAAAATACCTGATGGAGATGTACGTTGGTGGGCTCTATCTGAAGCAGCCTAACACCAATCCAGTGGCAATCCTCGCCGCGGACGAGCTGATGGCGATTCGCTTGCAGATCACCTCGGGCTTGGTAAGCCAGGAGAAAATGGTTGCCGCTATCAACGAAGGCTTTCAGAATTCCACGGGAGGCCAGACGGCAGCCATTGAAGCCGAAATCCAGAAATTTCGCCTTTGCTTTCGAGACAAGATCGTCAAAGGGGACGTATTTGATATCGTCTACACCCCAGGCAAAGGGGTTCTCGTGGTGAAGAATGGTAAGCTGCAAGGCGTGGTTCCAGGTTTGGCATTCAAACAAGCCGTGTTTGGAATCTGGCTCTCTGACAGACCGGCCGACTCAAACCTCCGCGTCGCGATGCTGCAAGGGCGGAAGTGAGCTACGCCGGCGATCCGTTCCCTTGGAACTGAAGCAAATAACAAGCGCGACCTCAGGCCACAAGCAACTTCGTCACTCGCAGAGGCGCAAAGACAGAAGAGAAGCAATTCCGTATTCTCTGCGCCACTGCGAGAGCTATGTCCACTTGCGATGTGGCAGCACAGTTATCGGAAACGGACTGTGAAGAAAACAAGGTCTTATGTGTTGGCGGTACAGCGTTCATAGAATTCCGTCTGAGATTTGTAGCCACAAAAAACCCAGCGCATCCGGTGACCGCAACCGAATAGCAATTAAACGCAGAGTTCGCCGAGGCGCAGAGGAGGAATTATAAGAATTCTCTGCGTATCTCCGCGACTCGGCGTCCTCTGCGTTTAGATAATTTTTGTAGGCGGCGAAGAATTGAACTGTTAGTGGCACGAAGAGACACAAAAAGGAAATCCCTTTTTTAGATATCTTGTGTCTCTTCTCGTGCGTTTTCGTGTTTCTCGTGGCAATCCTCTTGCATGTCTGTGGTCCTCGTCGTCTGTCTCGCAAGTGGTTTCTTCTTTCCCTGCCAGAACCACAACTTTTCCCCAAAAGTGTCCGTTTAAAGCCCTCTCAACTGAGCTTGCTCGGCCATTGGTTTCTGCGTATTCTCCCGCGAACTTTTATTGCTGATCTCTTCAAGAGATCTGAATTTCCTGAGGAGAATCTATGGCATCCCCTACCGTAGCTAGCACGCCGGTCCCCATGCTCGATGTGAATCGGCAGAATGCACCGCTTCAAGACGAAATTCAGGTCGCGATTGCTGAAGTATGTGCCAGCGGGGCGTTTGTCCACGGGCCAGCATGCCAAGAGTTTGAAGACGCCGTGGCACGCTATTGTGGGGTGCAACATGCCGTTGGTTGTGCATCGGGAAGTGATGCCCTGCTGCTCGCCTTAATGGCACTGGAAATCGGTCCGGGAGACGAGGTGGTGCTGCCGAGTTTTACGTTCTTCGCCACTGCCAGTGCTGTAACTCGCCTGGGGGCCACACCGGTGTTTGCCGATATTCTCCCGGCGACGTTCAACATCGATCCCGATGACGTGATGCGCAAGATCTCTCCTCGCACCAAGGCGATCCTGCCGGTTCACCTGTTTGGTCAATGTGCCGATATGGAAGCGATCAAGCGAATTGCCCACGAAGCGGGTGAGCTTCCGGTAATCGAAGACGCGGCCCAGGCGATCGGCGCTGAGTTTGCCGGACGCCGCGCGGGTTCACTGGGAACGGTAGGATGCTTCTCTTTTTATCCGACCAAAAACCTAGGCGGGGTAGGGGATGGTGGCATGCTGACCACCAACGATGATCGCCTAGCCAGCCGACTACGGATCTTGCGTGATCATGGCCAGCACCCGCGCTACCACCATTCGCTGGTGGGACTCAACAGTCGTCTCGATTCGCTGCAAGCGGCCGTGCTCAGTGTGAAACTCAAACGACTCGACGATTGGGCGGAAAGCCGTCGAAGCAATGCCGAGCGCTATCGGAGCGAGCTTGGCCGCTGCGGACTGGCAAAATCATTAACGCTGCCCGAGGTAGCTCCCAATTGCAGCTCGGTGTGGAACCAGTACACCGTTCGCGTAGGCGATGGACAGCGAGATGCCTTGCAGAAGCACCTGGCCGCAAAGCAAATCGGCTCAGCCGTGTATTACCCGATTCCATTGCACCTGCAAGAATGTTTCTCTTCGTTAGGCTACCAGCGCGGCACCCTGCCGATGACCGAGCAGGCATGTCAGGAAGTGCTGAGTCTGCCTATCTACGGGGAACTCACCGAGAAGGAGCAGAACCAGGTCATCACTGCGCTTGCTAAGTTCTTCGGAATTGCAGCAGCAGTCACGTCGGATCAGTGTGCTGCCTGAAACGGTTTTTAGGGATAGTTAGAGGGTGAAGAGCAGACTCTTTCATTCCCAAAGGAGTTCTACGACTTGAGGAATCTGGGTAGTGACTTTACTCGCTCTCTATACGTGCAGACGTCGCCACCCAGATCCCTCTGGTCGCGTAGCTCCCATCGGGATGACATATAAGCTCATCCAGCAAGTTCCTCGAAGACCCGAAATGAGTTTCAACGCAGAGATCGCAGGGCCGCAGAGAAAGCCGCTACTGATTGATCCAAATATCATTTTCTCTGCGCCTCCGCGAACTCTGCGTTGAAAAATCTTACTGATCCCGCTCACAGATTCGCATTCGTTTTACGCGCAAGTGCCGGATCAGTCTTCGCTCTTATCGCGACGGAATTCTAAGCTTCGTCCACTCGGGCGGAGTGCGCTGAACGAACCCAAGATGAAGCAGAGAAGTACGATTGCCCAGGCCATGTTTGTTCTCTTGAGAGCGTGTTAGGTAATAAGACGCGTTATCAGGTTAGCACAACTCTTATCCTAATCGCTCACTGCCGCGAAGCCAACCGGTTCTCGGGAATTAGCGCAGCGGGCTTGCCCCAGAATCTCGTCCAGAGGAATCGCAGCCTGGCGAAAGAGTGGGGCGGACATGCTCACGGTCTCCCATTTGGCGGATAACTGGCGGGAAAAGTGGATGTAGTCGGCAACCCGCACTGCCAGGAAAGCGTAGCTCCGCTGGCGAAAATGGAAGAGCTTTTCCGGGCCGAGCGGGGAGCGGTTGCCAACGATCTCGTAGGCGAACACCAACAGTGCCATGCTCGCCGCCCCCATTTTCTCTTGCCAACGAGCCATGCTCACCAAGTCGTCCCAGGTAGACCAGTTACGCCAATATTGTTTCTGCTTCTGGCCCGAAGGGAACTGCCGACCTTTCACGTCGACCAAAAGCGAGACGCTGTCCGACGGGGAGACAATGAAATCAAGATTCTTGAGCGAACCCTGATCAATAAGACTCCGCCGCTGCTCATCGACCGCCACATAAGCCACACGCTGCTCACGAAGGTAGGCCTCGAAGGCAAGTTCATAATGATTATTGCGCTTGGCCATGGTAGAAATGTGGAAATCACACCTGAGTTGCTTCGAAGACATTGAAACGCAGAGTTCGCTGAGGCGCAGAGCATCGCAGAGAAGAAATAATTCGCAATTCTCTGCGTTATTCCTCTGCGCCTCCGCGAACTCTGCGTTTTCATGCATTCTAACTTGCTTGTGAATTCAAGTAGATGCATGAATCCCGCAGAAACAATGCAATTGTCACCCAATCACTGGGAAAGAATTTGCTGTATTTCTGCAACGACTAAGGCAGCGTCGCTAGCCGTAGAGACAGTCTTGCTACCTCCTGATGCCAGATCTTTGACCTGACATTGCCCGGACGCGAATTCGTCAACCCCCATCACGAGTGCCACGCGGAAGCCGCGCCGGTCGGCATACTGGAGTTGCTTGCCAAGTTTCTTGGGTTCGGGAAAGAATTCGACACCAATGCCCGCGCGTCGCACTTGGTCCGCAAGCCGCAGGTAGTCGTTGCGCCGGTCGGCATCGAAAAATGGCAAGAACACTGGCGCGGGGGTTGAGTTTCCTTCGAGTGTGCCCAGTTCTTCTAGCGCTGAAAGCAACCGGTCGAGACCCAACGAAGCACCGACACCAGGCAGATGCTGCTTGGTGTACACTTCCGCCAAATTGTCGTAGCGCCCGCCGCTGCAGACGCTGCCGATCGCCGGCAGGTCATCGAGAAAAGTTTCTAGCACCGTGCCGGTGTAGTAGTCGAGTCCCCGGGCAATGCCGACATCGATGCAAAAACGCTTGCTATCTACTCCGACGGCTGAGAGCGCGTTACTCATCTCAGTGAGCTCCGCAAGCCCTCGCTCCCCCGTTTCACTTCCGCTGAGCAGCGACTCAAGCTGCGCGAGAATCTGGTTGTTGTCTCCTTCGAGAGCCGCAAGCTTGAGGATGTCGCGGACCTGATCCTCACTTGCCCCCGCCGTCGTGGATAATTCCTTCGCGACGACTTCCGCACCTGCCTTGGCCAACTTGTCCAATGCCCGCAGCACGGAGGTCGATTGTTCTACGAGTCCTAGCTTTTCCAGCAATCCATTGAGCACCCGGCGATTGTTGACATGAATCGTGAATCGCTCGATACCGATCGCATTAAAGAGATCATGTACGACGAGCGCCATTTCGATATCGGCGGAGTTCGATTCCGTGCCGATCGTGTCGAAATCACACTGCATGAATTCACGATAGCGGCCACGCTGAGTGTTCTCACCCCGCCAGACGTTGGCGATGTGGTACCGCTTGAAGGGTGTGCCGAGTTCCTGGATATGCTGGGCGGCAAATCGTGCTAAGGGGACCGTGAGGTCAAACCGTAGCCCTACGTCGCGCCCACCATGGTCGGCGAACCGATAAAGCTGCTTGTCGGTCTCGTCGCTTCCCTTGCCTGTAAGAATCTCCAGATACTCTAGAGCCGGAGTATCGATCGGACTAAATCCATAAGAGCGATACACGCGCCGGGCCGTGTCGATGAGCCACTCGCGCGGAATCATCGCGGACGGGAGATAATCCCGAAACCCTTTTAATGTGCGAGGCTGGATACGTTCTGGCATATTGTCAATACATTTTAACGCAGAATGCGCTGAGGCGCAGAGGAAGGAATGGAAAGTGTCAGCATGCGGTACTTGTCCATTGATACCTTGAAATAGGTAAATTCAATGACTTCTCTGCGCCTCCGCGACCTCTGCGTTTAAATCTTTCTGCTAAATGACGGCCAACAGTTCCGGTTTGCGGCTGCGGATGCTCTTGCCCTTCTTTTGGCACACTGCCTCGGTGTACTCGAAGACTTGCTCGGCGGTCTCGAGGTAAAACTCGTAGGTGTAGTCGCTCTCGTATTCGCAATTCTTGGTCGTGTAGTCACGGCATATCTGCGGGCGGGTTTCGTAAATGCCGCACATATTATTGTCTTGCAGATGTTTGCAGACGGTGTGCACAAGCAGGTACCAATCGTCGTCTTCTTTAAAGACACTGGCCCGTTCATGGAGCAGATACCAGCGAATGTACTCAAAATCCTGATACTCGTCGGGGGTCTCAATCGGCAATGCAAAATAACGACAGCACTTGGCCGTACAGTATTCACAGAGGACCTTGCCCTCGGGAAGTTCGTCACGAGGGATCTGGGTGAGGCCGTAACCGGTAGACATAGGTGGGGGTTCCTGACTTACGTCGTGAGGAATGGGAAAAGAGTAAATTAACAGGTCCGAGACGCTCTGAAAAGCAGTGAATGTGCTCTTATCTCTGACGAGCAAATGCTAATTCGCTGATTCTTTCAGGCTTTCGAGAAATGTTACCGAGCACCCCTTAACCCAAAAAAGATCGTCATCTTGTCTGATAACCCTCAACGGAGAGGCAAATAGGATGAGAATGGCAAATCCAACCCAAAAGAAAATAGGGGCGAATCCAAGAGTGAACATGACAATGTCAGATGAACCCAGAAGTATCCCCAAGAGTGACCCCAAAAAAGAGAACAGGATCAACGACGCGCCAAAAAACTTCAATAGCAAATAGTTCCGTCCTACGCTTTTCGATAGCCCTGCTTTCAACCGGCAACGACGACGTACAACAAAAGGTGCGATAATAAGCAGGAAGGGGCTTATGAGCATAACAATTACGAGCCACTTTGGTATGTACGGCAAATCCCAGTGTCGATATTCCTCTGCACCAATGGACCGATTAGTACGTATGCAACGCATTGGTAATGCCGTCTTGTCCTCCACTACAAGAAATTTGCCTTCAATACGATTGCTAATAGTCGACATAGGGGTTTAGTTTAGAATAAGCCTGAAGAGAGCAAAATACGCACTTTACAGAGAAGTCATTTTTTTCATGACAAAAGCTACTCGTAAGGCCCCGCTTTGCGGAGCATCCTGAGGACGCTCTCTTCGTCGGTCAATTGCGAGACTTCCACGTTGGTGAACCACCCTAGGTCATGTGATTCCTCACTGACGGTAATGGGCTGATCGGCGCGGGCAATGACCAGAAATCGCACATCGTGATGCTCATGGGCATCCTCAATGAGCTCGCCTGTGGGAGAGTACCGAGCCGGGATGAGGTGAACATCGAGGTCCAGCGGCACCAGCACACCATCCGTGGCAGGGAGTTCCAGCTCGACAAGCCCCGTCTCCTCGCGGACCTCCTTCAAGGCCACTTCCTGAATCGCAGTATCCCCGTCGGCGTGGCCCCCTGGCTGGAGCCAGCGGTCGAGTTTGGCATGGTGAACCAACAGGCACTTCTTGCAATCCTGGGAAAGCACCCAAGCCGAACCAGTGACATGCCCCGGTCGGCAAGTCCGCTCAAAGCAATCCGGCGAGCTTTCTACTAACTGACGAATTCGCGCAGCGACTTCGGCCTCGTAAGGGTAGTGAGCCGAGTACCGATCCAGTAGTTCAAAAAGTGGCTGACGATGCATGGTTCGATTGTAGAAGAGAAGAAATGGGCCGCGGATGAACACCGATTCAGTTGATTAGCGCAGATTTGTTTCTAACCGATCACTCTGATCCGCGCACATCCGCCTAATCTGTGTTCATCTGCGTTCTATTTCTTACAAAGGACTAAGGTGTTTGGAACTGCTGCAGAATGGCCCACTTTGGATCATCCCTATACTTCTCGCACACAATCGCTTGGGTACGTTCTTGCGGCCATTCGGTGAGTAATTCTGTAGCCTGCCAGCCTGTCGTAAGTGCGGTGATAAGCTGGACGTGGCTCAAGGGGAGGTTGGCTACAAAATCCGTGTGCTCTCTCCCTTCCCGATACTCTGGCTCACGTGTTGGAGTCGCCAGAAGTTGCGCCAGGCGGTCGAGATCGAAATCGTAGAGCAGCGTGCCGTGGTAGACCAGATGGGTTCGCTTGGCACGCAGCGCATTGCCGGAGAATTTCTGTAGCGACTTCTCGACCGTTTCGATGGCCAAGTCGCTTGTGCCAGCCGTTCGGGCCGTTGGCATCCATTGAGACAAGGAATCTACCAGGCGCTGCCTCGCAAATTGATGGGCCCGATCGATAGCCCGTAGTTCGGGGTAATCCCGATAACTCAGCACCACGGCGTACATCAAACAGCCGGGGCCGGCGAGGATGGTCCCTCCACCGCTGGCTCGCCGTAGCACGGGAACGCCTTCCCGGCGGCAAGCTTCCAGATTGACTTCCACCTCCGGCCGAGAGGAGCGTCCCAGCACGACGAAATAGCGATCTGGTTCCCAAATCCGCAATACCCCGCGGTCTATTTCGCCCGCTGCACACGCATCGAGCAGAGCCTCATCGAGGGCTATGTTCTCTGCCGCTGTCGGCAGGGTGAGTTCCAGTTTCAGCATGGCGGGGAGATCGGGTCAGACCTCGTCGACTGGTTGGTGCTGTGCTATTCTGAGGGGATATTTAACGCACCCCATCATCCCATGGTTTGACATGTCTTCCAACCCACCTGGTTCTTCCTTTACCGATTCGCCGAAGCCACCTGATCCGGTCAGTGCTGACGAATTACTACCCCCGGTTGAGCCGCCCAGCGCCGGTTTCATCCTGCAGTTGTTCGTCATTCCAGCAGTCATCGTGTTGGTAGTCGTATTGCTGGGAATGCTTGTCACCTCCCTGGCGAATACGGGAGAGCGCGATCCGGCGAAGATCGTCGCGACGCTGCGTAGCTCCAGCCAGAATCGTTGGCAGGAGGCGTTTGAGTTGGCCAATGCCCTGCGAAATGAGCAGCAGAATCCAGAACTCAAGAACAATGCCGACTTGGCTGGCCAACTGGCCCAGTTGCTTGACGAGGAAATCACGGCAGGCAACGACGACGACGGCTCGGTAAAATTGCGCACTTTTCTGTGCTCCGCACTGGGGGAGTTTCATGTCGACGAGGGGGTCCCCGTACTCCTCCGGGCTGCCCATGAAGACCCGGACGACTATGTACGCGGGTCAGCGATTAACTCGCTGGCGATCCTGGCCGAAGATTTTCGCCAGCAAGATCCACCCCGGCCGCTTCAAAACGAACATTTTGTCGAAACATTTGTTGATCTGAGCAATGACAAGAATGACGCTATCCGTTCCCAGACCGCATATGCCTTGGGGGTCATCACGTTGTCCGACGAGGCCGATCCTCGGTTGACGGTCGAACTGGAAACTCTCGTAGACGATTTGAACAGCGATGCCCGCTACAACGCGGCTTTGGCACTCGCGCGGCGGGGAAGCTTGCTAGCCATCGCGCCGCTGGTGGAAATGCTCGACCTGGAATCACTTGAAGTAGCCACGAAGGATACGTTGCCACAGGCGCGCAACCGCAAGCGGGATACGATAATCAAAAATGCCCTCGATGCGGCAGTGGTGGTGCAAGAGAAGAATCCGGAAGCCAATCTTGACAGCATGCGCACAGCGGTGGAAAAGTTTATTGATGAAGCAGCGGACGATGCGGCGGTTCCCTCGCAGCTGGTAGATCGGGCGCGGGAAGTGTTGGGGAAATTAACAAAGTGAGTTGTACATGAAAGTCGTCGTTTGTTCGAGCAGAGAAGAGTTGGGATGCCGTGCTGCTGAGGCAGGCGCTGCAGTTTTACGAGAGGTCCTTTCCCAGCAAGAGCGCGCCTCGATCATTGTCGCCACAGGAGCCTCTCAGTTTGAAACGCTTGCGGCTTTGGTGAATCAGCCTGACATCGATTGGAATCGAGTCACGGGTTTTCACCTAGATGAGTACATTGGATTGCCTGAATCACATCCCGCTTCATTTCGGAAGTATCTGAAGGAGCGGTTTGTGGAGCAGGTTCCGCTGGCAAGTTTTAACTATGTGAATGGTGAAGGTCTCGCAGGATCGGGCGATGTGCTGGCAGAATGTGCGCGGCTCGGTGAGCTCATCCGAGTCCAACCTATCGACGTCGCCTTCGTGGGTATCGGCGAAAATGGACATCTGGCATTCAACGATCCGCCTGCTGATTTTCAGACGGAAGAACCCTTTTTGGTCGTTGAACTGGATGAAGATTGTCGTCGCCAACAACTGGGCGAAGGGTGGTTCGGTTCGCTCGACGAAGTGCCGCGTAGGGCAATCAGCATGTCGATTCGGCAGATCATGAATTCGAAGCATATCGTCTGCAGTGTACCGGATGAGCGCAAGGCCGAAGCAGTTCGCAATGCCGTTGAAGGTCCAGTCAGGAATCAAGTACCCGCGTCGATCCTCCAAACGCATGCCATGGCGACGCTGTTCCTAGACCCTCCGTCCGCCAGCTTTTTGCAGAAGACAACATGACGACTTCTCTGATGAGTGATCACCAGTCCGGTTATGTCGACTTGCAAGTCAATGGCTACTATGGTATCGACTTCAACAGCGACGAACTTACTGCCGAAGCGATCCATAAAGCATGCCAACGCCTTGAGGCCGACGGCGTTGCGGGAATCCTGGCAACGATCATTACCGACGAGGTGGAGCGGATGGCGACCCGCTTGGCTCGTTTCGCTACCCTCCGGGCTGCTGATTCACTAGTTCAGCGCATCGTCTGGGGATTCCACATCGAAGGACCTTTTATTCTCAACGAGCCAGGCTACGTCGGGACTCATCCTCGCTCGGCAGTTTGCCCGGCGAATGTCACAGATATGCAGCGATTATTAGAAGCTGCCGAAGGACTGACGCGGATCGTCACGCTGGCTCCCGAACGTGATGCCGGCATGGCAGTGACACGCATGTTGGCCGATCAGAACATTTGCGTGGCGGCGGGGCATTGCAATCCAACGCTCAACGAGATTGATGCGGCGATCGACGCGGGTTTGTCCATGTTTACGCATCTAGGAAACGGCTGCCCGCTGGAACTCTCGCGGCACGACAACATCATCCAGCGAATTTTGAGCCGAGCCGAACGGCTCTGGATCTCCTTCATTGCCGATGGTGTGCACATCCCTTGGCCGGCTCTGGGCAACTATCTCAAGATTGCCGGAAGGGATCGCGCGATTGTGGTGACCGACGCCATCAGCGCCGCCGGGCTGGGTCCTGGCGAATACGAATTGGGAGACCAAAAAGTCATCGTCGATGAACAGGGGGCTACCTGGTCGGCAGATCGTTCGCATCTGGCCGGCTCTTCGGCGACAATGCCTCAAGTGGAAGAGCGACTGCGACGTGAGTTGGCTCTCTCGGAAGACGAAATCTCGCAGCTTCTCGTGTATAACCCGCAGTGTGCAATCAATAGACAGGAGGCGACTTGAACAGCGCGCTTCGCTCCGCCGAGCAGGACTCGGCTACCGCGGAGCGGCTAACACGGAACTATTCGACGGGGACTAGTTCCACGTTGCCGTGACGGCGGGCGTGGGCGGAGTGGCCGGACTCGTCGTAGGCCAGGGGGCCAACGAAACCGTCGAAATTCAGAAGCAATGCGGTCTTGTCGTCGGTCGACCATCGTCTCTCTGGTTCAAAATCATCTTGGTAACGCGCTGTTGTCGAGAGTCTGACGGCGTCGATCAGACCGTCAAACGGAGAGTCCGCCTTGCCGATTTCACTCACGTCGCCACCAATAATCAGGGGCAACTGATTTCGTTTGCGGCTACCCGAGGCAGCCTGCTTCGCAACCAACTTGCCGTCCAGGTAAGTGCGAACTTCTTGGCCGTCATAGACACCAGCGACATGCTGCCACTCGCTGATTGCAAGTTTCGTATCGAGGTCCTGCGGCTGGCGGTAGCGACCATCGAGGTTGATCGTGAAGTAGGGGACACCGCTGCTGGCGAATATGCCAAACTCCGAATCCTCCGTCTTGGTAATCAATCCGACGCGCTGCGAAAAACCGTTCGGCTTACACCAACATTCAAGAGTAATCGGGCCATCGGGGATCTTGAGTTCGGCATCGTCGATCGAGAGATACTTTCCTTCTCCTACCGAGACCGCCATATCCTGATCAGGTTGTGCTGGGGGGGTCACTTGGAAAGAGACCGGAATCGTGTACTGGCGTTCTTTGACAGTAAACCGGGCACCATCGGTCAGATAATCGGCTCGCACCATGAGCTTGGGTGGTACGTACTGCTGCTCGGTGATGGACCCCAGTGAGCGGAGTCGCAGGGGAAAAGTCGCTCGTTGTCCAGGGTAGACCTTGCTGTGAAAATGATCGGGCCGCGCGATCCAGTTGCGATCCGCCGGATCGAGAAAGACTTCAAACTCGACCGACTGGCTGGCTGGATTGAACAACTCGACCGCGACAGGTTGGGCGACGCTGCCATCCTCGGCCACCAACGGACGTCCGGGAAATGTGGGAGGGGTCCTGGCAATCGCACTGATTTCTTGGTTCACGGTGCCGGTGATTTTCCGGACATCCATGACATCACCCACCGGCAGGCAGGCCATGGCGATCTGTTGTTTGCGAACGGTGATGACATGAAAATGGTGAAGAAAGCCAGCACTGTCCGACAAGCCGCTCTGCCCACCACCGACGGTGGCAAGGGTGACATACTCGATGCCATCGCGGGGACCATCGTAGCGCATCTGGTGGATGTGGCCGGCAAAGACGGCGCGGACGTTGCCGGCTTCCGCTAAGACTTGGTGTACTTTTTCCCAATCATCGCCGTAATTTCCTCCCAGCCAACGTGGGTGGTGCAGGAATAGAAACACATTCTCCGCATCCTGGTTTTGCTTCAGTGTTTCTTGCAACCACGAGAATTGCTCGGGACTCATACGTTGGTTTTCTGGATCCTCGAACGACTTTTCTCCTGTTTCGGGATTCCCTTCGTCACTGAAGAGGACAATGAAGAGACTTCCCTTATGCCGAAAGGCGTACCACAACGGTCCGAAGTTCATTTCATAGTCATTCTCATGTTGACGCTTGGGTCGGCCCGGTCCGCGCCAATAGATGTCGTGATTCCCTGCGACAGGAAACCACGGGCAGAGCAACTTGTTCATCACCTCCTTGTACTCGTTCATTTGTGGTAGCCAGGAAGCCTTGTCGTTGTATCCCTGTACCAAATCACCAACAGTCATGACCAAATCGGGTTCCAGCAAGTTCGTATCCGCGACGGCCTCCTTGAGAATTTCAATCCCTTCGGGGGGGCCTCCGGTCCGATCGCCAAACACAACGAATGTAAAAGAATCCTTTTCTTGGGGCAGCGGCAACTGGATACGACTCTCTCGATTGGTAATAAAACGGCTCTCATCCAGGATCGTGGGATGGGGATGAGAATCGTAATGGGCATGGCCATCGTGAGGATGGTGATCGAGTACCGATTCCGCATTGAATTTGCGACTGGCCTGAGCCAAACAGGGACTGCAGACCCCGAATTGAAGTAGACAAATTGCGAGCAAGCATGATGTGATCAATAGATGTCGAGTCATAATCAATCTTGAAAATCATCTTTGGTGAATGTTTGAAGTCTCTCAGTCGTCATACTCTTCCAGTCTAACAGATTTTTGTGAAGCGTTGTGGAATCAGAAACCCCGTTAAAACCCGTTGTCTGCAGAGTATCGTCCAGCTCTTCGCGACGCCGTTTAGGAGATTCACCGCCAGATTTTACAGTAACTGTAAACACATCTACCACGGTAAACGTAGAACCTTTAGCGGAAGCTCAGGAGTCCCTGGCGCTTCAAACTTTGCGGGTTGTAGTGACTGCAGAACGGGCACTTGTCGCTTTTCTTGTCCGAGGTCATTTCACCCATTGCTGTCGTGTTGTTTTCTGGCCACATTGAAAGTGAAAGCAAAAACTCGCTAGTCGGAGCAGGTGTTGTTTTTTTGCAACGTTGTCGGTGCTAGCAACGCTTTACTTTAGAAGAATTATTTGCCTCGGCGCACTTTGTCCGCAACACTGTTGTAGAGGGTCTTGTTTGTCGAGAAACGTACGCCGTTTCTCCAGATCATTCTTATCCACAATTTGAATCAGGATACTTGGCATGAAACGCCACATTTGGTTTGCATTGGCCGTTATTGTTTCCAGCTGTTCGCTGCTCGGCACTGTCGCTGCGCAGTGTGAGGTGTGCTGTGAGCCGAGCTACACGCTGCAGTGTCAGACGGTTTACGAAGAAAAGCAAGTCACTGCCTACAAGCTTGAATCGGAAACTGTCTACGAAGAGCGGCAAGTCGTGCGCAAGATCCCCGTTTGGGATACCGAGCAGCGCGAGCATCGCTACACGGTCACACGCCCCGTGAATGAAACAAGCGTCCGCGAAGAGCGCTACATGGTTTCGCGGCCTGTCTACGAGACACAGATGCGGGATGCCAGCTACAACCAAGTCCGCAACGTTGTCGAGACTAGCCAGCGCGAAGAACATTTTACTGTCCAACGCCAAGTATGGGAGACCGCCGAACGGGAAGAACGCTATACGGTGATGCGTCCCGTGACGGAAACCGTGGAGCAGGAACGCCGCGTTACTGTCATGCGACCCGTAACACGTATGGAAACTCGTTTCGCCGATCAGGGCTGTTTTGTGAACCAAGTATCCACTGTGCCAGGTCAGCTCGTGCGACGAGGTCTTACCTGGATGCCCGCCACCCAGGTAATGAATCCGGTGACGGGTCAGATTCAGGTTCAACGACCAGGTCTTGTCTGGGCTAATATCCAGACTCCTCCCCAACAAGTTGTGACCCAAGCTTGGAAACCCAATGTGGTTGCCCAGCAGGTTGCCGTGACGAGCATGTGCCCCGAGGAAGTTATCGAACGAGTTCCCGTCCAGGTCTGCCGTCAAGTTCCTCAGGAAATGGTACGTAAGGTGCCCGTGCAGGTCTGCCGGACCGTCCAGGAAGAACAAGTCCGGATGGTGCCTGTGACGACTTGTCGCCAAGTGGTGGAGCGAGTCGAGAAGCAGGTGCCCGTGCAAGTCTGCAAGTATGTGCAGGAAGAGCGAGTCCGTCAGATTCCTGTGACTGTTTGTCGCTATGTGCAGGAAGAAAAGGTTGTCCCATACCAGGTGCGCGTTTGTCGGATGGTTGAAAAACAGGAAACCGTTCAAATCCCGCGCACGGTCTGCAAGAAGGTACCAGTGACCTACACGGTTCGCGTCCCACGTACGATCATGCTCAAGGTTCCCTGTGGCGGTACGATTGTTGAGCCAGTTGCGTCGACGCCGATTCCTGCCGAGCCCCTGGCTGAGGTGGCCACCCCTGCCGATTCCAACGAGCCGGCCGATGA
Source organism: Bythopirellula goksoeyrii (assembly GCF_008065115.1). Lineage (NCBI taxonomy): Bacteria > Pseudomonadati > Planctomycetota > Planctomycetia > Pirellulales > Lacipirellulaceae > Bythopirellula > Bythopirellula goksoeyrii. The sequence continues at coordinate 656,651 of NZ_CP042913.1, read as the reverse complement.
CTTGCAGTTGGTCGCAGCCATTAACGACTGAATCTATTCTTGTCGCCTTGTGCTCTGCAGAAGTTGCGCTACTTTCGCGGAGCGAAAGGCGACTATTTCCGGTGCGTTGACATCGGGACCAGACGAGCAGAAACTACAGGTCGCTTCAGCACCTCTGCCCCGTAGGTTTGCCCGTGATGGTTCGCACTCCCCACACCTCAGTCCTCGACGCCGAGACGCATCCTCCCAGTGTAGCCCGGTGGTACACACTGGCGATGCTCGCTGAGTTGGTACACGTTCCGGTAGCCACGATTCGGCGTTGGCAGCGGCGGGGAATTCTCAAGGAGTGCCACTCCGTACGGCGGCTTTCCTACTTCGACTTCACCGAGGTTACGACTGCTCGATTGCTGGCGGAACTCTTTCACGCCGGTTGCTCATTGAGTTCAATCGATCGCCAGCTCAGAGAACTCGAGCGCCATCTTCCGGAGGATGAGCGTCCGTTGGCTAATCCGGCACTGGTGGTGGTAGATCGCAAGTTGATTCTGCGACGAGGTGACGATCTGAGCGAACTCGGTGGGCAGTTGCTTATCGACTTCGATTCCATCGATGAAGTAAGTGAGCGGGATCCCGCTGATGAGCCGAGTGTGCTTGCCCTGGAACAACCTTCGGCGGAAGTTGCTGCTGGTACGATCCCTATTCGATCCGTCCCCTCCGAATTTCACCTGTCCGGCTTACAGCAGGAGGCTCTGACATGGGAGGAACAAGGAGAACTGGCGCGGGCTGCGGAAACGTACCGCATGATGCTGGTCGTAGATGGTCCCTCGGCAGATGTGAATTTCTCACTGGCCGATGTACTCTATCGCATGCGCGACTTGGCGGCAGCCCGGGAACGTTTCTACATGGCCGTGGAATTGGATGAAGAGTTTGTCGAAGCCCGCGCGATGTTAGGGTGTGTGCTTTCAGAGAATAACGAACTTGATCTGGCAGTCGCTGCATTTGAAGGGGCACTCAGTTTTCATGGCGACTATGCCGACGTGCATTATCATCTAGCGGGGGTTCTTGAGCAGCTCGCGAAACCCATTATTGCTGAGCAGCATTGGCGTCGATTCTTGGAACTCTCACCAGAAAGCCCTTGGGCCGAAACGGCACGTGTCCGGCTAGGCATCTCTGTAGTGGAATGACTCGACGCCCGGGGATTGCAATCCCTGGGTGTAGGGGTAAACGGTCATTCCCTGTACGTACCATTCTTGGTAAACTAGGGGATATCCTTCGCCGGTGAGTTCGTTGCCTGACGCCACCGGCACTAGATTGCAAGTACCGCATGCCAGAAATCCTTTTCCACTACGAGCGCGTCAATCCCACGAGTTGGGCTTATCTTTCGTCGCTCTTGATGTTGGCGCTCTATTTCAAGTTCAATCGCGTTTTCAGCGTGCGCAATTTCGACCTGTTCTTGTTGATCCTGTTTGCCCCTGGACTCTTGCTCGTGCAGTGGTCCTGGGAAAACGCAGGGGTTGCTGAGAACGCCTTGCAGATCGAGTATCTGGGATTTCTCTGGTTGTTGACCGTCGAACTCTTGTGGCTCACCAGGCTGCTCATGGATACCTGGATGGTCCGCCGACCCCTGCTGGAACCGAACCTCAATGCGGCGGGTCTGCTCTTCATGGGGAGTTCGCTCTTGTTCTTCTTGATGGCTAATGTCGTCACAGGCGAACCCAACATGGAAGATCTACTGCCGGCGCGGCAGGCAGAAGAAGTCCGCATCGAGGAAACAATCGGTGATGAGCAAGACAGTTTTGCTACCGATGGACCAGGCTTCTTTCTGCTCTATCGCATGCCGCGGATTTCCACGCAGACACTCATCGGTGCGGCTCCCCAGACCGAACGCCCGACGACCAAAGAGCTTGACCGCCGCGAACGGATCATCCAAGAGGCCACCGCTCGCGTGATGGCAATTCTATCGCATGTGCTGATCGTCGTGGGCCTGGTGCTCGTTGGCTATTTGCATTTCGACAACATCACGATGGGTATCTCGGCAGCGACCACCTATTTGTTGCTTCCTTACACAGCGTTGTGGACAGGTAGTGTCGAGCACGCCATGCCGGCTGCGCTGTTGGTTTGGGCAATCGTCCTTTATCGTCGACCGCTGCTGGCGGGAATGTTGATTGGTCTGGCATCGGGGACAATCTATTATCCGGCGTTTCTGATTCCACTGTGGTGCAGCTTTTATTGGGATCGGGGCATCAAGCGTTTTGCCACTGGTGTGGTATTGATGATTGGCATCCTGGTTCTGACGCTGGCATTCACAGCGACCGACACCCAGCGGTTTCTCGATCACCTGTTGCAGATGTTCGGCCTGCGATTGCCGACCACCGCGAACCTGCAAGGGATCTGGCAGTTTTGGAATCCCGTGTTTCGCTACCCAGTGCTCGCCGCGTTTGTGGCACTGTCGTTTAGTTTCACGATCTGGCCATTTCAAAAGAATTTGGCCACCCTGATCTCGTGCTCAGCAGCAATCATGGTCGCCGCCCAATTCTGGCATGCTTACGACGGGGGCGTGTTCATCGCCTGGTTCCTGCCACTGTTGTTGCTGACGATTTTCCGCCCAAATCTGGAAGATCGCACCGCGCTGATTAAGGTTAGCGAGGGTTGGTGGCAAGCGCGGCAACGGGCGAAAGGTGGGACTTAGAACAATGAGAATCGAAGGCGGACGATTCAAACGGACACGATTTATCCAGACCGATAAGTTAGTTGTGGCAGTCGAGGTCGAAATGGTTGTCCCTAATGAGGATACCAGCGAACCATGCTATGAGGCAGAAACGGTCTCATTCTTGAAAGAGGTCAAAGAGCGTGCGGAACGACAAGAATTGGATTGGTTGCTGAAGAATGGCAAAGTCTACGCCGCTGTGGGTGTAAACTAGCCACAGCAGATGGGCAAGCAGAACAATTCATTGATGCATGTTTACTGAGTTGATAGAAATCTCCGAAGAATCATTGACTGTCACTCTCGACGACGGTCGAGCACTTTCCGTGCCTCTAGCTTGGTATCCAAGGCTTCTCGCGGGCAGTCAACAGGAGCGGGAAAACTGCAAGTTGATCGGCGATGGCGAAGGAATTCACTGGCCGGCGCTCGATGAGGATATCAGCATCGAAGGGCTTCTGGCGGGCCGGCGCTCAGCAGAAAGCGATGCGTCGTTAGCCCGGTGGCTGGAGAAGAGGCAGACTCAATCTTGAGTTCGAAACACCTGAATATCATACCTGCTTCACATGGATCGCTTTTATTGATTCAACATATTCGGCGCCGAACACAGAGCAAAGGAGCCATGCAGCATGAAAGTAGCGTTAAGCAGGAAGGTTCAGGGATTGCATGACGGTATAACCAATACGGCCCCACAACCGAGGAATTCTCCGCAGAAGTGACATCAATCAGGGTGATTCCACCAGACCTGTAATCTCTATGAGGAGGAGAATTAACTGGCAAATTTACTGGCTCTGCACCATACTCCCCGAAGCTGAAAACTGACACCATTTTGGAGAACTCTGATGCGTTTTCGATTCCGTATTCTGCGACGTGTCCGATAGATTGTCGGAATCCTAACGCATCTAGAATATCAATGATGTGTACGTCAGAGTAATCCACACCATTTGAGACAACGCAGCATTGTGACTGTGGAGAATTATTCCGAGGCAATTCTCCCACAAGCTCTATCAACTCCCAAGCAAAAGCGCCCTCAACTCCGGGAAATTCTGGAGTGGATGCCCATGACACACCTGCCGAATCGGCTAGGCCTTCAAGATCTTCAACTGTGGCAAGAGTGAACCCATTTAGATATCCGCCCATTGAAAAGTGTTCCTCGACTTTTGTGAATGCCAAATCGAGTGTTTCAGTCAAATCAAGCCACTCGCGGTTGTTCACGTCGTCGTAGGTGAGCAGGCCGTCACCGGCAGTTAGAAAGTCTCGCTCATGAACAGCGCCATGAAGCAAGTTTGGCATCCCAAGTAGTCCAGAAAACAACAATAGACTACAAATTCGCATGAGATCCTTCTCCTCAAATAACAGCTAGACAGCTTGGCAAGAACGTATCATGAAGCTTGTCTCCTCCTGGTACAAGAGGAACTTATCGCCTAGCCAGCATTAGCTGCCTTCAACGCCGCCAGCACGTCGTCCACTCGCACATCCTTCACCAGTTCTACATGCCCCAACTTGGTGGGCAGCACAAAGCGCAGGCGACCTTCGTCGGCTTTTTTGTCGCGGCGCATGATGCGGACCAGTTCGTCGCCGTCGAACTCGGGCACCTCAGTTGGCAGATGAAGCGATTTGAGCAAGGCCGTCTGACGACGCAGAAAATCATCATCAATGCGATCCAGCTGGTGGGCCAGGCGGGCGGCGCATTCCATGCCAATGGCTACTGCTTCGCCATGCAAGAGCAGGCCATACTTGCTGGCGGCTTCGAAGGCGTGGGCAAAAGTGTGGCCGTAGTTGAGCACAGCTCGCAGCCCCGTGGTTTCACATTCGTCTTGCTCAACCACATCAGCCTTCAGGCGACAGCAGCGCTCGATCACATACGTGAGGACGGCGGGATCACGGGCGTTGATCGTGTCGACGTGTTGTTCGAGATACGCGAAGAACTCGGCATCGAGAATGACGCCGTACTTGACGACCTCCGCCAGTCCGGCCCAATATTCACGTTCGGGCAGGGTGGCGAGTACATCGACATCGATCAGTACACCGCGTGGTTGCCAGAAAGCGCCGACCATGTTCTTTGCGCCGGGAAGATTGACGCCGACTTTGCCACCTACCGAGCTATCCACCTGCGCCAGCAGCGTCGTGGGGACTTGGAAGAACTGCAAGCCGCGTGCAAATGCAGCGGCCGCGAAACCAGCCAGATCGCCGACGACGCCACCACCGATGGCCAGCACGATGCTCTGGCGGTCGGCACCCTCCTCGAGCATTGTCTCCCAGAGTTCATGAACATCCTCAACGCTCTTGGATTGCTCGCCAGCATCGACAACTAGCACGTGAACTTCCCACTCGTCACCTGCGAGCTGATCTCCTAACTTGTCGGCATACAAGGGATCGACCTGATCATCGGTGACAATCACCACGTGGGAACCCTGGCACCGATCGCGCATGAAAGAAGAAAGTTCGGCAAGATTGCCGCTGCCAATCTGGATGTCGTAGCTGCGGTCAGCAAGATTGACACGTGTGATCAGGGGGGACTCGGCCACAACATAAACCTCTTATTTGTTAAACGCAGAGCACGCGGAGGCGCAGAGATTTTGGGAGTAGTCGTTCAACGACAGTCCTCGGCGACCTCTGAGCTAAATCCTATCCCACCAACTCCGATGCCCGCTCGATGTCTTCGTCGGTTACGTGGATGATACGACAGAACCCTGAGTGGACTCGCACGTACTCTAGGTTGGCAATTTCTTCGGGATGGGCGTGCAGCGCAGACGCGATTTGGTACTGACGCTCGGGATCGAGCTCACAGTCTTCGGGCCAGATGGTGGAAGTTTCTACGACCAATGCTTCGCGATAGGGATCAAACTTGTCGGCCATGGACGATGGGTTTCCTTCTAGAAATTCGGACTCGTGTGCAAAAGTGCAGCACTCCTAGTATACTGACCCTTGCGGTGCGGGAAAGTCTCCTCGCTGGCGACCCAACTTGTGGCAGGAAATTGAGGATTTGTGAGCTTAGCGATGCCAACTGGAACCAAACTGGTCGCGGGACTCGCCGTTTTGGCCCTGACCTTGGGGGTCGTTTCGTGGTGGTACCGATTTGAATCGGCCCATCGCAGCACCGAATTCTGGGGGCCCACGGCAGCCGAATTGATTAACCAATCCTCGCATGTGACTGCATCGACGTTGGCCCCAGCGACCGAGGCAACGGCGGACGAAGAAGCTGAATTACTTGTCCTGGACGACGAACAATTCATCCCGATTCGAGTGCATGATGTGACGAAAGTCCCCGGTATGCTGCTTCTCAGAAAATCGCTGCTTACGGACAGAAACTACGCTTGGCACCGTGAAGTGAAGTCTCCCCACTGGCACTATTGTCTGTTGTTTGCCGAAGATGGCCAGGAATCTCGGCTGCTGTTTTCCAAGGATTTCACTGTGGTGGGGATATTGGAAAGCGCACGACTCCGTGCCGTCGATTGCCAACCTATGGCGGAAACATTGCGCCAATACTGCACCAGTGCCAAGCTGTTCGATGCTAGCAAAACCTCAGAATGACCTGTTTATGCAATTGCCGAGCAACTATACTCCGCGCCCATTTTGAGCATTTGTTCAACGAAAAAGGTGCGTGGCATGAGATCGATCGCGATCATCAATCAAAAGGGTGGAGTTGGCAAGACTACAACGGCGGTCAATCTGAGCGCTGCATTGGCTGACCGTGGGCTGCGCGTCGGACTCATCGATATGGATCCACAAGCCCATGCCTCCCTGCATCTGGGACTGGGTCACCAACCAGAGTGCAAAACGGTTTACGATTTGCTTACCAGCGATGTGGACCTCTCGGAAGTTTGGCAAGATGCGGGTCCGAATCTGCGCGTGGCACCATCACACATCGACTTGGCCGCCGCTGAAGTAGAACTAGCCGGCGTGGTTGGTCGCGAACTGATTTTACGAGATAAACTGGCTCAATCGAGTGAGGATTTTGATTTTGTGCTGATCGATTGCCCTCCTTCGTTGGGCATTCTCACAATCAATGCCCTTTCGGCAGTCGACGATGTGTTTCTCCCGCTACAACCACACTTCCTGGCACTGCACGGCCTGAGTAAATTGCTGCAAACGATCAATCTTGTCGCCCAGCGGCTCAACGATCGCCTGCGGCTGGCCGGGGTGCTTTTCTGCCTGTTCGATACCGGCACACGGCTCGCTACCGAAGTTTCTGCTGATGTCGAAGCGTTCTTTCAGGACGCCCGCAATAAACCGGGCATCTGGCAAGAAGTGCACTTGTTTGAGACGCGGATCCGCCGCAACATTCGCCTGGCTGAGGCTCCCAGCTTCGGGCAGTCGATCTTCCAGTACTCGCCCCAATCAGCGGGTGCGGAAGACTATCTGGCACTGGCAGATGAGATGCTAGCGGTTGCCGATGGCAAGCAAATTCAGCCAGAACCGCTGCGACAGGCTGCTTGAAGAAACTATGCAGATCGGGAACTCCTGCCCGATTCGTGGCTCAATAGTCTGCCTACCTCACCTTGGGCGACAACGCCCCCTTCTACGGTGCCAGCAAGTCCCTGATATCCTATTCCGGTCTGGCAAACTTTACCGACTTGGAAGACCGTGCGTGTTGAACTTTAACGATTGCAACGGTCGTATCTCTTGCACCTAAAAATTCTTTTGTGCAGCTGGTTACCTCCTGCAACTTGTCCACCTGTAACGGTCGATTGGGATTTAGGGCGGAAACTACACCCCGCCGATTGTCCTGCCTAGTTTGTTGAGCCGGTTCGCCACCGGTGACAAGCTTAATTTGAGCTCGACACGATCCCGAAAGGATTTGGGATTTGATAAATCGCAAAGGAGACCCGCGAAATGAAACTCTCGACTACCCATCTGCACAGACTGACCGTGTTGGCAGCAGTCTTGGCCGCACCGACTGGGACCGTGTTGGCCCAGCAGTATGCGGCGTATGGTTATACCTCACCACAAACGCAATCCTCGCAGCAACCCCAGCAGACGTACGCCCCGCAATACGTGGCGGCTTATCAGCCCAATGGGGTGAATATGCCTTCGTACAACAATCTGGAATCGGTCCCTCCCGGACCGATGCAGCAGGCTCCCCAGCCTGCAGCCCAGTCGGCGCCGATGCAACCCAGTTATCGAATGGCCAGTGCCGAACCTGTTCCCTCACCAAGTCCCAATAACTACGAGAGCTACTCGGCTGATTGCCCTACAGGAAACTGTGGGAACACCTACGACACCTTTAGCGGTGGTTGCCCACCGTATGTCAACGGTGGGAACGTTTGTTATGGAGTCTGCGATCCTTGCTGCCCTCGTCGTCATTGGTTCGGTGGCGTTTACGGACTGCTCATGGACCGTGTGGGTTGCGGGAGCACTCCGCTGGGATTCGTGACCACGACCCCCGGTGTAGGCTACTATCCGACCGATGATGAGGTTGTCCTGACCACTTCTGACATCGAGAACGATGTCATGGGTGGTGCAGAATTCCGCTTTGGTGCAACTTGTGCTTCTCATGGTGGCTGCGGTGGCTACGGCGGCTGTGGCACCTGCGGCGATAGCTGTGGTGGTTGTGGTCCCCTAGCTTGGGAAGCGGCTTACTGGGGTTTGGCTGAAGACACTCAAACTGCCACCATCGTAGACAACAACGGTGACGGCGAACGTACCTACGGTATGGTCGATTTCCGCGGTCTGGTTTACGACGGCCGCCCCGTGAATGATTACTTCGACTACGGTCCACCAACCACGGACAACTCAGTTGGCGGCGACGTCGAAATTCGTCAGCTACAAGCCAGGAATAGTTTCTCTGCTCAGAATCTGGAGTTGAATCTACTCCGCTTGCCTCTGCTTGGAGGTGGATTCGCAGGCTGCTGTGGTGGCGGGTCATGTGGTGTTGGTTCAAGTTGCGACAATTCCTGCGGCGGTGGAGCATGTGGCGGAGGCTGCTGTAAGCCTTGCTGTTGCCAATTAACGACCATGATCGGTGTCCGCTACATGCGTTTCGACGAAGATCTCTACCTTCGTAGTGACTTCGAGTGGATGAACTCCGGTAACTATGGCTACTTGGGCTACAACGTCGAGTCAGAAAACAACCTGGTTGGTTTCCAAATGGGAGCCAACGGTGCCTACTACATGTGTTGTGGCGGTCGGTTTGCCTTGCAGTGTGGCACGAATGCCGGCATCTACCTCAATCACATTGAAGTGGATCAATGGATGAATGGACTCGTTGGTAGTGGAGATATCACCGTGAATCCTACGGGTGATGTGTTCAATTCAAGCTCCAACGATGACCGAGTCGCCTTCTTGGGTGAATTCCGCCTCGGGGCCAGCTACCAATGCACCTGCAATTGCCGGTTCTATGCTGGATACCGTGCGTTGGGTGTCACCGGCGTTGCTCTGTCCGCCAATCAGATTCCTGGGGCTTTCACGAGCCTGGGCCAAATTGGCAACATCGACTGCAATGGCTCGATCTTCCTGCACGGCTTGCAGAGCGGTTTCGAGTTCTGCTACTAGGCGCATCAACCCTGGCCTGGCCAGGGAGTTGATAGTCTCCTGCGACTACCCGGTCGGCGCGTGGAACGCGTCGGCCGGGTTTTTTTCGTGGTCCGCAGGTTGGAGAGGACCTACGGCGAACCATAGTAGGAATGAACCGCCATGAGGAGTCTCCCCGTGGTTTTGTAGTGAACGCCGTTATCGATGGCGGTCATCGTCACGGGTCCCTCGAGGGTGGCTTCAATCGTACGGGCTGTGCCAATCTCGATCGCAACGCTGCCAGTCGTCTCGATATGCAGCGGAGACTCTGCACTTCCAGTGGTGAAGATCGTAGCACTAAATATCGCACAAGGTGTTTCGTCGACGTCCCGCAGGTCTTCAAGTTGCAACTCAAATTTCTCGACGCTTCCCATCTTGTCGAACCCCATCATCCCGGCCGCGATTTCTAGTGGAACGTCGAGTGTGTCTCCTACGCGGATCTCGCGACCAAGCAAGTACTCGGCGAGCGGATTGGGTTTGCCAAAGTTTTCCATACTTCCTACGACGATTTCAAATTCTTGCTTCGAAGGAATCGCCCCTGTGTCATCGGTGACTTGAAGTTGCTCCCCCACACGACTGATGAAATACGTCTTGCCCTCAACGACTTGGGCTATTTCGGTCGTGGGATCAGGGTTCCCTGGAGACATTTGCTTGGCCAGGGGATAGGAAACTCGCGCGCGACGTGCCTGACCGCCGGAAACTTCCATCACTTCAATTTGGCGCTGCTGGCGAGTTCGCATTGCCGTCGAACTGTCGTTTGCGACTTGGCCCGCTTGTTTGATCACTGTGCGAAGGTCAAGCTCCATGCCGACCCGCTGGGCTACTCGATCTCCTACTTGCGTGGGTTGCTGTGAGAATGTGACTACTTCCCCAGAAGAAAAAACCCGGCGTGATGCGGATGCATTGTGAGTGGCCTGCTGAACAACGGACTCAGCGGCAATGGTGGGTTGAGATAGATACCTTGCCAGGAAAAACAAAAGAAAGAACAGCGATTTTATGCGCATAGCATCTGTCCAAGCTAGACGTAAGTAGAGGGTTGTACGACTCGGGAGATTCGTGCAACTACAGTCTGAAGTCAACAGCGATTCGTCCGCTAGCACTTTGAACTCTCTCTAATAGCCGTCCCCGGAAGGGGAGGGTTCAACAAGACTCGACCATCCCCTTTCGGGGGTCGGGGACGACCCGGCTCGCCTACTGCGAAAGCAGCGCATCGAGCGCTCGCCAGGCGACCTGCCAAGAGGAGGTGCCTTGGTGGTAGGTTTCCCACCATCCGAGTAGCTTCTCAGCAAGATCGGCAGGAGCATCTTGTTCGAAGCACCAGCACTGCAAGGCTCGGGTGATCGTGGACGCATCGCATTTTGCCCATTCCACGCTTTCAGCCGCTGTGAGTACTGCGGGAATCGTTGCCATCTGTGCCAACAACGCCAATCGCTCGCCGGAGACGGCGTCAGCATAGATCGGCGCGTCGGCTTGGAGTTGGGCCAGCAGCCAACCCAGACGCAAAGCCTCCGGGAGATCTGCGTGGGGATTGGCGAGAAGGCCTTCCAAAACGACCCGATTCGCACGGAGATACGCTCGCCCATACCCGCCAACATAGGGAGCGACAAGCACGACCTCAGCGGTCTCGGCAACGAAGGAATCTTCGGTCAACTGAGCCAACATGTGCATCAAGCCGGGTCCACGGGCTTCCCATTGCTCGTGCAAAGGTCGAGCTCGCAGGGCCAGTTCGTCGACCAACTCCGGCCGCTCAGCCAGCGTGCGGGTTTCCAAGCCACTAATTGCCGCCGCTAGAACGCTGACTCGCTCTTCAGTCGCTGACTCTCGGCCATGCAAACGAGAAAGTGACACCTCGACCAGTTGGCGATTGTTTTCATAGTCCGCAGACTGACAGACGAGCATTTCGAGAACCGCAGCCACTTCCAGGCCGCATCCCTCGATGCTTTGAATAAGACAGTCACCCGGTTCGTGCAGAATCTCCGCAAATGAATTGTTGGCAGCTGGCAAACCCTCCACCGCGCACAACACCGCATGCAACGAACTGGCAGAGAGACTAGCCTTCCAACGAAGATTCATGGTACTCATGAGGACAATAGTGCGCGCAGTGCTGGCAGAACGTCAAGGGAGATATTAGCAATTGGCTGAGGAAGGAGCACAGCAAGCAAACTCACCAACCTACTCACTTACTAACTTACTCACCTCCTAACTCCCCCCTCCCATTTCGCCCTGGTAAGCATGGGAAGCGATTGCTATGATCCCCGCCCCGTTGCCGACCAGACCTCGCGTCGGTGCTTCGATAGCAGAACTCTGCGGTACCTCGTTCCGCACCAAAAAGAGATATTTCCTATGCCCTTGTCGAAGAGAGTGTTGACCCTCGCTTTAATAACCTGCTTGGTTCCCGTGGCTAGTGGGGTTGCCCAGACACAACTGCCCGATCCCACGGCAACGAGCCCCCAACAGCTTCCCGCCGAACAATCGGCGTCGTTAGGGGACCTGCAACAACCAAGTCAAATCCAACCCGTTTTGCAGCAGAATCAATCGGCTGGCGCTCCCCTTGCGCAAGTGGCCTCGGTCCCCAGCCAGCAGCAACCTACTTCCCCCACCGAACAGCAGGGGTTTGGTCCTCCGTTCCAACTCGACGCAGTCGAGCAGCAGTTCGTCGATCAGATTTTGCAGATGTGGGAAAATGCCGGGGCAGATATCAAGACTTATGATTGCCACTTCGAGCGCTGGGAATACGACCCCGTGTTTGGTCCCCCCAACGACCCGGCAATCAAGTGCACCGGCCAACTCACCTACGCCAAGCCGGACAAGGGGAGTTTCAAGATCAACGATATCCGACGCTTCGTGCAGAAAGATCCCGAGAAGCCGGGCGAATATGTCCTGCAGAAAGACGAAGTGGGTGAACACTGGGTCTGCGATGGCAAGGCGATCTACGAATACAAGCACGAAAAGAAGCAACTTGTGGTGCAAGCGCTCCCCGAAGATATGCGCGGAAAATCAATCGTCGATGGACCGCTCCCCTTCTTGTTTGGTGCCGAGGCCGCCAAGCTGAAGGCCCGCTACTGGATTCGGAGTCGGCAGGGCAACGCTTCACAAATCTGGCTCGAAGCCTACCCTCGCACGCAAGCCGATGCCGCCAACTACCACCATGTCGACGTGATGCTCGAGCGCAAAACAATGATGCCCGAAGCAATTCAGATTCACATGCCCAATGGCCGCAATCGGGCCGTTTACATGTTTGAAAAGCCCTCGGTGAACGGCGCACTGAATCAACTGTTCGGCGCCTTGTTCAATTCACCACGGACCCCGCTGGGTTGGACGCGGGTCGTCGAAGAACTACCGACCGCTCCTCAAGCGGCTCAGCCTGCGGACACGCAGTTGAAGTAGCCAGGCATCAGCCCAGTATGTCGCGATACACTTCCGCGACATTGCGCGCCATCGTCCGGGCTGAGAAATTAGCCCCGTGCTGACTCCGAGCCTGCTCACTGAGCGAACCATAGTCGTAGTAACTATCTTCTCGGATGATCTCACCCACGGCGGCGGCAAGTGCTTCAGCACTGCCGGGCTCAACTAATAACCCATCCACTCCCTCGCGCACCGCGACAGGAATTCCTTCCACCGCACTCGCCACCACAGGCAACCCCGCTGCCATCGCCTCCAGCACCACCATCGGCAGCCCTTCACCAAATAGGCTCGGCAGCACGAAGAGATCGACCTTACGCAGTTCCGCATGGATGTCGCTCACAAAGCCAGTCCAAGTGATCTGGTCCGCAATCCCCAGTTTCTCAACAAGTCCCATGACCTCGGACTCGTAGGCAGTAGTTTCAAAAGGCCCGATCGCTCGTAGATGCACATCGTGACCTTTGCCTCGCAGCAACGCTAGCGATTCGAGCAACACCTCGATTCCCTTGCGTGGCCGGAAGAGAGCCGCCATGCCGAGTGTCCAACGGCCCGTGGGTCGAACACGGGATATGAATTCTACACCCGGTACCCCATTGGCGACGTAGGCGACTCGTGCTGGAGAGAATCCATGGGCAACCATCAACTCTTGCAGGCTTGGTGATACGGTGATTAAGCGTGTGGCCCGCCTGAGCAGCCACCGCTCCAAGCGCTCGTTGACCAGGTTTTGCAGCCACCGCGTGGAATCCCTGCCCGTGGGGCTGTGAACATGATAAACAAGTGGCACGTCCGCCAGCCGGGCGGCAATCGCCCCAGCCATCAGCGAGCGGGGCGTATGGGCGTGAACCAGGGCAAAATCTTCCTGACGAATTAGCTCGGCCAGCTTGCGACCACATTGCCAATCGAACCGACTCCGCATCGGAGTGCGATAGAGCTGCACCGATTGCGACACGCGCGCCTCAGGAAACCGATCCGGCTTCACACAGGCAAACGTCACATCAAACCCAAACTGCGGCAACTCCTGGGCAAGCAGATCTTGCACGCGTTCCGCACCGGAATAATGTTCGCCATTGATGACATGCAGGATTCGCTGCGTTGAGATCGCAGATGCGAGCGGCTCAGTGGGTGCAAAGAGGGCTTCCGTCATACGGAAAGTGTAGGTCACCCGGCGCGAGGTACGATTGTATCAATCATGCGGAAGCGTTACCTGCAATTCGAATGAGCGTAATCGCTAGTTATCGGACATTTTTCTAGCGGCGGTCGACAAAGCCGCAGAACATAGGGGGCACGCTAAACTGCTCAGGAGGATGAAGCCGACACAGGTTGCGTGACGTTCAACGTGTACCTATAAGTAGGAATTGAGATATATTTGACTCAGCAGTAAGCCTGAAGTCGGTTTAAGTTCAACAAGAACTAAGCAACATTATGCCTGAGAAACTTCCCAGCGACATTACCCAGCGAGTCATTGACGATTTTGGCCATGAACACGCCACTAGGATTCTGCAACACTTGCTGGATAAAATTCCTGACGGGTTAGCGAACGGCACGCGTCATCGACATCTTCGCTGTATTCTTTACCTGTCGGAAGGCGACGAGGTTCGCTTAGATGAGTACATTGAGATGTGCCTGCAGGACACGAGAGACGTGATGCTAAATGCTGAATACGAAGGCAAAGGGCTTGTTCGAAAGAGAGATTTTGACAGGCCTTTTGGCAGGGCCAACCTCGAATGAACCGTGCTCACGGTGCTGTCACATCGCCTAATGGACGAAACTTTCCTTAACGCTACGAGGCGTCGGAGTGAAACTCCGAGGCAGTTTGTGGAGCTAGCCGTAACCATCATACCCGTGCCAAACCTCGGAACTTAGCCGAGGCTGCCGATAGTAGCGGCGTGATGGGGGCCGAAGTTTGCGGTTAGTAAGGTGTTCGGTGACTCCACTCCACAGAAATAAGGTGTGAAACACACCAATGAGTGCGGCAGACTTCCTAGGAAAACGCCAACGCTCAGGGGTTGCAACCCCTGAGCGTTGAAGGAGAGTCTGACTTGTGCAAGAAGCTTTACGCCGGTTGCAGTTCGGCTTTACGTTCGGCGATGATGTCCGTCTGGATATTGCCAGGAACGGGAGCGTACTTGCACAGTTCCATCGTGAACGTGCCTTGACCCTGCGTCTGACTCCGCAGTTCGGTCGAGTACCCGAAGGTTTCCGCCAGAGGCACTTCGGCGATGATCTTGCAGATGCCATTCTGGGTGTCGGTCGAGACCACCATGCCACGCTTGCTGGAAATCTGACCTACCACGGGCCCTTGGAATGTTTCAGGGCATTCGATTTCGGTGAGCATGATCGGCTCAAGGAGCACAGGCTTCATTCGTGAGAAATTCTCGCGGAAGCATTCCTGGGCGGTGAGCATGAAGGCCATGTCGGAAGAGTCGACATCGTGGTAGGAACCTTCAACCAACTCAACTTTGATCCCCACAACCGGATAGCCAGCCAGTGGGCCCTTCTCGGTCATGTTGCGGAAGCCTTTTTCGATGGCCGGAATGAAGTTCTTGGGAATCTTGCCGCCGGTGACTTTGTCGATGAAGAGGAACTCTCCTCCTTCGGCTTCTTCGCGATCTTCGTCGGTCATTGGGCTGATCGTACCAACAATGTGACCATACTGACCGGAACCGCCCGTCTGCTTCTTGCGTTTGTGATCGTAGGCAAACGGAACCGTGCCGCTCTCGCGGTAGCTCACCTTGGGGGCACCCACTTCAACATCCACGCCATATTCGCGGCGAATACGTTCGACGTAGATTTCCAAGTGCAACTCGCCCATGCCTGCGATACACGTCTCGCCGGTTTCTTCGTCCGTGGCAACCTGGAAGGTTGGATCTTCCTTACGGAAGCGCTGAAGGGCTTTGCCCAGCTTGTCGGCATTGTCGCGCGAGAGGGGATTGATCGACATCTTGATCACCGGTGCTGCGACAAACATGCTTTCCAACGTGCAGTAGTTCGGCTGCGCACAGTAGGTATCACCACTAGCGCAGTCGATACCCATGATCGCCACGATGTCACCTGCCTCGGCCTTGTCGACTTCTTCGCGCTTGTCGCTGTGCATCTTCACAATGCGGCTGAAGCGTTCTTTTCTGCCAGTACGTTGGTTGTAGTACTGCTCGCCTTTGACCACGGTCCCTTGATAAACGCGGGTGTAGGTTAGCTGACCATATTCGTCGTCGACGATCTTGAACGCCATGCCGACAAAAGGATCTTTGGCGTCGCTGGTGAGAGGGATTTTCTTCCCCTCTTCCGAAGGGTCGAGAGCCACAAACTGGCGATCTAATGGACAGGGGAGATAGCGATTGATGGCGTCCAGAAGCGGCTGGACGGACTTGTTCTTGAATGCCGAACCCATATAAACGGGCGTAAAACCTTGATTGATCGTAGCATCGCGGATGATCTTGTGAATGAGTTCCGCGGGAACCTCTTCCTCGGAGAGCAACAGTTCCATCAATTCGTCGCTATACATCGAAAGCGATTCGAGCAGATGATGTCGGCCCTCATCGGCCGCCGCCTGCAATTCGGCAGGGATCGGTTCTTCGCGAATGATTTCGCCATGGACGCCGTCATTGTAAATCGCCGTCATCGTAATGAAGTCGACAATGCCCTTGAAATTGTCTTCCTTGCCAATCGGCAACTGCATGGCTACCGCGTCTGCACCCAACTTATCGCGAACTTGCTTGACAACCGAATCAGGATTGGCACCCGTGCGGTCCATCTTATTGATGAAGGCAAGGCGCGGCACGTTGTAACGCTTCATCTGACGATCAACGGTCATCGATTGCGACTGAACACCACCTACCGAACAAAGCACCAAGACGGCACCGTCGAGGACGCGCAAGCTGCGCTCCACTTCGACAGTAAAGTCGACGTGGCCCGGGGTGTCGATCAGATTGATATCGACCCCTTTCCATTTGACCGAGGTGGCAGCACTGGTGATCGTGATGCCGCGCTCTTTTTCGAGCTCCATGTGATCCATGGTTGCGCCATCGCCACCTCCGCGCACGTCCTCAATCTTGTGAATGCGACCAGCATAAAAGAGGATGCGCTCACTGAGGGTGGTTTTACCCGAATCGATGTGCGCCGATATACCGATGTTTCGTACGTTGCGAAGGTCCATAATTAAGCCTCAACCAAACAATCAACAATCCCATGAATTAATAAATCAAACACCAATACCACGTAGACCAAACCACGAGGAGGTGTCGCAGAGGAACTCCCGAAAGGCGACAGCCCTCCAGGCTAATACTCAGAATTCCAACAAGGGCAACTTAGAGTCACCCTGTCGCTAGGCGGGGTAGACTGCTATTCTGACTCGTTAGAACTCGATTAGCTAGTGCAAATGCGGTTTTTCCCGTGCATTAATCTCTTGCCACTGCTGGACACTTGTTCGGTCCAGCACCGCACAAGATTAGGCATCGGCGGCACTTGCGCGAATACCGATTTTCGTCTGACCCAAGCTTCCTAGCCCCTCCAGGCTCTGGAGTACACTGTTCGGCCCACTAGCTACGTCCTTAGAAAACTGATTGCTATAGCGTTAAGTGCTTTGTTTGTAGTGAGATACGCAACGAAGCTCGATCCAATGTGAGTTCAAGGAATGCTGGCATGTCTGCACCAAATGAAGATTCTGTGAACCAGACGGCAACGCCGCTCCCTGCGGGCTGGCTCTCTCGCTGGCCGGCGGTTACGTTTCTCCTGCCGTTTGCTGTATTCATGCTGGTGGGAAGCCTGGAGCCGACTCCTCCGAAATCTTCCCAGAGTGACAATCTAGGGGAGGCTGTCCTTGAGACCGAGTCCCTGGATGAAGTCATCGATTCGCCTGCAATCGACGATTTCTCGCCCGAAGAGGGGGGCCTGCTTCCCAAGATTCCCTATGCATACTATCCCTGGGTCTACACACTGAAAATTGTGCTGACCTTGGTTGCGATGGCACTCGTTTGGCCCGGCTATCGCACGTTTCCTTTTCGGGTGAGCTGGCTGAGCGTCGCCGTAGGGGTAGTGGGAGTCGTTCTGTGGGTCGCGCTCTGCCATCTCAGGCTGGAACCAAGAATCATCGGCCCAGTGGACCGCTTCCTGGGGAGTTTTATTCCAGGTCGTGAACCGGGGGAAATTCCTACGATCCACCTCCTGGATCTCCTGGGAACTGGCGAGCGAAGTGCGTACGATCCACTCACTCAGATGGCGGGCCAACCCGTCGCGGCTTGGGCCTTTCTAATCGTTCGCTTTATCGGTCTGGCCTTGATCGTGCCGATCATCGAGGAGTTTTTTCTCCGCGGATTCCTGATGCGATTCGTCATGCATCAACAGTGGTGGAAGGTGCCATTTGGCGAAGCCGATGCCACCGCCTTGCTGGTTGGTACGCTGGTCCCCATGATGATGCATATGGGGGAACTGTTTGCCGCGGCGGTATGGTTCAGTATGATTACCTGGCTAATGCTCCGCACCCGCAACATCTGGGACTGCGTGGTCGCCCATGGAGTGACAAACCTGTTGCTGGGGATTTACGTCGTGCTATTCGACCAATGGCAGTTGATGTAGAGGGGGAGTGAGTAAGTGAGTAAGTGAGTAAGTGAGTAAGTGAGTGGGTTTCTAGCACTACCTACTCACCTACTCACCTACTCACCTTTCACTTACTCACTCCCCTACTCACCCAAACGGCTCAACTCAATTCGACTGCCTCGAAGTTTTCAGTAACATTAAATATCACAAAACACCATGCCCAACTCAATCACCCCCGACTCGTCGCTCATTCCGCCGCGGTTTCTGTTTCGCTTCGCTGTCGAGATCCATCGCTGCGAACCCCTATGGAGTGCTGCAGGAGTTTCGTTGGACGAGAAATATGCGCTCCCCATGCTTGCGGAACTTGATGGCCAGCGCCAACTGGCCGAGGTGCGGATGGGATGGAGCTCGCAGGGTTTAGCCTGGTGGGTTCGTGTCGAAGGAAAGAGCCAACTCCCCTGGTGCCGGGATTCGCGCCTCGAAGACAGCGATGGGCTGCAGGTGTGGGTCGATACCCGTGCGACGACCAATGTGCATCGAGCCAGCCGTTATTGCCATCGCTATACCTTCCTGCCACGCGGAGGGGGGCACACGGCCGAAGAACCGGTGGCAGATCAGTTGCTGATCAATCGAGCTCGCGAAAATGCCCGCCCGATTCGCCCCCGCGAGCTGCAGGTGAAAGCGAAGGTAACCAAATCAGGCTACGAGCTGTCAGCCTTTGCACCGGTGGTGGCCCTCTATGGCTTTGACCCCGTCGGTTCGCCCCGGTTGGGATTTACGTACGCTCTCTTGGATCGCGAACAGGGTCTGCAAACCTTCTCAAGCGGTCCCGAGTTTCCTTATGAAGAAGACCCCAGCTGCTGGGCTGAAGCGATATTGGTGGAGTGATACTCTCCCTCAGCCGGACGGCCACGCCGTCCGGGATTGATCCCGGAGGACGTGGTCCTCCGGCCAAGAAGATCACTTGCCACAATAGTCAATAATTCGAGCGATCTCACTCTTGAGATCCGACCGCTCGACGATCCGGTCGATGTACCCATGTTCGAGTAGGAACTCGCTGGTCTGAAATCCCTTGGGGAGTTCAATGCGAATCGTGGCTTTAATGGTTCGCGGCCCCGCGAAGCCAATCAGCGCTTTCGGCTCAGCGAAGATGATATCGCCTAGCGATGCAAAACTCGCCGCCACGCCACCCATCGTGGGGTTCGTGAGCACAGAGATAAAGAGCCCTTGGGCTTCGTCATAGCGGGCCAGTGCGGCAGAGACTTTTGCCATCTGCATGAGCGAATAAATCCCCTCGTGCATCCGCGCCCCACCCCCCGATCCGCTGATAATAATCAACGGAAGGCGTTCCGCCGTTGCACGTTCCACGAGTCGCGTGAGTTTCTCTCCCACGACCGATCCCATGCTTCCCATGATGAACGCCGAGTCGGTGACGCCAAACGCCACTCGTCGTGCCCGGACCATCCCGGTGCCGGTGAGGGCAGCATCGCGGAGGCCGGTGCGCTTTTGTTCTGCAACAATTCGGTCGCTGTATTTTTTCTTGTCTTCAAAGCCGAGCGGATCGGTGGGGCTGAGATCGGCATCCCATTCCTCGAAAGTGCCGGCATCGAGAACGGCTTCGATGCGACCCCGCGCACTCAGATACATGTGGAAACCACACTCCGGGCAAACGTTCATCAGCCGTTCACACTCTTTGCGGAAGATCATCGCTCCGCAATCTTCGCAACTGAGCCACAGTCCACTGGGGACTCCGCGCTTCTCCCGAGCCGGCTTCGCCTGTTCTTTCGCCATTTTTGTTTCGCCGGTTGCCATGCTGGCAGGTTCTCGGTCGATACCAGAGGGGTTTGCTATTCTTTTCCGATAGTCAGACTAGTATACCAAGGGTGACATTTGCTAACCATGCCGAGGCCTGAATGTCCAATGCCCAATGACCAATAAATTCGAGTTTCCTGCCTCCCCAACTTTGTGCATTCCTATGAGGACGCCGAGGTGTCGGTTGGCCTGCTCCGAAGGTGCTTACTCTGCGCTCGGCGTACTGCCTGCGATTGCCAGGGGCTGGGGTGCGGGGATCAACTCCCAGGCTGGGCGAGACTGGCAACAGGACTGCCAAAGATTGCCAAAGTCGGCGTCCCGCAACACGTGAACAAGTATGCTTGCCAGCGGCTCTGGAACCACAAATGCGACGGTCCCCTCCTTGTGTTTCTTGCTCAGTTTGGCGACTACGTCCTGCAATCTTTCCTGAGCTGCTTGCAGGGTTTCTCCCTCAGGGGGGCAGACCGTCTCGGGATTCTCCAACCATTTGCGATACACCTTCGGCTGGTTGCTCTTTACGTCGGCGATGAGCATTCCCTGCCACAAACCCAGATCAAGATTCCTAAGGTTTTTGTTCGATTTCACTTTCTGATTCAGAAAATCCGCAACCAACTCGGCCGTCTGCTGCGTCGCCACGCCGGGACCCGCAAAGATCGCTTCCACAGGGATCTGACTCAGCTCTCCTGCAAGTCCAGCCACCTTCTGGCGCCCTTCATCACTTAAGGGGAGATCGATGGTCCCTTGGATTCGACCTTGTGTGTCGTAATCCGTCTGTCCAGTTCGTATGAGTAAGATGTTTAGCATAGTTCTTTGGTAGTTTACCGTGTGGTAGTTCTTGGTTGGTTTTACCGTTTGACTGTGTATGTTAGCGATTCACTTGGGCCAATCGCTGCAGTTCAACGAGACTTGCTGCGTAATCGGGTGTGCGGAAAATGGCCGAGCCTGTGACAAACATCTCAGCCCCGGCTTCAGCACACGCGGCGATCGTTTCAGCACTCACTCCACCATCGACTTCAACAAGCACCTCGGGGGGGAGCATCGCGCGCAATTCACGCACTTTGCTCAGAACGCTTTCATCAAATTTCTGCCCGCCGTATCCCGGCATCACTGTCATGGCCAGCACATAGTCGCAGGCTTCGAGATAGGGTTCAACAGCCGAAACTGGCGTGGGGGGATTCAGAACTAGCCCGGCCGCGGAACCGAGGGACCGAATCTGTTCGAGCAAGGGCCGCGGATCTTCGACCGCCTCAATGTGAATCGAGATGAGCCCTGCACCCGACTCGACAAACTGTGGAATGTACTTTTCGGGATTCGTGATCATCAGGTGCACGTCCAACGGCAACTCGGTGACACGTCGCACCGCTTCGATGATCGTGAACCCATAGGTGATGTTGGGGACGAAATGCCCGTCCATGATGTCCAAATGCAGAGCCCGCGCCCCAGCCTCTTCGACCGCCCTGACCTCTCGCTCTAAATTGCCAAAATCGCAAAGCAGCATCGACGGCAAGATCACCGGACGCGTGGCGCGCAACTGGGCAAACGTTAATCCGTTACTCATAGGGCTTAGCAATAGATTGAGTCGGCAGGATCAGGCTACGTACAAATCAAAAAGTAATTCGTTTTTGGCCGACAATAGGCGGGGATCTTCAACAGGGGGCAGATTCTAGCAATCTCCCCGGACAATCTCTACGGGGACTTACGTCGGGGAAATGGCATTATTTACGTTACTTATTTGTGTGTAACACTTTACGACGAATCTCTTCCTGCAAGAAATCCGGCCGTAGGGGGCCATTGCCGGACTAATTGTCGTCCAGATCCTCACTCTGTGGTAGTTCCGCTGGTGATTTGATATTCAGCAAATGGTTGAAGCGATCTGTCGTGCGATAGACGCGCCCGTTGGCATTTTCTGTAGGGCGATCCAATTGCAACAGCCCTCGGCGAATCAACTGATTCAGTAGCGCTGTGCTCCGCGAGCCGCGCACTTTCGCTACGTCTTCGGCACTCACCGGCTGACGGTAGGCCACAATCGAAAGCACTTCGATGGCATGCGGTGACAGTCGCACTTGGCGAGTATTGCCGCTGAGGCGTTGCCGCACTGCTTCCTGTTCAGCACTAAGCTGCATGCGATAGCCGGCACCTTCGCTCACGATCCGATAGCAGCAGTTGGTCTCGGCGTAGACTTCATTGAGTTCTTCGATCAGTGAATCGACTTCCTGCGGGGAGACATCGCGGATATGTGCTGCCATGGAACGATTGCTCAAGGGGCGCCCATCTTCTTGGCCCACGAACAGCATCCCTTCGACAATCATCCGGGGGGACAGAACTTGCTTCTCACATGCGTCATCGGACTGCCCTTGCTGAACCTCATCGAGCGACTGGGCCAACTCACGATTGGTGGCTTCTGGATCCGCTGGCTCGCCGGAGTCCGAAGCAGTCAAACGAGCAAAGGCAGCCGACAGGCGCTGGAGCGAGAATCTGCTCGCAGCATCCTCAGGCGCAGCCACTTTGTCTGCAGAGTTCTTTCCAGAATCAGTCTGCGGGGATTTGGACATCGCTGAGAATAATAGTACTCATCGTGTGCGAGCAGCAAGGGCGGTATTGATCTCGATGCTAGCATTCGAGTCTGGGCTCGACACGTGGAAAGTGCCTGAGCTAAAAATCGGTGAATTTCAATCAATTTCCCTCTCAATTTTTCAGAGTCTATGAATCTTCACTTACTCGCCCAAGCTGCCTCCACGGCCGCCAGTGAATCAGCCACGAAACTCAATGCCACAGAGATAGCACTCAAGCAGTTTTGGCAGAAGTTCTGGACAATGAACTGGAAGACGATCGAAGGAAGTGAGTGGCTCTTCGCGGCCCAGTACTACGGCTTTCGGGCGATGCTCGTCGTGGTGCTGATGATCCTGGCCTGGACTCTGTCCGGCTGGCTCTCCAGCGGGGTGCGTCGCGGCCTCACACGTATCCGATTTGACGAGACGCTTACAAAATTCCTGGCTAAATTGGTCCGCTGGGCCGCCCTGCTGCTCACAGCCCTGACTTGCCTGAGTTTCTTCGGCGTGGAGACCACCAGCTTTGCTGCCTTGATCGGTGCTGCGGGCTTGGCCGTCGGTTTAGCGTTTCAGGGGACGCTTTCCAACTTTGCCGCAGGGGCGATGCTGCTGATTTTTCGTCCCTACAAAGTCGGCGATACGGTGAACATTGCCAACCACTTGGGCAAAGTGAACGAGATCGCGCTATTCACTACCGAGATCGATACCTTCGACGGGCGGCGGATCATTATTCCCAATAGCTCGATCTATGGTGCGGTGATCGAAAATATCACCTACCACCGCTCCCGCCGCGTCGATATCGCGGTAGGAACCGACTACTCTGCCGACATCGACGAGACCCGCCAAGCCTTGGAACGCGCCATGGCCATCGTCCCGCATGCACTTCAGGATCCGGAGCCGGCCGCAGTGCTCTTAGAACTGGGTGCTTCGAGCGTCAATTGGTCGGTGCGGGTGTGGGTCAATCGCGACGACTTCGGGGACGCCAAACAGGCCCTCATCCGGGCGGTAAAAATGGAACTCGACCGCTCTCAAATCGGCATTCCCTTCCCGCAGATGGATGTGCATCTCCAACCAACCAGTGGTGACGAAAAGGCGGCCTAACTTGCCGCTGAGCCCTTTGGGCGTTAGCCTAAAGCTTGCCTGTTAAGAAAACCTTAGCCGGAGGTACACATACCTCCGGGGAATCTCCCGGATCGCGTGGCGGACCGGCTAGGGGCCACCTCAAGCGGGGAATATCTCAATGGACGTTCACAACCTGGAATCCGTCCCGGCTTTTACTACCAAGGATGGTTCGGAGATCCGCGAATTGCTAGCCCATCGCAATTCGTGCATCACAAACCAGAGCCTGGCCGAAGCACGGCTGCCAGTTGGCGAACGTACGGACCCGCACTATCATCCGCTCTGCGAGGAAATATACTATTTACTCGAAGGATCGGGCAGAATGCAGATAGAGGACGACGTGCAAGACGTTTCTCCAGGCGACGCCATCGCCATCCCGCCAGGAGCACGCCATCAAATCACGAACACCGGCAGCGAGACACTTAGGTTCCTCTGTTGTTGCGCCCCCGCCTACGAGCACGAAGACACCATCCTGGTCGACGACTGGCCGGCGTAGAAGATGGAACATATGCCGGAAGCTGACGCATCCGGCTCGCCAATATCAAACCACAGACAACCAACAACGGACAACTGACGATGCCACAATTCCGCACCGAACGCGATACGATGGGCGAGATGCAAGTTCCCGCCGATGCCCTGTATGGAGCTTCCACCGCCCGCGCGGTTGATAATTTCCCGATCTCCTTCGAACCAGTTCCCGCCGCGATGATCCATGCTTTTGGGCATCTCAAAGCGGCATGCGCTGAAGCGAATCGCCAGCTCGGCAAGCTCGACGGCAAACGGGCCGACGCGATCATCGCTGCCGCCAATGAAGTTGCCGAAGGGAAGCACGACCAGCAGTTCCCCGTCGATATCTATCAGACCGGATCCGGCACTTCGACCAACATGAACGCCAACGAAGTGATCGCCAATCTGGCAAACGAAAAGCTGGGTTTCGGGGTCGGCGCCAAGGGGACCGAAGGGGCCGTGCATCCCAACGACCATGTCAACATGGGTCAATCCTCGAACGACACGTTTCCTACTGCGATGCACATCGCCGCGGCCAAGGTGATCAAGGAGAATTTGATCCCCAACTTGGAGCGGCTCCAACAGGCGCTCGCCGAGAAAGCGACCGCCTGGGACAAGATCGTCAAGATTGGCCGAACTCACTTAATGGATGCCACCCCGATCCGCGTGGGCCAGGTCTTCGGGGGCTATGCTGCCCAGGCTGAATACGCGGTGGTACGGGCAAAGCAGGCTCTTAATTTACGCACAAATCTGGAAATTGGCGGCACCGCCGTCGGCACGGGCATCAACACACATCCACAGTTCGCTGCCAAGGTGTGCGCAGCCCTTTCAAAGCAACTCGGCATCGAGTTCGAAGAAGCAGCCAACCACCCCGAGGCCCAAGCCGCCAAGGATGCCTTCGTGAGCGCCCACGGCGAACTGAAAACGATAGCCGTCTCGCTAACCAAGATCGCCAACGACATCCGCCTCTTGGGTTCCGGCCCGCGCTGCAGTATTTTTGAGTTGTCGCTGCCCGCCACGCAGCCCGGCTCCTCGATCATGCCCGGCAAAGTAAACCCGGTCATTTGCGAGTCGGTCATGCAGGTAGCCTGCCGGGTGATCGGCAACGATGCAACCGTCACCACCGCTGGCTTGGGTGGCGTGGGTTCACTGTTTGAGCTCAATGTCGCCATGCCGGTGATGATCGACGCGTTCCTGGAATCGATCAAGCTCTTGGCCAACTCGGCCGGAGTGTTCGTTGATAAGCTCGTGAAAGATCTGGAAGTCAACGAGGAACGTTGCCGCGAGTTAATTGACCAATCACTGATGATGGTCACTTCGCTAGCACCCGTGGTGGGTTACGAGCAAGCAGCCACCCTGGCCAAAGACGCCTTCAAGCAGGGCACCACGATCCGCCAATTATGCCTCGACCGCAAGATCTTGCCCGAGGCAGAACTCGACAAGGCGCTCGACCCGGATAGCATGACTCGCCCGCAGGCGTAAGAGCCTTGTTGGGATCCTGCTTTGGTAGGCCTTTGCTAGCACCAAGCCCAGCTTTGCTGGGTGAATAGGCAATCCACCCAGGTAATTCCGATTCTTTTGAATGATTCGATTACAGCGACTTTGCCGCTGCAGACGATACCTAGGATCGAGGCGCTCTACGTTCAGGCGCCCGGTTAGTTTATTGGCTCTGCAAAGTCCCCACACTTGCGGATCGGAAATCATGAAAAGCTCTTTACCTACCTGTTTCGTTCATAAACTCTGCAACTCGATCTACCACACGCTCTGCGTAGTCGGTTGCCTCGTGGGTGCTGCCACTGCTAGTGCTGACGACGGGTCGTTTACGTTTGTCGAAGATACCTCGGTTGTTGAGGCTTCGCATGCGCAAGACTCGCCAGCATCTCGCAACGGGGATTCGTTCGTCTTCGTCGAAGAAACCTCCGCACCAGCGCAGACCGTTGCGCCACCAAAGCGCGGCGATATCAAGCTGGTCAGCGATATATCCGAAGAGCAGGCGATTTATCAAGAAGCGACCCAGCTCGAAGTATCGCAGTCGGCGATATCAAAGCCAGTCAGGCGTCAACCTACAATCAAGCAGCCCGCTGCAAACAAAATCAAAGTTTCCAAGCCTGCTCCGCTCAATGCTGTGGGACAACTGCTGGTGGATGCCCATTTTCTGTCGCAGACTGCCGGCACCACGACCGACTACTCAGACGTCATCGATCTCGGTGTGGAGGCCATCCAACTTGGAGCCAAGGGCGAGAACAAACAGTACGCCAATCAGTTGATTTCCTGGGCGTTGAATCGCCGCGGACAGCTTTATTCCGAAGAGGGAAAGAGCGACCTTGCAGACGCCGATTTTCATGAAGCACTCAAGTTCGATCCCAAGAACTGGCGAGCCCTTCACAATCGGGGTGTCTCCTACGCCGAGACGGGGCAATTCGCCGAGGCGTTTGATGATTTCAATCTGGTCCTCGAAATGAATCCAGAGTTTGGCAAGGCCTACACCAACCGGGCCACGCTGTTCGTGCAGGCAGGTGACCTTAGTAGTGCTGAACAAGACTACCAACAGGCCTGCCGCTTGGATAAAAAGCTCTCCTCGGCCCGATTGGGTCTAGCACGAGTCTGTCACATCGGCGGACGTTGGGATGAAGCCTACGCTCATTTCACCGCCGCCGCGGAACTAGCTCCCGAGAATCCGGCAATCCTCTGCAGTCGTGGTGATTTGCTGGCAGACATGGGCCGCTATGCCGAGGCACTGGCTGATTACGCCGACGCGATCGAAATCAAACCGAGCTTTGCCCATGCCTATCGCAACGGTGCCTGGCTGCTGGCCACCTGTCCGGACGAAACTTTTCGTGATTCGGAAAACGCCGTGTTGGGTGCACGCCAGGCACTCGAATTTGAGTACGGCGACCGCCATGTAGCGCTCGACACCCTCGCCGCCGCATTGGCAAATGCCGGCAACTACGATGAAGCGATACAAACATTGGAAGAGGCCATCGAAGTGGCCCCCTCGGCAAGCCGCGGTGATTATCTAGCACGAATCAAACTTTATGAATCGGGCACCCCCTTCCGTACCCAACCAGTAGCGGTTGTTTCGCAGGCGGCTTACGAGGGTGAGTAGGTCCCGCTTGCCGAGCGGGAACCTTTTGTTCGATATTGATCCGAAGCCAGGTTCCCTTTCGGCAAAACTGACCTACAAATTCACAATCTCTGCATCCATCGTCGCTAGCTCGACCACCGCCAAAGAGTGCGGGTTGGCACGGTAGAGGGCACCGGGATTCAATACCAGTGTGTCGCCTACTTTCTCAATCTTGGCGACGTGGGTGTGTCCATAACAGACCAGATCGAATTCACCGCTGGTGGTGACCTGTTGAAACTTGCGGTGATCGTCGCTGTGCAGCAGCGCAATCCGGCGACCGGCGATTTTCAAATCACCAAATACACCGTGACAAGTTTGCCCCGCCTCGGCGATTGCCGCAGCAAGTTCTTCGCGATCATGGTCGCAATTGCCGAAAACGAAATCGGTTGGCCACTCGGCAAACAGCTTTGCCACGACGGTCGAGCAGATGTCGCCACAGTGAAGTACCCGTTCGACGGACAGACTCTCAAGCAACGTGATCGCGGCCTGGGTATTAGCCACATGGGCATGGGTGTCGCTGACTACACCGATTCGCATGAGAAGAGTTCCTTATAGTACCATAGTAACATAGAGTTCTGACTCCAGCCTGGCGACTCGCTCACGAAGATTTTCTTCGACCTCGGCCAGGCAATCTCCGTCAGCAAGAACGGTGAGAATAGGTTCCCCGGTCGCAATTTGTGTATCCGTGTTGGGAATGTCCGCCAGCTCTGGGTTTTCGATTGAACCGGCGCGGTGGAGGAGTCCTTCGCTGATGTCGCGCGAAATCGCAAGTGGGCGTTTTGCGTAGAGAACAGCTTTGCCGGCGCAGGCGTGGGTGCTGGTGACCCTCTCTACCACTTCTGCCGCGGCGGAGGTACGAGGGTTGACTTCGACGGGCCACACATGGGAATCGTCGTAGATAAAATCCACTCCAAACGGTCCGCTGAGTTTGAACTCTTGCATTAAGAATTCACCCATGCGAACGAGCTCTGCTACTCCCGCTTCAGGAAGCCGCCAAGGCGAAAGTGTACCTGCGTATTGAAATTGGCGCGCCCCGGTCCAAGTTTCGCCGACTAGTTGGCGTGTGATGCCGAGCAATGAGCAGCTCGGATCTGACGCCAAGAACATGGCGGAGCCTGACAACCCAGGCACTCGACGCTGCCAATAACCTTGAGTTGACAGGCTGCTGGGATCAAGTTCGCTCACTCCACTGCCGCTGGCCCCTTGGCCCGTCTTGTGCAGCCAATCGCCCGAACCGGGGGGCTGACCATGGCAGAGGTGAGTTTCAGGAAAGTTGAGCCCAACTGAGGTGAGAGCTATTTGTAACAAGAGTGGATCGCGCACCGCTCGCAGCATCGAACCGGCGCTACCTCGCAGGGGTCTCAAAGCAGCCATTCGGTCAACGAGATCTGGATAGTTCTCTAAAGCACCCGTATAGAGCCATTCATCGCACTTGGTGCGTGAGAGCCATTCGGCCAAACCGTGCGGATAGTTGGTCACCTGCTCGACATCACAAACTCGCCGCAGGTCGGCATCGGCAAACAGATCTGCCGCGACGACGGCGTGGCCCTGGCGAAGCAAGGAAAATGCCGCTGCCCGAGCACTGGCACCAACTACGGCTATCCTGCTGCGCTCTACCATCACATACTCAATCCGCCTGTGAATTCTTGCCGCCAAATCGGCCGCGGAATTCGTCAGCCGGATATTTCTCCGCGTTCAACACCATCTTGCGCCGGTGGGCGGTGGCGATATCGATCCCCAGCGAATTGGCCAGGGCGAGCGTGTAACTCAGCACGTCAGCCAGTTCTTCGCCAATGGCCGTGAGCTTTTCCTCATCAGAGGTGACCTTGCGCGACTCAGGAAGGTCAACCCATTGGAAGTGTTCCATCAACTCGGCAGCCTCGACTGCCAGGGCCATGGCAAGATTCTTGGGGGAGTGAAACTGCTGCCAGTCGCGCTCGTCGACAAACTGGCGGACCAGTTCGCGCAAGTCGGCAAGGGTGGTTTGGGTGTCGTCCATGGAAGCTCTTTGCTGGGTACTGATTAAGAAATGGGACGCGGATAAACGCGGATGGGGCTGATTGACGCAGATCAAACTTGGAGAGATTGTAGCAAGAATTGCTCAATCATGCCGCGACGCGAATTGCCGAACCAGAATCGAAGCCGGGCAGCGACTTTTGGCGGGGGGGATTGCGACGCTCGAAGTAGCGCTGGCGATAACCGTCGGCCAGGTGTCCCATCACCTCCAGCACCAACAGATCGGCCCGATTCATTACATGCCGGGCACTCCGCGAGCCAAGTCCCTGGACCAGATCCTCAAGGACCGTCACATGCAATTGCAGCGCGCGTTGCGCAGAAACCTCCGACGCGGCAAGCAATTCGCTCAGCTCGGCCATCTCGTTGGTCAAGTTGCCGACGCCCATGATCACGTAAGTTCGCAACAACTCTCGATAGTGGTTGACGAGTGGCTCAGGCAAATTCAGTGGCACATCAACCGCTGCGGTGGCGGCTTTGGCGAGGCAATCGTCGAACTCGGTCAGCACGTCTCCTTGCTCCGAGGTGGCCGTGGGGTTCTTCAGCACTTCCAGGTCGGCGATCAACAAGCGTTGTTGCTCAAGCAGACGCTGTGCTTCGAGATGCTCCTGCTTGAGTCGTTGCCGGTCGGCTTGGACCATCCGCCGGTTTTCGCGCTGGAGTTGATGGCGTTCGATTGCTCGGGCAAACTTCCAGAGCAGGCCCCGGACTGTAGTCTCAGCGACACAGCAATAATCGTCGGCTCCTACCTCGTAACAGAGGGCATCGATCTCATGTGGTCGCTGCGAACCCAGCAGTATCATCGGCTCCTCGTTCCCACCAGCCCGCAGGCCTTCGACCAGATCCAAAGCGTCGAGCACGGGTGGCTCATGACTGACGATCACGGCATCGAACACTTCATCGCGGAGCTTGGCAAGTGCTGACGTGACTCCGACCACTTCTTCAAGCAATATCTGCGTCGCGCTATCGGCGGCAAAGGCCTCAGCCAACCAACCACCCGTGCGATTGAGCGTAGTGATGTACAGCACCTTCATCCGCGGCGGCAGCGAGCCCTTCATAGGGCGGCTGGGTGAAGTCGGCTCAGTTTTTTTGGCAGCGTTGTTCATAGCGAGAAAGAGTGCGAGAGGAAGAGCAATTGCCGCGCGAACTGTAGAACGGCACCGCGGGGGCGTCAAGAGAAGTGCAATGCTAGCAAAACTGCAGCGAGCCGGGTCGTCCCCGACCCCGAACATCCTTCAGCTGAGCTCTAATCGTCTCTCCGCCTCTCAATGTTCATCCACAAGAATCAGTATCCGCAGCTGCCTTTCCGAGTGTTCAAAGGAGTAAACTCGAATTGCCCCTCGAGTCCCTTTGATGCGATATAGGAAGCTGAACTGTTGCAATCGTTTAAAAACCTCAGAGTTGGAAGTTCCGCCATCATTCGTTCCCCCCTGAGATTGACCAACAATAGTACCGCCGAAACCTCTTACTTTCCGTTCGATGTATTCACGGAATCTTGGCATCACAACTTCTTGAAAGTTTTTGATGTCAGGTACGGTGAGTATGAGACTTGATTCTCTTTCACCTCCGCTCCAACTGGAATTTCCACTTCCGATGCTGGTTCCTCCAAATTCAATCGGCACGCTCAAATCAGCGCAAAGCGTTGCTAGAATTGATCTTTCCTCAAGCGTGGAAATAAATGCCGTGGGTGAGTATGGCCTATTGGTTACGTAAAGAGCTAAAAGCACTGCAATCAGCGCCATCAAGAGAAGCAATTCACGTATAGAAAATCGCCAGGTTCTACATTGAGTAGAGGATTCCATTCTTACAATTTTACAGTGCCGCTAGTGACTAAGCGAGAGTGCCTAAGATTAATAGGAACATGGGGCAGAAGGATTTGTGAGAAACTTGTTTCGTTCCCTTTCTCTATTAGTGGTCCGTTAATAAATGCGATAATCGAATCTATTCCAGGTTACTCAAATCGAGTTCATCCTGCTTGAATGCCCGGACGCGGTATATAACCACATAGCTGCCATCGATCGTGTAAATAATTCGATGGGTTGGCCTGCTGCCGAGACCAAAACTGACTTGCTGAATGCCTGCCTTGCGTAGTGACTTCTCGTCTGCTGGCGGATTCGTCTCGGCCGTAGAGGCCAGCTTGAACATCGCCGCATAAATCCCCTCTAGCCAGCGAAGGGCTTGCTCTGGCGAATGGTTATCGGCCCACCAGCGGTGATTGGAAAGAGTATCGGTTTCGGCTGGACCGGTGATGACAACGCGGCGTTTCATGCCTGGGAAGTGTCGATGCCAAAGCGTTCTTGAAGTTCCCCGCCAAATTCTGCGAGTGGTCGACAATCCCCCGCATTATAGGCGTCAATTCCTTCTTGCACGGCTGCGACTTCACGGGCTTCGGCCGCGAGCTTTTCGACATACAAGTTCACGTCACCGTGGAATTTCGCCAAGGTCTGATACGCTTCATCAGAGATTTCAATCATTCTCATTGCTGGTTCTCCTCTACGCTTCAGTATACATCGAATTGAATCAGTTAGTCAAAAGCGAGGTGATAGTTCTGTGTTGTTTGGTTTTCTACAAGCTGGGCGTGAGAAAAATCTCCGACTCACCCGTCTCGCTCCGACCAATCAACGCCGCTCATCCCCGCAAGTGCCAGCATCAACGCGTGCGTTCCACTACGAGCATGCCCTTGCTCGACAAGCTTGCCATAAAGCTCGTTTGCCAGCGCAAGCCCGGGCAACTTCAGTCCCATCCGCTCGGCCTCGGCCAGGGCGATGCCCATGTCTTTGACAAAATGCTCAACGAAAAATCCGGGATCGAAATTGCCTGCGATGATGCGCGGTCCCAGGTTGGATAAGGACCAGCTCCCTGCAGCTCCCGAGGCAACCGATTGCATCACACGTTCCAGGTCGAGGCCCGCTCGGTGGGCGTAGAGCAACCCCTCACAGACGCCGACCATGTTCGAGGCGATCAAGGTTTGGTTGACCATCTTGGTGTGCTGGCCCGCACCCGGTCCTCCTTGCCAGACCCAGGTGGTGCCCATGATTTCCCAGCAGGGGGCCAAGGCTTCAACCTGCGCTTCGTCGCCACCGATCATGATCGACAACGTGCCATTACGCGCCCCGACATCCCCGCCGGAAACGGGCGCGTCGATGTTGACAACTTCCCGCAGGGCAGCCTGCTCGGCGATTTCGATGGCCAGACTGGGGCGACTCGTCGTCATGTCCACCAATACGTTGCCCGGCTTCGAGCCAGCCAGTGCGCCGTTCTCACCTAAGATTGTCTGCTGGACATCGGCAGGAAAGCCGACGATGGAAAACACCACATCGCTCGCCTGAGCCACTTCGCGAGGTGAGTCGGCCCAAGTTGCCCCGAGTTCCAAAAGCGGCTCCGCCTTGGCACGAGTACGGTTGAATACGGTCGTCGTGTAGCCTGCTTTCACAAGGTGGCGACACATACTCTGGCCCATTACGCCGGTGCCGATCCAGCCGATACGGGTTTTCTCGGGGGAAATGGAGAGGGTCATGGGTTACTCATGGGAAGGGGAAAAAGAACTCAATTGCCAATTTACAATGAACAAGGCCCAATGACCAAGGGTTGAAATCTCTTCCAACCCTTGGTCATTGGGCCTTGGAAATTGGTCATTTCCTTTTCTTGCCCTGGCTGCGCAGCCGTCTACAATTAGGCAACCTATTCAATTAACCGGTTTTGCGCATGCACAGGATGGGCACTTTATTCATGGATAAATATCTCCCTAGTTGGAAAGCTTCCTTCGTCGGCTTCGTTCAGGATTTTCTACAAGAGTCGGTTGCTCAGCTACGGCTCTTGGCAGACGGCTCGCAACTCAACCGCCGCACGAAAGCAGCCTGGAGAAAAGGGCACAATGCACAGGCCTGCTATCTAGCAATGGGCCACCATCGACGCCGACTGGCACGTCGTGCTGAAATTCGCCAACTTGTCGAAGGTCCCGTGAGGTATGAATGACGATTAGTAATATCCCCTTTGCCATTGGGATTTAGTCATTCCTTCGTGCTTGGGTATTTCGTCATTCGTCATTCACCACTGGTGGCTTCAACGAATCGTAGATCGGTGGATCCTTCCACAACGTGGGGATCAACATCGCCGAGAAGCACGCGGCGAGCATCGGCAGCAACTGGGTGTAGCTTCCGGTGAGTTCGATCACCAGGATGATTCCCGTGAGGGGGGCTCGCACCACCGCTGTGAAAAAGGCGGCCATCGCCGTCACGGCATACGTCGTAGGGTTTGTCGTCACTGCTGGGACCCAGGTTTGACAAAGATTGCCAAACATCAATCCTGCTTGTGCGCCCAGCACCAACATCGGTGCAAACAGCCCGCCCGGTGTTGCTGCGGCGTAGGAGATAGCTCCCAGGCCGAACCGGATGAGAAACGCTAGAGGCAACATGAAGGCAACCGTTTTCAGATTTAAGGCGTTCTGAGTAATCGGGTCCCCCCCTCCCACGATCTGAGGAGCGTACCAGGCGAGTAATCCTACCGACCCCCCAATCGCTGCTGCGCGCATGACCACTGGCCAGGACTGTAGCTTTTTACTCAGCGAAATTGCACCCAGAATTGCACGATTGTACGCAACGCCAAGTACTCCCAGCACCACACCGAGTACCATCGAAGCACTCACCGAAAAAGTGGTAGGAAAGGGGAGCATTTCGACATCAAAATCAGGCCGATCCCCCAACAGCAATCTTGCGACTGTGATGGCACCTGTTGAAGCACCGAAGGTCGCAATCGTCATGCGAGTATCAAATTTTCGCACCAACTCCTCCAACACAAACACCGCGCCTGCAATAGGAGCATTGAATGCTGTGGCCAAACCAGCACCGGCCCCGGCAGCGAGCAACGAACGATTGTCCACTCCGCTCAGACCAAGCTTTCTGCCAAGCAGATGAGAAATGCTCGCTCCCATCTGCACGGTGGGACCTTCGCGCCCGAGTGCTAGACCCGAGCCAATAGCCAACAGTCCGCCGAGGAATTTAACGGGAACGAGCTTCATCCGAGTTGGTGGCCGCTCATCAAGCAAGACGGCTTCCACATGGGGAATGCCACTTCCTGAGGCCTCTGGAGAAAACCGCTCAACGAGCCACGCCGCAATCGCGGTTGCAAACGCACATGCGGCAACGACCAGCAGAAGTCCCCCTGCGCCATAACTTTGAGAAGAAGAAAGAACAGAATCCCGAAAGCGATCTGCATGATCCAAAGAAAGTCGGAAAAGGGCCCCAACCAAGCCCGCGCAGGCACCAGCCACATGGGAAGCGAGCGCTAATATCAAAAGGTGACATTGCTGTTGATCCGTTGCCGAGCTGATTGGCTTGCGAATCGACATGAACGCTACTTTGGATCGTCAAAATCAAACACGTAGCGATCGATACAGGCCAGCGCACCGACTGCGAGGGCAGATGCGACAAACGCGCCGGCAGCTTGGGCACTGTTCATCAGAAAAAGGGTGCTGTCCACATCGGCTCGATTGATAAACCATTGAACAAGCATCCAAACCGCTTCGCAGAGAAAAAACAGTCCCAGGATGAACGCCACCCAGGCGGCGAGTTCGATCATGCGTTCAAAGAGCCATTCCATGTTCTTACCTTGTCACTAACAATTAAGGACCCCGGGCGAATCGTAGAATCGCGACTATGTTGAAATGAGCCTTGCGTTGGGATTCTCCCAAAAACTTAACTACTTTGGCACCGTGTCGCAAGCAGCCAGGAGTTTTTCTACACCTTGCCGATGGCAGAAATCGCCAAACGACTCCTCTTGCTCTCGGGCCTCTTTGAAATAGCGGAAGACGTTCACCAGATCGGGAATGACTTCCTCTTCGGGTACCAAGTCTTTGTAGATGAAGTTGAGCCGATCGCCACAGACACGACCTCCCAGGAAGATCGTGTATTTGCCAGCCGTCTTGCCAACCAAGCCAATGTCGGAGTTGTAAGGCCGAGCGCACCCATTGGGGCAACCGGTCATGCGGAACGTAAACACTTCGTCCTTCAGATCTAGTTTGTCCAGTTCAACGTCAAGTTGGTCAATGATACTTGGGAGCACCCGTTCGCTTTCGGTAATCGCCAAACCACAGGTCGGCAGAGCCGGGCAAGCCATCGACCACCGCCGGGCGTTGGAGATATCTTCGCTAAGCGGCACCCCATGGCGGCGCAAGATCTCGAACAGCTTGGGACGATCTTTCTCTGCGAGATCGCAGAAAATAATGCTTTGATGGGGAGTCAATCGCAAGGGTGGCGCCATAGTGGAGCAAATCTCACGCAGCGCCGTCTTGAGACGAAAATCTCCCTCGTCCTTGATTCGTCCGTTTTCCACGTTAAGGCCATAGAACCACTTGCCGTCCCCCTGGGCCTGCCAGCCCATTCCATCATTGAAGCCGTGGACAACGACGGGACGCGGGTCGGGTAGATTTGCGCCATAGTACTCTTCGACCTTTTGCTTGAACCGGTCGAGACCCCAATCATGGATCAGGTATTTCATGCGGGCAACCTTGCGATCCGCGCGATTGCCAAAATCGCGCTGTACTTTGACGATTGCCGTCGCGACATCGATCGCCTGATTCGGAGTGACAAAGCACATCGCCTGTGCAACTGCCGCAAAGGTCTTTTTCGCGCTGGGAGTGACACCAAAACTACCACCGACGAGTATGTTGTAACCGACGATTCTCCAGTTTTCGCAGATGGCCAATAGACCGACATCGTTGGTGTAAACGTCGGCACTGTTGTCGCCGGGCAGACCAATCGCGAACTTAAATTTCCGAGGGAGGTAAGTTGGTCCGTAGATCGGTTCCACGACTTGTCCGTTACTGCCACCCGCCTGATGCTTCTCCCCCGTTTCCTCATCCGTGAGCCAAAGTTCGTAGTAGGCACCCGTATGGGGTGTCAGGTGAATTGCCAGTCGCTCGGCCAGATCCTGCATCTGGTCGTAGACGGGGTCACCCTTATAGGGGCACGGCGAGCACATCACATTGCGCTTCACGTCGCCGCAGGCGGCGATGGTAGTGAGCTTCACATCGTTGATCCGGCGGATAGCCTGCTTCAAATTCTTCTTGAGAACACCATGCAGTTGCAATCCCTGACGGGTCGTAATGCGCAGCGTACTGTTGGCAACCTCGTCGCCCAGATCCATTTCGGCTAGCAGTTGCTCGCTCGAAATGATGCCACCTGGAATGGCAGTTCGCAGCATGAAGCTATAGGACTTGCCTTCTTTGGACCGCTCGTCGCGGTTATCTTGCTGGTAGGTGCCGTGGTGCTTGAGTAGCTGGATACTCTCCTTACCAAAATGGTCCGTGCCATCGGCCAATTCCTGCGGAATCGGCTCGAGGAGATAGTTGCTCGCCAGCTTGATCTTCTCGACGGCACTCACTTTCTTGCTCTTATCGTCACTCATCAGAATCTTCGTTCGCCTGCTCGGCACAGTTTACCTATTTCAGTCAAAACCCCAGAAGAATCTATGATACTCGCCCGAACGGGTTTCGACCATATTGACCCCCAGTACTCCAGAAGAACTATAAAGTCAAAAATCACGGAACTGCAAATGCCCAATTTCCAAGGACCAATGACCAGAACAGTCGGGTTTTCTGCTGAAACTGGTCATTGGTAATTGTACATTGGTCATTTCTCCCACAATTGCTGACGAACTTCGCAGTTCACCTGACCGAGTGGGCTGTGAAAGAGTTGAATCAGCATGAATCTGGGTCTAGGATGCCCTGCATGAAACACAACCAACCGAGCGATTTCTCACTCAGCAACCGAATTGCCGTCTGGATTGCCACTGGTTTGGGCATCGGTTGCGTCAGCCCTGCTCCGGGAACCGTGGGAGGCCTGTGGGGAATCCCATTGGTCTGGGCTGTCAGTTACCTGCCGGAGATTGGCTGGCAGCTATTGGCGATACTTGCGATTCTCATTGTCTCCGTGGGCATCTGTACACACGCCAGTAGGCTGCTCGGTAAAAAAGACCCCCAGGAAATTGTTCTGGATGAAATCGCCGTGCTGCCTGTCGTCTTCCTGGCCACAGGAATTGCCAATTGGCGAGTTCTGCTCGCAGGGTGGCTCCTATTTCGGGTGTTCGATATCACCAAGCCTCCCCCAGCACGACAGGTGGAATCGCTCCCTGCTGGGTTGGGTATCATGGCCGACGACGTGGTCGCCGCACTCTACGCCTGTGCCGCCTTGTGGGGATTAGCGTGGCTCGACAAGGCATGGGATTGGGGACTGCTCACGACTGTCGCTTCGGGTTAGAATCTTTGGTTTAATCGAAAAAACAACCTTATAGCCTTGGGCGCCAGGCCCATGGTTTTCCAAATGTCAACCATGGGCTCCCGCCCACGGCTACTACTAAGATCATCCCGCCATGACCGCACAACTCCTCGATGGTAAATCGCTCGCCAAACAAATCCGCGCCGAGTTGGCCGAGCAGGTTGCCAAGTTCAAATCCGAATCAAATGTCACGCCCACACTTGCCGCGGTACTGGTGGGAGACGACCCGGCCAGCGATGTCTACGTGCGCAACAAGCGCCGCGATTGTACCGAAGTCGGGATCGAAAGCGTGCTTCATCGGCTTGGAGCAGACACTACTCAGACAGAACTACTCGCGCTGATCGAAAAGCTCAATTCCGACCCACAGGTTCACGGTATCCTTGTGCAATTGCCGCTTCCCAACCAGATCGATACTGAACAAGTCCTCGAAGCGATTGCGCCCTGCAAAGACGTCGATGCCTTCCATCCAGAAAATGTCGGTCGACTGGTACAAGGCCGTCCGGTGTTTCTCCCCTGTACTCCACACGGCGTGGTCGAGCTCTTGAAGCGCAACAATATCTCAACCGCCGGCAAACACGTTGTCGTAGTTGGTCGTAGCGACATTGTCGGCAAGCCCCTGTCGATCATGCTCGCGCAGAAGGGGGCCGATGCGACCGTGACGATTTGCCATAGCCGCACTCAAGATTTGCCAGCGGTAACTCTGCTAGCCGACATCCTGGTGGTGGCCATCGGCAGGCCAAACTTCATCACCGCTGACATGGTGCGTCCCGGAGCAGTGGTAGTCGATGTGGGTATCAACCGGACCGACGCGGGGCTGGTGGGTGACGTCGATTTCGACGCGGTTAGTAAGGTCGCCGGACACATTACGCCCGTTCCAGGCGGCGTCGGGCCCCTCACCCGAGTAATGTTACTCATTAATACCCTCAATGCCGCCCGAACCGCTACAAAGCTGTAGGCCGGAACAAGCCGTGGGCAGGGGGGGTGGCTGCCAGCGGCGTCCAAATTCTGTATCATGGGTAGCCTCTCGACTTGCACTTTGCGCAAACGTAATTTGGGACGCTTTCTCTTGATAACTCCTTTCGGACAACTCCTTGGGCAACTGCGCCGCCGTGCCGGCTTGGGCCTGCGAACTTTTGCCGAGCTCGTGGATGAGCGTGCTTCGACGGTGAGTGCCATCGAATGCGGCATGCGTACCCCCTGGCATCGTCAAGAAACGCTCTCATTGGTAGCTGATGTATTAGGCTTAGTCTCGAGTTCGCCTTTCTGTGATGAATTTTTCCAATCGGCACGCAACACGAATTCGGATGGTGGATCCGTCAAACAACCCCCTCCTGGCATGCTGGGTTGGTGGTGGACTACGGACCACGCTTCTGCCCTGGACCAGAGGGCGATTCAAGATCTGGCCGAATTCATAGGTGCAACAAGTGGTATTTCTGCAGAGTATTCAGCCGACGAAACGGCCACAGCTGCCCGCGAGCTGACCCGCTATCCAGCACTCACCGAACTTGCCGCTGAATGGCGCGTGCGCAAATTGCTCGGTCGACGCGAGGCGCAGTTTGCCGCCGCACCGGTTGACGTCGAGGCGGTGCTAGAAAACCAGGCCGGTGTGCGTCTGGAGATCATCCCCGGACTGATTCCCCATTTCAGCGTGCAAGCTTGTGCTGTGATGCGCTCGGGCGAGATCACTCTGTTGGTAGATCGAATCGTCGCCGACTCCAGGCCGCTCGCCTCATATCGGGAACTGTTGGCCCGCTGCTACGCGCCTCGGGCTTTGTGGATCGATGCGGCTAAGGATCTTCCGGCGGATTGGTTTTTGGAACTACAGCAGACTGAAGATTGGCCGCAACTTTTGCGAGATTGCGAACGGTTTGCCCTCTCCATGCTATTGCCAGCCGCACCAGTTCTCTCGGCCGCCTCTTCTGCTTACCGCGAAGTGGTCGAACAACAAGGTTGGGTCGAAACCGATACCGCGGCCTGTGCCGTCCGCAATCGCTTGGCCGAACAATTCGCGGTGCCCCCACTCTTGGTCCACACACGACTGGTCCGCTGGCCCTGCCACGTCTACGGTCGCATCGCTCAAGCCCTGGCGGCAGAAGAATTCGAACTACCGCCGGTGGATTGGTTCGAAGTACAAGAAGAACCACGGCAGCAGTTGTTGTTTGAGAAAAGCGAGCCGGTTCCACAACTCCCCTAGCCGGACCAACACCTTGGTCCGGGAGAGTACTGCTGCGCAACCGCAGGCAGCTGTGCCTCCAGCTGGAGATTGCAATCAATATGGCAGGTCACTTCGAGGAATCTTCAATTGAATAACACATCAACATCACTATTTCATCCCAGCCGCCGCCGCTTCCTACAAGCAGCGGCAGCCACCACCGCGCTGACGGCTCTGCCGGCACTAGGCACCGATGCCCTGAAGTTCGACCATGGCAAAACCCGCCGAGTCGGGCTCATCGGCTGTGGTTGGTATGGCCCCAGCGATTTGTGGCGGTTGATCCAGGTCGCTCCAGTAGAAGTCGTCGCACTTTGCGATCCTGACCAACACATGCTCGCCAGCGCCGTAAATATCGCGCAAGAGCGTCAGCCATCGCACAACAAGCCACAGACCTACAAAGACTATCGCCAGATGCTCGGCGAGCACGAGCTGGACATCGTGCTGATCGGCTCGCCCGATCACTGGCACGCGTTGCAGGCCATTGCGGCAATCGAAGCGGGTGCTGACGTCTACTTGCAAAAACCCATCAGTGTCGATGTGCTCGAAGGGGAAGCCATTCTCGCAGCGGCCCGCAAGCAGAACCGCATTGTGCAAGTCGGCACCCAGCGCAAGAGTACCCCGCATTTGATTCGTGCCAAACAGGAGGTAGTCGATGCAGGACTCTTGGGTGATGTTGGTCACGTGGAGATGTGTTGCTACTACCACATGCGAGCCAATGGCAATCCGCCGGTCGAGCCGGTGCCCGATTTCTTCGACTATGAAATGTGGACTGGCCCGGCACCGCTGCGACCCTATGATGGTCTGCCCCATCGGCGGTGGTGGCGGACCTTTATGCAGTACGGCAACGGCATCGTCGGTGACATGTGTGTCCATATGCTCGACACGGCCCGCTGGATGCTCGAATTAAAATGGCCCAATCGCATCACTTCCACCGGCGGCATCTACGTGCAGACCGACGGCAAATCAAACATCTCCGACACCCAAACAGCAATTTTCGAGTTCGACAATTTCAATGCCGTCTGGGAGCACAACACCTGGGGAGCAGCTACCGATCCCGACTACCCGTGGGCGCTGTTCATCTATGGAGATAAGGGAACCCTCAAGGCAAGCACCAAGCAGGCGGACTTTATTCCGCTAGGCGACTCCGCCAAACCAATCCACTTTGATTGCGTATTTGAACGCGAACAATATCCAGAGGATCTGGCTGAAAAAGACATCGAACTAAACGCCGCTCCCGCTACTCGCCGCCACATGCAGGATTTTCTCACTGCAATCGACCAGCGCACCCGCCCTGTGGCAGACATCGAAGATGGTCACATCTCCGCCGCAAGTTGTATCCTGGCAAACGTGGCGATGGAGCTGGGCCGCCCACTAGTTTACGACCCAACGCGAAAAATCATCGTCGAAGACGAAGAAGCCACCCAGCGGTTGAGCCGCGATTATCGTGATCCCTGGCAGCGCCCAAAATAGGTCCCTCTGCCGAACGGGAACCTTTGTTCACACCTCTTTCGACGCACCACAATGTTCGCAGGCCGGCAAGAGTCCGTAGCGGATTGCTCCACA
Organism: Bythopirellula goksoeyrii; assembly: GCF_008065115.1. Lineage (NCBI taxonomy): Bacteria > Pseudomonadati > Planctomycetota > Planctomycetia > Pirellulales > Lacipirellulaceae > Bythopirellula > Bythopirellula goksoeyrii. Next base: position 615,355 of record NZ_CP042913.1, on the reverse strand, counting down.
GCTGTCACACTTCTCGAAGAGCGCGGTAGCACAAGCAGGACAAGTGTAGGGCTCGTCGGCCACGTTGGCGATCGGTTGCGACCGCTTGCGGAGACTCCGTGTCGACCAGGACATGAACTTGAGCGGGCCACGGCGTATTGGAAACTGACACACGGGGCAAAAGAATGATTCATAAGCTTCACGCGACTGTTTGAGCCGTGCATCTCGACTGGGCTCCGCCACCATCTTCAACAATCTCGCGAGCAGAAAGCCAATCACTACTAAGGAAGACAAGATGAGTACGTACTTGAAATAATCGGCCGGAAAGTATTCGTGCATCACCAGAAATACTTTTGCCAGTAAGGCTAAGTCCAGCGCGCAGATCATCGCCACGTAATTGCCGTTGCGATACTTAGCAAACAGAAACCCACCCAAAATCAACAGCGGGGTCAACACGCCAATTTTGATCGCTGCCAGTCGCCAATCATGTTTCCGCTGAAGTTGCGAAAACTCTTCCCTCACAGGCTTCAAGGCAGTATCGAGTCGCTGGCGATGTAGTCGCTGCTGTTCCTGCAGGTCGGCTAGCTGCTCTTGTAAAGCAGAAAGCGATTCATTGTATTCTTGATCTTGCTTTTGATTCTTCAGGAATAATTGCTGGCTCTCTGAGAGAGCCTGTTGTTGTTCTTCCGGAAGATCCGCTTGTCGCTCGATGCTGATTCGCAAGAGCTCAAGGAGTTGATTCAACGTCTTCTGCGAACTGGCCGTGCTGTCGCGTAGGAGCTTCTGCCGCCGCTGAACATTGTCAATTTGCCTCTTAACTTCGGTGATCGAGGTTTCGATTTCCTTCCCAGCAGTGCGCAGCTCCGGATCGATGCGGGCCGTCTCAAACTCATTCCAGTCGGGCCCCGGCAATCTCCCAATATCTCGAAGCACAAACCCAAGCAGCCAATAAATCAACAACGTTAGCAAGACACTAAACGCCCCGATCAGCACCCGCTGCCACCAGGTCCCCCGCCGCTCATTCTCCTTAGCAATTGTTTGCACAACTCCACCTGACGCCAAAAACTGATCTGCTGGTCATCTCCCGGCTTGTACTAATAGTCGTCGCTTGCAATGTCCTCCCGGCAGAGAAAAAAGTCAACCAAGAATATTGGTGCACGTAGGGTGGGTAAGACACAGCCCGCTACAAGCTCAATTCCCTAGACCACCCAATCAAAGAAATCTCTTGATGTGGGGTCTTTCTCGCCTTCTAGAACCACCGACTCCACTAACTCGTCTCCAAGCTCCATCTGATCTCTCGCCACAGGGCGGAAATCGGACAAGAACTGACTAGAAGTACCATAGACTTGCCATCTCCGCCACATACAAAGAGTAGGCTTGGCCAGATCCTGGCTAGGACAGGCGGCCACGATTGCGGTTTTAGGCAGCGAAAGTAAAATGATAGACATCCCGGTGTTCTGATATCCGATAACTTTTGCAACACGATCGCACATAACGAATCCGAATAGTGGGAGTGACCAGACTGATTGCAAGACGCGCGGGGTCGACCCTGTGTTGCTGATTCTAATAAGATAAGAGTTCCTTTATGGCGCAAAGATCACAGTGGCTACTAGCCACCAGTCTAAGCTTGTTCTTTGCGCTGAATGCCTCAGCCGATCCTCTGCCGGTGTCTGGATTGAAGGTATCCGAGCTGGACGTATTTGATGCGACCATGCAGAACTTCATGCAGCTCAATGGTATCAGCGCAGGTGTCGCTGCAATAATGAAGGATGGGGTTCCCGTGTATCGTAGAGCTTTCGGCTGGCAGGATGCGGCGCAAGCGACACCTCTCGGCCCGGACGCGGTCTTTCGATTAGCGAGCGTCACGAAACCACTAACGGCAGCTTTGGTTCGCAATCTCATCGCAGATGGAATGCTGAATCTGAACGATCGCGTCTTCAGCCTTGGCACTCCTGGTACGGGACTCTTGAACTACGTACCATTCGGGACGCCGGATCCTCGCTTGCAGAGTATTACTGTGGATCATTTATTGCGTCATCGAGGTGGGTGGGATCGGAACACCGCTGGACCAGGGGGCACATACCTCGATTTGACCTACCTCGAACAGCAAGTCGCATCTGACATGGGTCTATCCACCCCGCCCGGTCGCGACGCCACGACTCGGTGGATCATGGGAAAACCGCTGCAGTTCAATCCAGGTGCCCTCGATCGGTACTCCAACATCGGCTACCTCTTATTGGGCTTGATAGCGGAGAGCGTTATCGGAAAACCCCTCATTGACCAGCTCCAACAAGATCTTTTTGCCCCATTGGGTGTTACCGCCGAGAAAATTGTCGCTGGGCGCACATTCTCTGAGGATCAAGATAGCCGCGAGCCCTACTATGATTCTGCCGGCTCGATTTCGTCAAACGTATTTTATCCCGACCACAGTGCTCAACCTTTTGTCCCAAGCCCCTATGGCGGTTGGGATCACGAAGCTCGCATAGGGCAAGGCGGGGTTGTTGCCGATCCGCTAGCAATCTTGGAATACTTGGACACCTATCAAGTGAGCGGCGATGCCATTGGTGGACCTCGACCTGCGCCAGGCACCTGGAGGTGGAATCACACAGGCAGCCTGAGCGGTGTGCAGACGCTGGCGAGACAAAGAGGCGACGGAATCAATTACGTTGTATTCTTTAACAAACGCAGTTCGAGCAATTCCTACGCCAGCCAAATACGCAGTATCTTCGATGGCATCTTCGATACGGGTCAGATTGCAGCCTGGCCATCTACTGATATTCGCGATGTGGATAGTTTTCTGAGCGCGGACTTCAACACCGACGGTTTGGTCAATGACGAAGACCTCTCCTTCTGGCAACTTGCTTACGCTGACGGTCGCTCGTTCGGTGACGCCGATGGCGACGGCGATTCTGACGGGCAAGATTTTCTTGCGTGGCAAAGACAGGTTAGCCTCAGTTCCATGGCAACCATCGCCTCTCAATCCGTGCCCGAGCCAACAGCACTGCTCCTCCTAGTCGGAACATTATGCCTATCCGCAAGCTGCTCACGAGGGTGACCGTTTAACTATTACCGCAGCCTCACCGAATCGACGACTGGCTACCAACAACATCCCCACAGTTCCAAGCAAGGGAAAAGTCGAGGGCTCGGGAACGCTCGTTGCCCCGGCAATCGTAGTTGGCGTTGTACCGTAGTTCCCTTGCCAATTGGTCAGATCCCCGACGCTCGGGTCGCGTTGCCATGCCAGAAAGTCGGCGCCGTCTACGTCCAAATCGCCATCGAAATCAGCGTTGTCGTCCAGAAAGGTCGTCGGCGATCCCGCGTTGATCCAGGCCGTGTACCAGGAATTGGCAACCGCTTCAGAAGCCTCTTGAAACAAGACTTGAGTGATCGCGCCGGTATCGTTCCACATGCCTGAGTAGTACTCCTCGGTCGGAAGCCCTGCATAGAGATCGTCGGCGGCCAACACATCTGCGACGAAGGGGTAATACAGGTCGATTCCGTCGAAGACGAAATCGAGAACTGACGTCAGATACTCGGCGCTGGTCGGAGAAAAAGTCAACTCATCGAGGTGTCGCACAATCATTTCCCCTTCGTAACGAGCATGAATCCCACCGTTGCCGGTATACTGTCCGTTGTAATTCCTCGTAAGATGAAACGGGTTGTGCAAATCTTCGATGTAGTGCGCTTGTGCCGCCGCAACATCCAAGAGTTCTATCCAATCGTTCCCATCTACAGCAGCAGCCATCTGATCAGAAAGCGTATCAATATATGCAGCGAACGTCCAAGGCGCGGTCCCTTGAGACTGAACGTGCGATTCACCATACATCGCAACCACGTCGTCATAATCGCGCGGAAAGTTACCCTCGAAAAACGAAGGATAGTTATCGATGTCAATCCAGTGAGACCCAGGAGGCTCCGACGCTGCCTGCGCGCTCAAATAGTCACCATGCTCATCAAAAAACTCTCGAAGTGGTTGAGGAAGATGTTCAATGGCCCCCGCAGTAATATGCGAATGCCCGTGAGTCCACCAAGCTGCTGCGGGTTGCGCGCTGAAGGTAAGCAAGGCGCAAAATGCAAGTCCACTTAGGCATGGCCGATGTCGGCTTTCGTTGCAATAAGGGATGCCTAGCATGATGGTCCTTTGGGCCGACATTTCCCTGCAGGATGAGTCTGGAACCGCTCCAAGCTTGCCGTGCCAATCATTATAGCAAGCAGTGTCCTCCGTCCAGAACTGGCATTTTACTGCATACCTTTGCCCCACCCAGTCTCTAGCCGCTTTCCTCTGACCAGCGCCTTGCGCCTTTTCTCCCATTGGCCCAACAATCGTTGCAGAATTTCACTCCCCAATCGCGAATACCGCAATCCCTGGCAGCGCCCAACGGTGGGCTGAGCACACGAAATGTAGCCGCCATGCGCCCGCCAAGTAGAGCTCGGCAAAGCGGAGCGATTTTTCCAATTCGTTCCAGAAAAGGTAAAAACGGAGGAGAGGTGAAACGGTGCGGGTCGAATATCCGTGTAAACTGAGAACCGTTCCATTCTCTTCACGAAGGCCAATCTTACCAAACAACTAATTCGTGAATGCCTCGGTCATTTTGGGATTCACTTCTGGATTGGCAATCCAGTACTGCTTCCACTTTTTTTCTGTTCGTTCTATATCCTCTTCTCGGTCTCTTCGAGCCATCCGCTCATGAGGGGTCTCATCAGAGTTTAGGAGTGAATCGAATACAGAATCTACGAAGAATTCGCCGAAACTTGAACTCGTCTGGCAACCTAAACTGGTCAAGCACAGCAAGACGACAAGAAACAACCGAACCAACAATTGTCTAACCTCTAACTTCCAGACGATAGCGCATTCTATCTGGCTAATGGCTAACAACTAATCGCTAATCGCTTCTTCCTACCCCGCCATGCGATCGATCCGATTGCTCACCATTGGTTCGACAAACTCGTTTGCCGCGCAGTGGTACTGCATCACGTAGGCATCTTCGGGGGAGTCTTCGTAGTAGGACCGCAACACATTGGTCGCGCGAAAACCGACTTGCTTGAAGAAGAGCTGGGCCGCGAGGTTGGTTTCGCGGACTTCGAGGGTAATTCGTGTGCGACGCTGGCTGGAGAGCTTGCCTTCGAGCTTCTCGGCCATTTGCCGACCGACACCGCGCATTCGCATGCTGTCGGCCACCGCAAAGTTGAGAATGTGCAACCGCGTCTTGTGCAGCTCATAGATCATGAAGCCGACAACCCGTTCGCCTTGCTCAGCGACCATGCCGATGCAATTGCGTTGCCGCAGGCAACGGATGAAGTCTTCCTCAAACCAGGGGAACTCGAAGCTTTCGCGTTCGATCGAAAGTACCTCGGGCATATCGCGCCGAATCATCCAGCGGATATGAACACGAAGCTGCTGTTGTTGACTATGACTCATCGCGGCTTCCTTCCGTGTCAGCCTATCGGAAATCAGATTTTGCTGATTGAGTGGTGTGCTGGCCTCGTCCTGTGGGGCCGTATCCAAGGCTTTCAAGCAAGCAACCCAATCACAGAGTTTGCCCAGCCAACCTTCAGAAGGCTTCCCCTTCTGAGGCATCCAAACACTACTCTGAGGATTGCGACCATCCTGCCGCATCATTCCACCGCCGCATCGTGCTTCTTGGATTAGAACTTCTCGACGAGTGGAAAAGGAAATTACCAAATGCCTCCAAATCTGCCAAGCGAGAAACTCGGACCGCAACCGACCAGCCCGAAATATTCGCTAGCGGGTAGGCCAAATTGACGTCCTGGTGCAGAAAAGTTCACCCAGAGCACCACCGGTTGTAAGGGTTTATCCGGTGGCAGCAGCTAGACCAGTAAAGAACTCACAGAAGCCGCCGGCGAGTCTCTGGGGTGGCGTCTCGGACTCCAACGATGGGGTAAAGTTTGGCGAGCAGAGCAGGGAATGATGGAGTCCAGGATCTAGCATGCCTTCATTTCCAATAGGCCCCCTCCAATAAGACAGCCTGAAGTCTGAGCCCCAAACAAGAGAACACCGCAGCCTCCCATAGCCTCCTATTTTGACCCACAGCTAGATCGCCAATCCCTTGCCATGACCTCAGCTTTCGAATCTTCCACCGAGCCAGCCACGCCGCCAAAATCCGACGCAATTGCGCGACGCGAGTTTCGCCTGTTCAAGTGGGGAACGATCTTGGCCTTGGCATTGGGATGTGCCTGGCCACTGACGCTGAATTTGGTGGATCCCGATCTTTGGGGCCATGTGCAGTATGGACAGGACTGGCTCGCCGAGGGCCAGTTGCCGCGCACCGCGACGCACACCTTCACCGCGGAAGGATTTCGCTGGATCAATCACGAAAACATCGCCGAGCTTGCTTTGGCATACGGTTACGAAAACGTAGGCGGACCTGGCATGTTGGTTGCAAAGTGCCTGATCGGGATGGCCGTAGTGCTATCGATGGTTTGGATCGCCACGCTCCGAGGCACGAATCCCTACATTGCGTGGGTGTGGATGCTGGTCGTAACGACCAACTTGCAGCCATTCTTCCTGCTCCGCCCGCAGTTGCTTAGCTTTGTGTACTGCGCAGTCACGCTCGTACTCCTGGACCGCGCATTTTGCCACTGGCAACAGCGACGCGAAGTTCGCTGGGGACTGTTGTGGTTGTTGCCTGTGGTGGTGGCCCTCTGGGTGAATTCCCACGGTGGCTTCCTCGCGGGACTTGCAATTATTGGCGCCTACTTGGGCGGGCGAATTCTCGAACTCTTGCTATCGCATCCCTCAGCCGGACCGCCACGCGGTCCGGGAATGCTGGAAGCAAGTGTGCCCCCGGCTGAGGCATCACGTCTCGCCCTTAGCAATATCAACCGGTCGAAGGTGGCTCTCTTGGCATTAGTAGGAGTCGCCTGCCTCGCTGCGACTTTCGTCAATCCCTACGGCCTGGAAATGCACCGCTGGTTGGCCACATCGCTTAGTCAGCCGCGCCCCGAAATTACCGAATGGCTTGCGCCTCATCCTGGAGATCCCGTCTTCTGGCCCTGGCTAACGATGATCACTATCGCTGGAGTGAGTCTCCTGGCAAGTACTCGGCGCCGCGATTGGGTCGAAATCGCTATTCTGCTGTTGGTCGTCTGGCAGTCGGCAATGCACCTGCGGCATGTTGCATTTGTCGCGCTGCTGTGTGGCTACTGGATCGCTCCCCATTTGCAATCCGCATTGGGCCATTTGTTGCCAAGTGGTGCCGCCAAGGGCGGTTTGGTGGCGCTGAGCCCTCGGATGCGGCGAGGTGCAGTCGTTGCCCTCCTGGCAGTAATCGCGTTGCAGAGTTTCGCGATTGACGAGCGGCTCAAGAGTTTCCCCGTCGATCGGGGCCGCTACCCGGTCGATGCGCTGCAATTCATGGCCGACCGACAACTCGATGGCCGCCTGGTCGCCTCATTCAACTGGGCCCAGTACGCAATTGCGGCGCTCGCTCCCGACGTAACACTGGCCTTCGATGGTCGCTACGACACTTGCTATCCGACCGAGGTGGTCGATATGCATTTTGATTTCTTACTCGGCGAAGCCGATGGCAAGCGATGGCGAGGACCCGACTCGGGTCCGATCGACGGCACGCGGGTACTGAAGCATGGCGACCCCGATTTGGTGCTGATCGACCGCCTCTACGACAATCCCCGCAACATCATGCAAGCCGAAAGCGAGAAAACAAATCCCCAGTGGGTGCTGCTCTATCGCGACCGCGTGGCGGAATTGTGGGGCAGCAGCGATCGATTCAACGACCCCACCAGCCACGACTACCTGCCGCAGGAACTAAGAGTCCAAGACCCCGGCCCCCGCGATGGTGCGGTCCCTTGGCCAGCCCTACCCATCCACATCACTGGCAACCAACTTGCCAGTGAGCGACCGCAAACCCCGGCAAACGACGCACAACTTTAAGTACTGCAATCATTCATCCCAAAAAGAAATAGGCCGCGGAGAAACGCGGATTAAGCGGATCCACACGGATCAGAAGAGAACATATTCCCAGATCTGCGAATATCAGCCTAATCCGCGTTCATCAGCGTCCTATTTCTTAATTGATTCACCGACACCTAAACCAACACGAATCACCATGGCCAACACACTCGAATCACTCACGCTCTTTTCCACCAAGCAGCATGACAAGGCTGCTCCACAGGTACCCACCAGCGACACCGAATACCTGAAGCGGATGGAAACGATGCTCAGCGAGGCCGAGTCGACGCTGGCCACGGCCGACGCGATCTCCACGCTGCCTGCCAGCAACAAGCGTAAGAGAACGTCACTCGCCGTGTCGGTGGTAATTCCCGTCTACAACGAGCGCGACACGATTGTCGAAATTGTCCGACGCGTACAAGCCGCCGAGATGCACACCGAGATCATCATCGTCGACGACTACAGCCTCGACGGTACCCGGCGAATGTTGTTGCAGCTTGCCCAGGAACCCGACATCGAAGTGCTGATGCACGGCTACAATCGCGGCAAAGGTGCCGCGCTGCGAACCGCCTTTGCCGCGGCCAGCGGCGACGTGATCCTCATCCAGGATGCCGACTTGGAATACGACCCAAACGACTATGCCAAGCTCCTGGAACCACTAGAGCAGGGAACCACCAACGTAGTCTACGGCTCACGTTTCCTGGAGGGCGCCCAGCAAGATCCTTCGCGTTTGCACCGCTTTGGCAATTGGCTGCTCACCGCTCTCTCAAATCGACTCACAGGTCAAAAACTGACCGACATGGAAACCTGCTACAAGGTTTTCCGCCGCGAGTTGCTCGACGAGTTTTCCCTCGAGCAAAACCGCTTCGGTTTCGAACCCGAATTCACCGCCAAGCTCTCCAAGGCCGGCGAGCGCATCACCGAAGTCCCCATCCGCTACGATTCGCGCAGCTACGACTCCGGCAAAAAAATCGGCCTCCGCGACGGCCTCAACGCCCTCTGGTGCATAGCCCGCTACGGCTGGTGATCGAGCACGCCCAAAACACGGACGAAGAGTCTCAGACCAACGAACATCTATACACATCTTGCCAGGCTAACGTCACTGCAAGCTAAGTTGTTTCAACTTGAGTTCAACAGAGTAAGGAATCTGGAGTTGCCGATCATCTCTCATGTGCTCCTGAACAACGGCCTCGAATTTTGCATGACGTATGAGCCCTAAGTCCTTGTCGAATTCTATTTGGCGCTTACCCTCAAGCATCAATCGAGGGGGCTTTTGTTCTCCGAGGGTGCTGAATTTCCGAAGTGCTGAAATCTTTGCGAGCGACTCCGTTTCTTCTTCAATCGAGTAATCTATTTTATCGAGCGTAGCGCAATCTTCTCCACGCAATCGAGTCACTTGGGAACGTTCTTCCACATCGGTGCTCTTCGGAGTTGAACTTCCCTGAGAGTATTCACTCTCTGATCCATAAGGCCGACTAATAGGGGCTATTTCAATGTGTCCGAAGTCCATTGCAACCCAAGCAGGTTCCACCGCACCGCTAAGCTCCTCAAAAACCAATTTGCCCAGTTGTTCGTAGCAGAGCGGCAAAACAATGTTTCCTTCGTAGTCAGAGATCTCTCCCATGTGATTAACATCAAATGAGCCTACTACGGTTTCAGGGAATCGCTTGGCTTCCAGAAGGAGCGAAGGAGAAAGTGTGCTGATAAATCGATTCTGATTCGACGTTCGTCCCTTGATCTGTTCCCACTTGTAAATTACACGGTACCGATTGGTGGCAGACTCATTCCTCTTGACTTTGACCATGGCTACAGACCGTACCACCTTCTGGGCGAGGTCAGTTCCGGACAAGGCACCCCTCTGAGTTTCAGAAGTTGAGTAGACATTGAGTCCCGACAACAGATGTCGCACCTCAGCGACAGGAACTGCGATTCCAACTTCGTTCACGCGAATGCCTGAAAACAAAGCGATTGCGATCCCGATCACTGCGCCAGTGTCATCTACAAAAGGGCCACCACTATTTCCTGGGTTGATGGTGGCATCAACTTGGAATCGCTGCTTGCCAGATCCCAAGTCCTCCACTCCACCAGTTACAGTACCGCTATTGATTCTCACACCTGTGCCCAGCAAGCCCGGAAGGGGATAACCAATAACACGAACTTGCTGCGCCAATTGAATCTCGTCCGATTGAGCGAGCGGCAGAGCAGGAAGACCGTTGGCCGAGATTCGCAACAATGCCACGTCTCTTAAGCGGTCGAAAGCCACAACATCCGCGCTATAAGTATCTTCACCTATAACAATACTTACTTCTTCTGCATCCTGCACGACGTGCGCACAAGTTGCCAAGATACCATTGGACGAAATCACAAAAGCAGTGCCCGAACCCAAGGCCTCTTCATCGTGGGGTTTCGCATCAGCCTTTATCGAGAAACTGAGTTCTCCCGCAATCGAGTAACTTCGAGGTCCATTGTTTGCACGAAGGACGAGATCGTAAACAAAGCGACGCCCCTTTTCCAATCGATAGGTGAAGGGAGTGGTCGTACTGACCGGAACGAGATTCCCCAAAATCTTGGATGAAAAGAGATTAGCTGTATCAGTAACGTCTGCCGTTCTGGGATCAAGGTTGGATGAGGCAGTTGGTACTTCCGTGTGCGTCAACTGTTTCGCCTGAGAATTTGCCAGAGAAGGGCTACCACGCGAAAGCATCGAACCAAGCAGCACCGCACCACCGAGAATCAACAGCAAGAGTAGAGCAATCCCTCCGAGATACAAACGGTCCGCGTGCTTGGATGGAATCAACAGCGAAAAGAGTTTGCCTCCCCGAAAAGAGACATCGTAAAAATTGTCGGCATCCGACTGCGACTTACTTCGCCCGGAAAGTGAACTCTGGTTCGAGTAGAATTTCCGATGGCAACCTGGGCAGTTGATCTTTGATTCAGTCTGCGAACTACGATATCGCAATTTTGAATTGCAATAGGGACAAGTGACCGATCGGTAGTGCATGGCAAACTACTCCAAAGCTCCTTGGTATTTACCAACCTAAAGTCTAATCAATCGAATCAGAAATTGCGATTCTTTCTGGAGTAGTTTTCCAGACGTTTTTGCCTCGCAGCGAGTACGCAGTCGCATTTCAGCAGAATGAGAGAAAACCAGTGACTCACTGATCACAAATCACACTCCGATCTTTGTGTCTACTCCCCGTGCGCCACATATCGGCTTGCCCAGCAGGCGCTTCGTAGCAAAGCGGCCACAGATCGCCGCTGGAAGCCCATCCCGTCATTCCCGCGCAGGCGGGAATCAGTCGCTAGGTTGACCTACCGAATCCAGGATCCTCCTGCGTGCTTTCCACACCAATCCCCGTCTTTTCTGACTAGCGCCTAACAACTAGCGCCCAGCGCCTTATCACCTCCCAGCCATTAGCCGGCGGTTGAGCGCAGCAACACCGCCGGTTCGAGTCATTCACAGGCCGCTAAGCATCCTCAGCTTGACTGCGCGAATCGTTCATAGCTGCGGGCGTGGAAAAAGACCTCTGCGGCGAAGGAACCGTTCAATGTTTGCGAAGTTGATACACCCTCTGCGATTTAGCGGTTCTGCCTTCTGCAACCTACTCCGGAATTCGGATGTAAATCTGGTCAAATTCGTCCTGAACGGAGGGAATTGGCTCTTTAGGAGTCAGATTCATAACCAAGTCTTTCTCCAAGTCACGCACCCGATACTTCCAACCCTCTGGCAACCGCTTAAATTTCTCACCCAACGTAGCCAACTCATCTGTCGGAATCTTGTGTCCCTGCAGCACGTAAACGTGGCCTTCGGCGTCAATGATTTCATACACTGGTTTGCCGGCGTCCCATGTCAGGTTCTGATATTTGGCAGGATTGAATACCTTGTATTGGGCGATCTTAAGCGTGCCGGGTGGAAGATGCGCACCGAACACCATATCGATGCCCGCCACCTCGACTGGCTTAGATGCCATGACACCAACTTCGTCCATCGACCACCATTGCGGGCCGTTCTTGTAGACCGACTCGGCCCCGAATTCTTTCGCGAGTGCTTCGACGTCGAGGTTGTCCCACCATTCGAGGTTGGCGGGGGCTAACGGCGACGTGCTGTAGATGTCGTTGCCTACTTCGCCATAGTTGAACACCAGCTCGCAGTATTGATAGCCGCGCGAGTCGGGCAGGGTCTGCAACGTGAGCGTCATCTGCTTTCCCTGCCCGGTGGTCATCTCGACCTTGGCTTTATCGGCCTCAGCAGATGTAGGACTCGCCGTCTTGCTTTCAGAAACCGAAGAAGATTTGGAGTCATTAGCCGACTCCTGTTTGCAGCCGCCCGCTGCGACAGAAAAGGAAAGCAAAATGATAGCGATGAAAGAATTCGGCACTTTCATGGTTTGGTTGCTCGGTGTGTTTCGAACTGTCCTTTGGTGGTGTAATGGCCCTTAGGGAAGTAGGGCCCCATAACTTCCGCTCCGGTACCCGGCTTGGTGATGTTGTCGGGCCGTTGTTTCCAGGTTGGACTGTTCCCCATGATTCGCAATATGAGCATACCAAAATCAGAGCGGTTGCGGGGATCGCGGAGCCCTTCGCCGCGTGGGCTCCATTTCACCCAGGCAACACCGTTTTCGTGCGTTGCGTTACTGGGGCGATCTTCGGGCCGGCTGACGACAATCGTGTAGTTGCGGTCCTCGTCCAGCGGAACTTGAAAGTCAGTCAGCCCGTCAACGACTTGGCCACTGGGCACCGCCTCACAACTAACGAGTGACCAGTACTGTGTTTGCCCGGCTGGCATGGTCGCAGCCCCTTGGCCGTCCTTCCCCGCATAGGTATTGGGGAACGTGGGCATTTTTCCCTGCATGACATACACCGGTCCATAGTGGCGGGAAAGGTAGGTCACGAGATAAGGCCCCTCTCCACCTCCCTCCATCGCACCTTCGTAGGGAGTTTTTGCTCGTTCCTCCGGCGACTTGAACACACCGACCACCGAGTATGCGATTGTCCAAAACTTCTCCCACTGAGGTGGGTTTCGCGCGGGTGCAGTAGCTGGGGTCAAACTAGGGTCGTTGTCCTTTGCATGCACGAGTTCTTCCCACTGATCCGTTGTCATCGGCTGCTTCGTTGCCTCCGTAAACGGCTTGGCAAACTGCGACACCACATCCTCGGCGGGTAACTTGCTTCCATCCGCGAGTTCTGCATCGTAGCTCGGCAGGCCCCTCTTAGCATACGGAATGGTCGGCGGCCCCCATCCGGTACCGTCTTTATTCTGGTCAGGCAGATAGATTCGGATCACTGCCTGGATGTCACGTCCCTCAGTGCCAACGTACAGCGTATTTTCGGGGCGACTTGCTGAGTCTTGCGGCGGATCCTTTGCTATGACATGAATGGTAAAGCGTCTCTCCGACCTCAATCGATCGGCACCTACCCGAAAGGGATTGGTCGAGCCCGAGTCGGGTACGATATCCGGGCCCCGCAATGATTCTCCCATGGCAACAAACGTGTTGTGCTCCCACTTGTACAGCGCAAACTGGAAAAACCTCGCGTAGGGAAATTCGCCGCGCAGCGTCATGGAACTTCCCGCTGGCATGCTGAATCGTCCCAGAAAGTAGGTCGATCGCATGTCGGGCCACAGGTTCGGATTCTGAATCGGTTGAGGGTTTTCTAAGTAGTTCCAATAGACCCAGCCTCTGGGACCCTGGAACAACCCGTCGTGGCCATACCGCTCGTCCGTGCGAATAGTGCTCTCCAGAGATCTGTCGCCGAACCGAACTGGGTAAGGCGGCACAATCAAGGGATGCCCCGGGGCCCCCTGAGTCTGCGCCGAAGCGCTCGATGCCACGACGGCAGCAAGCAAGATCGAGGTCACACCAATGCGTTTAAGTCTGCTATTTTGCCAATTATCCTGATGTTTGCTCATTTCGATTTCCTTAACAACGCTTGCCCAACTACCCTTGCGTCCTGGTATTATTTGACCAGCTCCGGGTCAGGAGGCGTCCAGTTTCCCTCGATGATCTGCCAGCCAGGAAGATAGCAGCGGACAACGTAATTCCACCCAGCAGTGATCGGCAGATAGTTAGCGGACGATGGATCTCCGCCAAAATGAATGGTCACCGTGCCATCATCGTTGCGTTTGGCCGTGACGCTGTTAAACGAGTACGCATTAAGGTCATTCGGCGTGAAGAACCCGTCCTTGTTATAGACAGTAACCGACCAAAATGCTTCTACCGGCACATCCTTAGCCATCGTTAGGGTGTAGGCAACCTTGCCATCGTTTTTCTCCGGCGTAAAGCTGAAGTACATCGCTCCACGCTGTGGGTTGCCTCCCCAACCAGCTGCGGAGCCAAGCAAGTGCTCGATGGGGTCCACCTCGCCACGACGCCCAAAGGCATCGGAAAATCCATTCAACTTCATGGCCATCGCGTTGAGTTGCTGTCGCGTCTCAACCAGAGACTTCTCATCCCAGTCGGGAACCTGCAACTTGCCGGGCGACGCTTGCTTTACTTGAATCGCGTCTTGCAGCGTGTGTGCTTTCTTCATGTCTTCCGCACTGCTCGGGTCGGCGAATGTGCGGACCAACACCATCGCATAACGCGTACCGACCGAGTCGATAGTCAGCATCACGTCACCGGCGCCGTTTTTTAGTACCGGGTTGTACTCGTCCTGGTCGATTACGAGCAACGATTGAAAGCGGTCCTCGGAGTCGGGCATGGTGACAGTTACTGGCGAGACCAAGTCGTATACGCCAAACGAGTAAAGTGTGTCGCGATTACCTCGGATGGTGACCTGATCTTGGACGGAATAGGGTTCCCGCATGTGCAACAGCTTTCCGACGCCACCGGCTTTATCGGCGTAGCTCTTGAATTGCCGGTCTGTCTCCGCTCGGGCGTAGTTGAGTACGTTAACCGGATCGCCAGCAAACGATACAGATGATGCAAGGCAGAGAAAGAAAACAGATGTCAATCGTGCTAAAGCCATGACACACCCTTACGTGAATTAAACAAAAAAGCCTAGAAGCAGCCAACTTCTGGATAAGCCCGGTTTATAACTTGTCGAAGTCAACTGTCTATTGTTGGGGAGATTTTCAATCTGACGATAGATGCCATCCATGGCAACTCGAATCTGCGTTTTGCCGTAAACACCGAAATCACGAATCAACCTCCGAACTCCTGCAAAATCATCGTCCTAAGCTGCATCGTGGTGTGGCCGTCATAGGTGATGCTCTCCCGCTGTATCGCTTCACTTGTCCGCTGCTACGCCGGCGAAACGAAAAAACTCGAAAACCCCATCCCATTGTAGCACGACTCTCCGAGTCGTAACTAAGAACCTATCCAATCCCAGAACCGACTTTGCTCAAAAGTAGCTTGGGGCTCGGACCCGAGATTTAGAGCATTCGTCCAAACGGGACGGGGTCCCATTCTACGTTTTGGGATAGGCACTAAGTACCAGATGCGACTCGGAGAGTCGCGCTACATTAGATCCCAAGCCCCTTCCGGTCACTCACGTTCGCGGCTGGCCAATGATCGCTGCGCGGCTGTTTTTGAGATGGCCCAAAAATAGTTGTGGAAATCCCTCGCGACATCTAGATAATGGGGCTTGCGATAAGTGATGGAAACTTACCAGCGCCCGCAAAGCATTGCGGGATTGCTCGCGCTAGGTCCGCGCGCTGGAGGAGTTTGGCGGTTTGGACGAGCAAGGAGCGGCCAGTTTGGTGGGGTTCTGTTTACAAAACCTCGCCGCTCCCGAGGCAACGTGATTCGCGCAAGTCGTGATCCGCCAACGAGTTGAAGCCCAACGGACCGACCGATTGAGAGGGGGTTTTGTTTTGTAGAAAAAGTTTGCGACAAAATGTACGCCGACAAAACCCCACCTGCGGTGCGCAGGATCAAAAAAGATTCGTGAGCTTTCCACTCACCACCAACCACAGTCCACCAACCTCTATCCCCAGCTCTTTGACAATCGAAAACGTTCCTACCATGCACGAAGCTGCGTCGTGGCTATGGATCCGGTCTAATTGCTAGCGCCTAGCGCCTTCCAACCCCTTCTCCGCCGTCTCGGTCGTTGCGCTTTTCTCCACCGGCACGAGCTTCAGCGAGTCGATCATCTGGCGCTCGGCATCGGCGAACTTTTTGCCTTGGGAACTTTCCAGCGTCACCGAGAGCGACAACCGCGGGCAATCGTCTTCGGCGACCAGGTAGTGGCGCCATTGGATCGGCACCTCGTTGACCGTCCCGTTGGCGATCACGCCGAGGCAGTGATACCCGAGCGGGGTTTCCCATTCGGTCGAGGCCGACACGGTTTCTAGTTTGTCCTTGAGTGCGTCGCGGACGTCCCGTTCGAACTCGTCGAGCGCTGTCTGCCGTCCTTCGCTCCGCGGTGGCAATACGGTCAGATTGCAATGCGCGGCCAACTGGTGATCGTGCAGATAGCGAAACGAAAACATGTCTCGCTGCTCGGCCGTGATGTACCAGGCAGGGTCGTATTCAAAACTGAAACTCCCCGAGGTCGATTGATATACTAACTTTCGCTCCAAGGGCTGACGAATCTTCCCCGCAACTGCGGCGACCTCGTCGGGCATGCTGAACGACTTGGCGCGCGGCTTCAACGTGACAAACGCCTTGGCCACCACGTCGAGCCCGGGGACGATCTCAGTACTCTTCCGCGATTCCTTGATCGCCAGGTTGAAGGCCGTGATCCGCTTCTCGTCCAAGTGGAACAGATACGCTCCACGCAATTGCAACTCGGTTGGCGCACCATCGACCGTACCATCCACGGTGCCGGCCAGGCGAAGCTGGACTTCGCGCTTGTTCAGTTTGGTCACCACACTCGAGACATCGCAAACCGCCACGTGATCCATTGCCAACAGCGACTGCAACGTCGCCTTGTCGTGATCCCAACTTTCTCCTTCGGCCATTTCCTTGCCGGGCAGCAATTGGTCGATGGCAAGTGAGTTGGCGACGATATTCACCAGATCGAACTGCTCGCGGGTAAGCATCTGACCTGTGGCGGCCAAAGTATTCTCACCGTCGCGGATTTCAGCGAGCAGCAACGCATTATCGGCAGGCAACTTGCGGTCGCTTGCTTGTTCGGCGACTTCGATGTGGGCCTCCGCTTGATCGTATTGCCGCACCGACCGAGCAGGCTGCTGCGAATCTGCGTCCCAGGCAATGATTTTCTCGCGGTAGGAAAAGTTACCTAACACTTTCAGCGGAAGCTGTTTTTCCTCTTCCTCGCCGACGACAAGCATTTCGCCCCCCACCTCGAGTTTGACGGTCACCTCCGTCGTAGTACCCGGCGAGATCTCAGATTTGAGCAAATAGGTCGCCCCCTCCTCGGCCAACAGGGAAGTGGCCTGAACGGCGAACAGCAACAGGGTAAGAGCGGCGCGCATAGACGGTGAACCTCGTTAAGCGAAGACAACAAATACGGTTGGAATAGAGCAGTCAGATGCGGCGGAGTGTATCGGTGTTTCCGCGCCGGGAACAGAACATTTTGGCGGTCTGGGGGCTTTGGCACCTTGTTCTTTGGACAGTTCTCTGCCACCCAGGTCACAGAGGACTTTGCTGGAGATCCGCCAAAAGCCCGAAAAGAAGCCCCAAAAGCTGCAATTGTAGATTTTCCAAATATTTCATAACTTGTTTGCTACCAGATACTTAGATGGTCATGAGTGCCGCAACAATGTGGAAAATACTCGAATGTCCACGAACTTTCTATCGACCCAAAACGACTAATATGCGTACAAACTGTAGGCCAGAAAGGGGCTAGCAGACTGCCCGAACGGGTCAAGAATGCTAGCCATCTGGCGAACTGACAGAGAGAGCAAGGAAAGAGAGGCTGCGATTCAGCCTGAATGAATAAGACGTTGTGGGCGAAAGATTCGCACGGAACACCACATCAAAGTGCATCACGCACGCAGACCGCGCTTGGAAACAGAGAAGATTGGGAAGAGGTGGACCATGCATACTGATTATAAAAGCCCCGCAATACGATGGTATCGCGATGCCCAACAACAGGCGTCGCGCACCGATATGCTTACGCACATTGAAACTGCCGAAAGGCTCATTGCCAGCATCGACGCCGAGGCGACCTACCCTGCGGCGGAGGTCTTGTCGCAAATCGACGGGCGACCACTCCCCGAAGCGGGCAATCGCAAGATTTCCGGCACCGACCTGCTCAACGATCTCCGCCTGTTGGTGGAAGATATGTCCGACATGGTCGAGTTGGCAGCTGAAGCCGTCGGCGAGCAAGTTTTCACGGTCGAAGAACTCGCGAAGCAATTCAACGTCTCGACCAAAACCATCTCGCGTTGGCGGGCTCTGGGTCTGGTAAGCCGTCGCCTGGTGTTCGATGGTCGCAAGCGAGTCGGATTCCTGCGCAGCAGCGTCGACCGGTTCGTCAAGAACAACGCCGAGCGTGTGGAGCGCGGTTCGCGCTTCAGCCAGCTCTCCGACAACCAGCGCGAAGAGTTCATTCAACGAGCCCGTGAGATGGCCCAAGCCGGTCAAGGCCAGGGCGAAATCTCTCGACTATTGGCCGAGCGTACCGGACGCAGCGTGGAAACGATCCGCGCAGCCCTGCGGACTTTCGACACGGAAAATCCCGACGATGCGATCTTCCCCGCCGGCAGCGGTCCACTCACCGACGTGCAGAAGAAGAACATCTTCCGCGCCTACCGTCGTGGTGTGTCCGTGGACAAGCTTTGCCGCGATTACAATCGTACCAAGACCACCGTTTATCGTGTGATCAACGACATGCGAGCCGAACACATCAAAGAGTTGCCGTTAGACTACATCGACAACCCACGATTCTCGCGCAAGGGTGCCGACAATGCCTGCTTGGGACCGATGCCCGAAGCAGAAACCGCCACGCGCAAAGCACGGCGTCCCTCGGGCTTGCCTCCCTACCTGGCGAGTCTCTATGAGATGCAGTTGTTGACCCGCGAGCAAGAACAGCACTTGTTCCGCAAGTACAACTACCTGAAATACAAGGCGAACAAGCTCCGCGACACGCTCGATTACGAGCATCCCAAATCGACGCTCATGGACGAAATCGAGTCGCTGCATGAGCAGATCGTCGACTTGAAAAATCAGATCGCCCGCTGCAACTTGCGGTTGGTAGTCTCAATCGCCAAACGGCACGTGAAGCCTGATCAGAATTTCTTTGAGCTGGTGAGCGATGGCAATTTGTCCTTGCTGCGAGCGGTGGAGAAGTTCGACTTTGCCCGCGGCAACAAGTTCAGCACGTATGCCAGCTGGGCAATCATGAAGAACTTCGCCCGCACGATCCCCGGCGAGTATCGCCAGCGCGATCGGTTCCGCACGAGCTACGACGAACTGTTTGACGCAACTCAGGAAAAGCGCGCGAACCCCATGGTCGAGGAGACCTTGCAGCAAGATCGTGTCTCGAAGATCCAACGGGTACTCGGCCGTCTTGACGAACGGGAACGTCAGATCATCGTCGGCCGATTCGGCCTGGACCACTCCAAGGAACCTCAGACCTTGAAGCAGGTCGGCGAGGAACTGGGCGTCACCAAGGAACGCATCCGTCAGATCGAAGCCCGGGCGCTCAACAAGCTGCGACTCGCAGCCCAAGAAGAAAAGATCGCGTTGGAAATCTAATCACCTCCCAAGCTAGATTTCCGACCCAGCCCCGACCATCCCCCTATGGTCGGGGCTTTTTTTGTTGATCAAGCGACTCCAAGTGGCAGCCCTGCAGAAGAATTCTTGATAAGCCAGGTAGTAGCCCTCGCAACAAATCATGAAGTGGCTTGCAATCTTGTCCTATGTCTTGCTTAATAGGGAATTGTCTCTCGCAGAGGCACTGAGACAGCAGAGTAGCAAACCCGAAATCTCTGCGCCTCTGCGTCTCCGCGAGAAACTATCATAAATGGTGCTAATGACCGCGATGGTTTGCCCCCGCGAAGCGAGTTCGATTGCATGGCACGGAACCAACTGCCCAATTTCTTGTTGTTGCAAGTCCGAAATCAAGACGATCATATGCGCGAGCAAGAGGTCGACTGTTTTGCCCGAGCCCTCACCTGCTCAAGGCAGAGCATCGAACGCGTTGACCTGCTTCGCGCAAATCCCACCAAAGCCGACCTTGATCGAGCAGACATTGTTCTGCTGGGCGGCAGCGGGGACTACTCCGTCACGGATGAGGGGCCCTGGCTCGAGCGGATTCTCGATTCACTGCGGCAATTGGCCGATCTGGCGAAGCCTACCTTTGCTTCGTGTTGGGGATTTCAAGCCTTCGCTCGGGCACTCGGCGGAAAATGCATTCACGATCCGGCCCACGCGGAACTGGGCAACGTCGAGTTAGGATTGACGGTCGCGGGCCAAACCGATCCCCTGTTTGGACAGTTGCCGCACAGTTTTCTGGGCCATGCGGGACACGAGGACCACGTCGTTGCACTGCCACCCGGTGCAGTCCTGCTGGCTTCGACTCCGGAAGTTCGCAATCAGGCGTTTCGCCTCGCAGATTTGCCCATCTATTGCACGCAGTTCCATCCAGAACTCGATCGCGCAGGCTTCTTGCAACGCGTGGAGGCCTATCCCCGATACGTCGAACAAATTGTCGGCATACCGTATGGCGAATTCGCCGCGACCTGTCGAGAAACGCCAGAAGCAAATACTCTATTAAAGCGATTCGTTGAGCTTATCGGGTGACAACTACACATCCAAATTCTTCACATCCAACGCATGCTTCTGGATGAACTCGCAGGGGTTCAACGTTGTCGCCCAGACAGTCACTTTGGTTTCTTGCTTTGGCTGGCTGTCGTTAACTTTCTCATTCGCACTCTACCATACTCGATAACGCTGAAATTCCCGGACCAATCGTCGCGACTCTGGAGAACCTCAAACGTATGGTTGCTATCAGATTGCGGATTGTTCCCTGCTAGGCGAATGAGGACTACTCCACAATCCGAGGTTAAGCCATAGCGAAAAGCAAGTTCGCCGAAATCCTTGTCATGCGTAACTACAATGATAACGTCCTAATTATTGCGCAGATTGTTTGGGCAGCCCCTGCTTGGTAGGAATTGGATTGTTACGATTCATTCCCCCAAGCGAAGGAGACTGCCACGATGGCGAGTTTAACAGGAAGTACTGAAAACGGAAGCATGG